>NZ_JBRBWD010000025.1:0-181301 GCF_052825245.1 Sagittula sp.
CGCACCTGGCCGCCGGCCTGAACGTGCACGCCGGCCGGATCACCAATGCGCCGGTGGGCGAGGCGCTGGGCCTGGACGCGATCACGCCCGCGGCGGCGCTGGCGGCCTGAACGGTTTCGCCGTGCTGCGCACGGCGACCCGTCGGGGAGGCTCTGCCTCCCCGAACCCCTCCGGAGTATTTCGGAAGCAAAGAAGCAAAGCCGCAGGCCTTCGAACGGGTGCCCCGCCCGGTGTGCAGGGCCCGCGGTGGCGGGTCTTGGCGGCCATGGCGGCGCAGGACCTTACCAGCCCTCCTCGCGGATATGCGCGTCGAGCGTCCGCGCCCGCGCCCAGCCGCGCGCCTCCAGTTCCGGGCCTTCGAACAGCTCTTTCACGTGGCCCATGCAGAGGTATGCGACCACGCGGACGTGCGCGGGCAGGCCGAGGATCGGGCGCAGGTCGGCCTCGTCGAAGATGCTGACCCAGCCTATGCCGATGCCTTCGGCCCGCGCCGCCAGCCACAGGTTCTGCACGGCGCAGACCGTCGAATAGAGATCTGTCTCCGGCTGGTGGGTGCGCCCCAGCACCACCGGCCCGCCGCGGGTGCGGTCGCAGGTGACGCAGATGTTGAGGGGCGCCTTCTCGATGCCTTCCAGCTTCAGCGCGGCATAGGCCGACCGTTTCTCCGGCGGGAACATCGCCTGCGCGGCCTTGTTGGCGCGGGTGAACGCGGCCCGCACCTGCGCCCGGCGCGCCGGATCGCGCAGCAGGATGAAATCCCAGGGCTGCGACAGCCCCACCGAGGGCGCGGCATGCGCCGCCCCCAGGATGCGCCGCAACACGTCCTCGTCCACCGGGTCGGGCAGGAACTCGTTCCGCACGTCCCGCCTGTGGGCGATCACGTCGTAGAGCGCCCGCCGTTCCTCATCCGAAAACACGCGCGCCGCAACCGGCGCAGGGGATCGGCTTTGCACCGTTCCTGTCATGGGGACACCTCCCGAAGGCCTGCGCGCCCCCGCTCTCCAGGCGGGGCCGCCATGCCGTCAGGCCGGTCTTCTGGCTTCGGATCCTCCGGAAGGGACGCCTTCCCGAACGCCTGCGCGGCGCCCAGTGGCCTTGTGTCCTTTCCGTCCCCGTCACAGCGGCGGGCCCGCGCCGGTTCTTCCCCGGCTTCCCGATTCTCCCCCGCGGGCGGGGGCACCTGACCCGGAGGGGATCGCAGATCCCGCCCCGTCGCGCAAGTGCCCCGGCCTTGGCCGTCAGCGCTTCAGCGCGTCGCGGATCTCCAGCAGCACGTCGAGCTCGGTCGGGCCGGAGGGCGTGGCCTCCGCCGGCTGGCCTTCCTCGCGTTCGCGGATGGCGGCGGCCTTGGCGCGGTTGACCATCTTCACCAGCATGAAAACCACGAAGGCGATGATGAAGAAGTTGATGACCGCCATGATGAACTTGCCGATGGCAAAGACCGGGGCGCCTGCCTCCGTTGCCGCGGTGAGCGAGGCGTATTCGTTGCCGTCGAGCGCGTAGAACCAGCCCGAAAAATCGATGCCGCCGGTGAACAGCGCGATGATCGGGTTGATGATATCGCCCACCAGCGACTGCACGATGGCCGTGAAGGCCGCGCCGATGATGATGCCCACGGCCATGTCCATGACATTGCCCTTGGCGATGAAGTCCTTGAATTCCTTAATCATTGTCCCATTCCGTCAGAGCGCCGGCATGCGTTTTCGCATGTCCTGCGGGGTGTTTTCTCACAAACCGGATTATGTCACGGCGGATCGGCTGGGAAAGCGGGAAATGCCGGGCTAGGGTCGCCCGGACGATCTTCATCAACCGGGACACGCTTCATGACCGCTCTTGCCGACCATCCGATCTCGCGCCGCTGGCCCGCGACGCACCCCGACCGCATCCAGCTTTATTCCTTCCCGACGCCCAACGGCGTGAAGGCCTCGATCATGCTGGAGGAAACCGGCCTGCCCTACGAGGTCCACAAGATCACCCTGGCGGACAAGGACGTGAAGAGCCCGGAGTTCCTCGCGCTCAACCCCAACAACAAGATCCCCGCGATCATCGACCCGAACGGCCCGGACGGCGCGCCGCTGGAGCTGTTCGAATCCGGCGCCATCCTGCTCTACCTCGGCGAAAAGGCCGGGATGCTCCTGGGCGACACCGCGACGGAGCGGCACAAGATCACCCAATGGCTGATGTTCCAGATGGGCGGCGTCGGCCCGATGTTCGGGCAGCTGGGCTTCTTCTGGAAGTTCGCGGGGAAGGACGTGAAGGACCCGCTGCCGCGCACCCGTTACGTGAACGAGGCGCGGCGGCTTCTGGGCGTGGTCGAAGGGGCGCTGGAGGGCCGGGACTGGATCGCCGGACCGTATTCCGTGGCCGACATCGCGCTCTGCCCGTGGCTGAACGCGCTCGAGTTCTACGGCGCGCGCGACGTGGTGGGCTGGGAGGATCACCCCAACTGCGTGGCCTACGTCAGGCGCTTCTACGAACGCCCGGCGGTGCAGCGCGGCATGAATATCCCCGCGCGCGAGGGCTGACGCGCGAGGGACGCGGCGCAAAGCCCCGCGCTACGGGGTGTCGCGCCGCTTGGAGGGTATGCACCGGCCCGCTCGGGCCGATGCGTGGCGCCGGTTTCCGGCCCCATGCAGGGCGGGGCTGTGCGCCGCCCTGCGCCTGGCCAGACAGCGGAGTCGTTGGCCGATGCACCCACGCAGGACCAGCGCGACCTCAAGTAGGGCGGGGCTCCGCGCCGCCCCCCCCCGTCAGCCCGGCAGCGTGCCGGTGATGACGTAGGCGAGAAGCTGCACCACCTGCTCCGGCGTGCGGGCGACGGCCAGCGCCGCGGCGTCGACCTCCTTCAGGGCGTGGTCGTGCTCTTCCGGCTGCAGGATGATCAGCGACTTGCCCAGCGCCGCGGCATAGCCCGCGTCGAAGGCCGCGTTCCACTGCTTGTACTTCTCGCCGAAGCGCACCACGACCACGTCGGCCTCCGCGATGCCCTTGCGGGTGCGGATCGCGTTCAGCTTGGCGCCCTTGTGGTCGTGCCAGAACTTGTCGTCCTCCGCCCCGAGGATCGCCACCCCGCAATCGTCGCTGTTGCCGTGATCCGTCACCGGACCGTCGAAATCGATGCCCAGACCCGCCGCGCCGTCGCGGATGCGGTCGCGCCAGTCGGTGTGGATCTCGCCCGACAGGTAAACCCTGAATGCCATGCTGCGGCCTCCCCTTCGCTTGGATGATCCCAGACACCTAACCGACCCGCCCGGAATGGCAAGTCACCGCCCGTCGAGCGCCCTCAGGCCGATCCACGCCCCCGCGAGGATCAGCAGCGGCAGGACCAGTACCTTGAACAGGAACACCGCCAGCAGCGCGATCAGGCTCTGCACCAGCGCGTCCGAACGGTCGTAGAGCGCGCCCGCCATGGAGGAATAGCGCTCGAACTCCATCCGCGCGCCCTGCAGCGCACCCATGACGCCGCTCCCCTCCGAGGGCACGGCAACGGCAGGATCGACCTGCGCGGTGATCTCTTCGACGATGGCGCTGTGACGGGCCCAGACCTCCTCCGTCATGCGGTCCGCCAGCAGCGCCGACAGGAGGAACGCCCCCGGCAGGGCCAGCGCGAGGAAGGTGCCGTAGAGCCCCATCCGCCGCGCCACGTGCCCGCCCCGGCCGCGCCCCGCCGTGACCAGCGCCAAGAGCGCCGCGCCCGCCAGCACCGCCCAGCCCAGGCCCGACGCGGGCGCCAGCGCCACCGACAGCGCGCCCGTCGCCACCATGACGAAGAACACCACCTGCGCGATGCGCTCCACCGTGTCGTCCACCGGCTCGAGCCATTTCAGCGGCTGCGCGCTGCCCTGCACGACAAAGCTGCCGCCAACCTCCAGTTCCTGCGCCGTCGACAGGAAGGCGTTCAGCGTCCGGAGCGTCAGGTAGGTGCCCGCGCTGGCCATGGCGATGTCGCGGGCATAGCCCTCGGCGGCGCGGGTCGCCGGGTTCCTCGCGGAAAAGGCCGCCGCCAGAAGGGCGACGGCCAGCACGAGGATCAGCGCCGGGCGGAGGAGCCGCCCGGCACGGGTGTCAGGGGTCAGACGTCCTTGCGGATCGTCTCGTTCTTCGGATCGTAGGGGCTGTCGCACGTGATCTCCGCATCCCAAAGCTGGTCGAACATCCTGACCTTAAGCTTCGTGCCCTCCACAGCCAACTCCGGCTTCACGTAGCCCATGCCGATGGACTTGCCGAAGGCCACGGAATACCCGCCCGAGGTCAGACGGCCCACGCGCACGCCCTCCGGCGTGTACAGGGCCTCGCGGCCCCAGGGATCGGCGTCCGCCGGGCCGTCGACCAGCAGCGTCACGCACTTGGAGCGGATGCCCTTCGCCTCCATCTCGGCCTTGCCGTAGAACTCCTTCGACAGGTCGATGAAGCGCGGCAGGTCGGCCTCCGCGGGGGTGGCGTCGCGGCCCAGTTCGTTGCCGAAGGCGCGGTAGGATTTCTCCTGCCGCAGCCAGTTCTGGGCGCGGGCGCCGACCGGCTTCAGCCCGTGTGCCTCGCCCGCCTTCATCAGCAGGTCCCACAGGTAGTTCTGCATCTCGATCGGGTGATGCAGTTCCCAGCCGAGTTCGCCGGTGTAGGCCACGCGGATCGCGTTGACCGGGCACATGCCCAGTTCGATCTGCCGCGCCGAGAGCCACGGGAAACGCTTGTTCGACAGCGCGGTCTCCGGCTCCGCGTCGCGGATGATCTGGCCCAGCACGTCGCGGGTCTTCGGTCCGGCGATGGCAAAGACGCCCCACTGCGTGGTCACGTCCTGCACGATCACAAGCTTGCCGGTCTCCGCCATGAAGTCCTCGGCCGCCTTCACCAGGTAGTCGTGGTCATAGGCCTGCCATGCGCCCGCCGAGACGAGGTAGTAATTGTTCTCGCCGTTGCGGACGATGGTGTACTCCGTCCGCGTGGTGCCCTTCGAGGTCAGCGCGTAGGTCAGGTTGATCCGGCCCACCTTCGGCAGCTTGTTGCAGGTGAAGCGGTCGAGGAACTCGGTCGCGCCCGCGCCGGTCACGGTGTGCTTGGCAAAGGCGGTGGCGTCGATCAGGCCCACGCCCTCGCGGATCGCCTTCGCCTCCTCGACGGCATACTGCCACCAGCCGCCGCGGCGGAAGCTGCGCGCATCGTGGTCGAAGTTGTCGTCCGCATCGAGCGGGCCGTAGTAGTTCGGACGCTCGAAGCCGTTCACGCAGCCGAACTGCGCGCCCAGCGCCTTCTGGCGGTCATAGGCCGGGCCGGTGCGCAGCGGACGCGCCGCCGGGCGTTCCTCGTCCGGGTGATGGAGGATGTAGACGTGCTCGTAGGCTTCCTCGTTCTTCTTCACCGACCATTCGGTGGTCTGCCATGACCCGAACCGCTTGGGGTCGAGCGAGGCCATGTCGATCTCCGCCTCGCCCTCGACCATCATCTGGGCCAGATAGTAGCCCGCGCCGCCGGCGGCGGTGATCCCGAAGGAGAAGCCCTCGGCCAGCCACATGTTGCGCAGGCCCGGCGCCGGGCCGATCAGCGGGTTGCCGTCCGGCGTGTAGCAGATCGGGCCGTTGAAGTCGTCCTTCAGGCCGACCGTCTCGGACGACGGGATGCGGTGGATCATCGACATGTACTCTTCCTCGATCCGCTCAAGATCCAGCGGGAAGAGGTCGGCGCGGAACGAATCCGGCACGCCGTATTCGAAGCGCGCGGGGGCGTTCCGCTCGTAGGGGCCAAGGATCCAGCCGCCGCGCTCTTCGCGGACGTACCATTTGGCGTCGGCGTCACGGATCACGGGATGCTGCTCGTTGGTCTTGCGCCATTCCACCAGCGCCGGGTCGGGCTCCGTCACGATGAACTGGTGCTCGACCGGGATCGCCGGGGTCCTGATGCCCAGGAGTTTCGCGGTGCGCTGCGCGTGGTTGCCCGTCGCGGTGACGACATGCTCGGCGGTGATGACCTGCTGTTCCTCGGAGGGGACGAGGTTGCCGCCCTTCTCGACCATCTTGGTGACGGTAACCTTCCATTCGGAGCCGGTCCACTCGTAGCCGTCCACCTGCCACTTCCGCTCGATCAGGACACCGCGCTGGCGGGCGCCCTTGGCCATCGCCATCGTCACGTCCGCCGGGTTGATGTAGCCGTCCGTCGGGTGGTAGATCGCGCCCTTCAGATCCTCGGTGCGGATCAGCGGCCAGCGCTCGGAAATCTGCGCGGGCGTCATCCACTCGAACGGCACGCCGCAGGTCTCGGCGGTGGTGGCATAGACCATGTATTCGTCCATGCGCGCATCGGTCTGCGCCATGCGCAGGTTGCCCACCACGAAGAAGCCCGCGTCGAGGCCGGTCTCTTCCTCGAGCGTCTTGTAGAACTTGATCGAGTAGTCGTGGATGTGGGTCGTCGCATACGACATGTTGAAGTACGGCAGCAGGCCCGCCGCGTGCCATGTGGAACCGGAGGTCAGCTCGTCGCGCTCCAGCAGCATGACATCGTCCCAGCCCGCCTTCGCGAGGTGGTAGGCGATGGAGGTGCCGACGGCACCACCGCCGACGACTAGGGCTTTGACATTGGTCTTCATCGGGGGCGCACTCCACTGTCCGGGGCAAGGATTCTTTCCCGCCTTTTTATCGGATCATGCAACCGGCGCGCGGCCCACCCGACATGTCGACGCGCAAAACCGACAGCGGAGGCAGAGAGCGACAGACCGCCCCTCCCCCGCAACTCCCCGGGGACTCGGACAAAGAGCCACCCGCGCCCGCGGGCACCCACAAAGGAAAGCCCGCTGCGCCCCCGCCGCCTTCCGCCGCATCACCGAACCGTCATCGTCCCGGCAACGGTCCGCCGCCGCGCGCCGCGCCATGACGGGCCCGGACGGCACTGCCGCATTGCGCGCCGTCACAAATCACGCCCTTGAAATACAAGCGGAATGAGACGGTGGCAGCGAACCTCGGTCAACGCCGTCGTCCCCCCGGGCTTATCCACCGCCGCGCCCCTCATGCGGCGATTCCCCGCTGATTCAAGCCGGAGGCCCCCTTTCGCCCCTGCTGCACCACGCCTATAAGGACGACGTTCGCGTCACCTTTCGGAGTCGCGGACCCTTCGAGCAATGACACGCAGAGATGCAAAGCCTTAGGGCAGCGAGGCAGTAGGAATGTTTGGCATGGATCGGCTCCTTGGCATGTTTTCTTCGGACATGGCCATCGACCTCGGAACCGCGAATACGCTGGTTTACGTTAAGGGGAAGGGTGTCGTCCTATCGGAACCCTCCGTCGTCGCCTATCATATCAAGGACGGCGTAAAGAAGGTTCTGGCCGTGGGCGAGGACGCCAAGCTGATGCTTGGCCGTACCCCGGGCAGCATCGAGGCGATCCGCCCCATGCGGGAAGGCGTGATTGCCGACTTCGACACCGCCGAAGCGATGATCAAGGAGTTCATCCGCAAGGTCCATCGCCGCTCGACCTTCTCCAAGCCCAAGATCATCGTCTGCGTGCCGCACGGCGCGACGCCGGTCGAAAAACGCGCCATCCGCCAGTCGGTCCTGTCGGCCGGTGCGCGCAAGGCGGGCCTCATCGCCGAACCCATCGCGGCGGCCATCGGTGCGGGCATGCCCATCACCGACCCCACCGGCAACATGGTCGTCGACATAGGCGGCGGCACCACCGAGGTGGCCGTGCTCTCGCTCGGTGACATCGTCTATGCCCGTTCCGTCCGCGTCGGCGGCGACCGCATGGACGAGGCGATCATCAACTACCTGCGCCGCCAGCAGAACCTGCTGGTCGGTGAATCGACCGCCGAGCGGATCAAGACCTCCATCGGCACGGCGCGGATGCCCGACGACGGGCGCGGCTCCTCCATGCAGATCCGCGGCCGCGACCTCCTGAACGGCGTGCCCAAGGAAACCGAGATCTCCCAGGCCCAGGTGGCCGAGGCGCTGTCGGAACCCGTGCAGGCGATCTGCGAGGCGGTGATGACCGCCCTCGAAGCGACCCCGCCGGACCTTGCCGCCGACATCGTCGACCGTGGCGTGATGCTGACCGGGGGCGGAGCGCTCCTTGGCGACCTCGACCTCGCGCTGCGCGAACAGACCGGCCTTGCCGTCTCCATCGCCGACGAATCCCTGAACTGCGTGGCCCTCGGCACCGGCAAGGCGCTGGAGTACGAAAAGCAGCTCCGCCACGCCATCGACTACGACAGCTGATCCATGGGTGGCGCGGTTTTTCCCCGGAAAAATCGCGCGCCGCTCATGCCTTGCGACAGGCCCCCGGCCTTCGGTACCCTGAGACATGGCCAGTGACCGCTCATCCTCGGACGATTTCACGGCACCGCTCAAACGGCTGCTGCTGATCATCCTCGTCCTTCTGCTGTCCGGCATCTTCCTTGTCTGGCGGATCGACAGCCCGCGCGTCGAACGCTTCCGCGCGCAGGTCATCGACCGCGTGGTGCCCAACATGGACTGGGCCATGGCCCCCGTCACCGGCACCATCCGGCTGATGCGCGATTTCCAGAGCTACCAGCGCCTCTCCGACCAGAACGAGGAGCTGCGCCGCGAACTGCGCCAGATGACCGCCTGGAAAGAGGCCGCGCTCCAGCTCGAACAGGAAAACGCCCGCCTGCGCGATCTGAACAACGTCCGTCTCGACCCGCGCCTGACCTACATCACCGCCGTGGTGCTGGCCGACAGCGGCTCGCCCTTCCGGCAGTCGGTGCTGATCAACGTCGGGAGCCGCGACGGCATCGTCGACGGCTGGGCGACCATGGACGGCATCGGTGTCGTCGGGCGCATCTCGGGCGTCGGGCGCAATACTTCGCGCGTGATCCTGCTGACCGACGCCACCAGCCGCATCCCGGCAGAGATCCAGCCCTCCGGCCAGCGCGCGCTGATCACCGGCGACAACACCGCGGCCCCGCCCATCGACTTCCTCGAGAACCCCGACCTCGTGCGCCCCGGCGACCGGATCGTGACCTCCGGCGACGGCGAGGTCTTCCCCCCCGGCCTGCTCATCGGACAGGTGGCGCAGGACCCGGGCGGACGCCTGCGCGTGCGGCTCTCGGCGGATTACGAACGGCTCGAATTCCTGCGCGTGCTGCGCGACCACGGCGCGCGCCGGGTCGCCAACCCCTCCGGCCTGATCCTGCCCGAGGACCTGCCCGACGCCGGCCCCGCGCCCTCCGCGGACGGCGCGCCCACGGACGAGGACGGCACGGAAACCGGCGAAGACACCCGGCGGGACGGCTGACATGGCCGAGAAGCACAGCCCCGCCCGCCTCTGGACGATGCGCGCGCTCTACCCGGCGCTGGCCCTGCTCCTGATCTTCGTGCACCTCCTGCCGCTGCAGATGCTGCCGCAGCGAATCGCCGGGCCGGACTTCCTGACCGCCCTGACCTTCGCCTGGTGCCTGCGCCGCCCGGACTACGTTCCCGCCCTCTCGATCGCCGGGGTGATGCTCTTGGCCGATCTGGTGTTCCAGCGTCCGCCCGGGCTCTGGGCGCTCCTGATGCTGCTCGCCTCGGAATTCCTCAAGAACCGCGCCCGGCAACTGCGCGAGAACACCTTCGCCACCGAATGGGCCGCCGCCGCCGCCACGCTGCTGGCGATCACCGTCCTTTACAGGCTCACTCTCGCGATCTTGATCATCTCGCCGGGTATGCTTTCGCTCGCCCTGATGCAATATGGTATGACCGTGCTCGCCTACCCGCTGGTGGCCGCGGTGTCCTACCTCGCCTTCGGCGTCCGCCGCACCGCCCCCGGCGAATTCGACCACACGGGACGCACCCTATGAGACGAAGCCCGAAAGAGACCGCAGAATCCGCCCGCCGCATCACGCGCCGCGGGCTTGTCCTCGGTGGCCTGCAACTTGGATTCGTCACCACGCTCGGCCTGCGGATGCACCACATGCAGGTCGACCAGGCCGACGAATTCCGCCTGCTGGCCGAAGAGAACCGCATCAACATCCGGCTGATCCCGCCGTCGCGCGGGCGCATCTTCGACCGCAACGGCGTGGTCATCGCCGACAACGAACCGACCTACCGCATCACCCTCACGCGTGAGGACGCGGGCGACGTGGCCACCGTGATCGCCCACCTGGGCCAGCTTGTCGAACTGGACGAGAACGACCTCAACCGCGCCCTGGCCGAGATGGAGCGCACGCCGCCCTTCATCCCCGTCACCATCGCCGAACGGGTCAGCTGGGAGGACATCTCGCGCGTGGCGGTCAACGCCCCCGCCCTGCCCGGCGTCACCACCGAGGTCGGCCTGTCCCGCGTCTACCCGCAGAAGGAACTGTTTGCCCATGTGGCGGGCTACGTCGGCCCGGTCTCCGAACGCGACCTCGCCCGCTACGAGGACCCGCCGCCGTTGCTGCGCATCCCGCGCTTCCAGGTCGGCAAGGTCGGCGTCGAGGTCCGGCACGAGGAGGACCTGCGCGGCACCGCCGGCGCCAAGCGGGTGGAGGTCAACGCCGTCGGCCGCGTCATGCGCGAACTCGACCGGCGCGAGGGCGAAAGCGGCGCCGACATCCAGCTCACCGTGGACACCGATCTCCAGGACTACACCCAGGCGCGCCTCGGCGAGGAAAGCGCCTCCGTCGTCGTGCTCGACCTCGAAAAGGGCGACGTGCTGACCATCGCCTCGGCGCCGTCCTACAACCCGAACCTCTTCGTGCGCGGCATCTCCCACACGGATTTCAACGCGCTCAACACCAACGACCACCGGCCGCTGGCCTCGAAGACGGTGCAGGACGCCTATCCGCCCGGCTCGACCTTCAAGATGGTCACGGCGCTCGCCGCGCTGGACGCGGGCCTGCTGGCGCCCGACGACACGGTCTACTGCCCCGGCCATTACGAGGTCGGCTCCCGCTCCTTCCGCTGCTGGAAGCGCAGCGGCCACGGCTACATGAACCTCGAACAGTCGCTCCGCGAAAGCTGCGACGTGTTCTACTACGACCTCGCGCTGAAGGTGGGGATCGAACGCATCGCCGACATGGCCCGCCGCATGGGCCTCGGCGTGGCGCACGACATCCCCATGTCCGCCGTCACCTCCGGCCTCGTGCCCGACAAGGCGTGGAAGGTCCGCGAACGCGGGGCGGAATGGGTGATCGGCGATTCGGTGAACGCCGCCATCGGACAGGGCTTCGTGCTGACCTCGCCGCTGCAACTGGCGGTGATGACCGCGCGCGTGGCCACCGGCCGGTCGATCTCGCCCCGGCTGGTGCGCAGCATCGACGGGGTGGAGACGCCCTCGCGCGGGGGGACGGACCTCGGGCTGAACCCGAACCACCTCCTGCAGGTGCAGCGCGGCATGTTCGCCGTGTCCAACAACCGGCGCGGCACCGGCTACGGATCGCGCATCATCGCCGAAGGCATGCGGATGGCGGGCAAGTCCGGCACCGCGCAGGTGGTCTCGCGCATCACCACCGAAGCCGACCCGTGGGAAGACCGCGACCACGCGCTGTTCGTAAGCTTCGCGCCCTTCGATAACCCGAAGATCGCCGTGGCGGTGGTTGTGGAACACGGCGTCGGCGGATCGCGCACCGCCGCGCCCATCGCCCGCGACGTGACGCTTCAGGCGCTCTACGGAGAGGACCCGCCGCTCGACGCCTACCCGGCAAAGGACCGCGGCCGCATCAAGACCCAGCAGGAAAAGCTCTCCAGCCAGCGCCGCGCCCGCAAGAGCGAGGAGCCGAGCCGCGCATGACCCCGATGCCCGCGTTTCCGCAGACCGCGCCGGGCGTGGAGGCCGTTCGCCGCGCTACCGCGCGCCCCAGCGCGCCGGATCGTGCATGCCGCCCCGAACCCAGCGCCACGCCGCGTAGGGCGGGGCTTCGCGCCGCCTGCGCCGGACAGGGGGTCGCCGCGTGACCTATCTCGAGTATAACGTAAAGACCGTCCCCAGCGGCTGGCGCAAGATCCTGCACCTGAACTGGCCGCTCATCATCCTGCTGACCACCGTCGCCGGTGTCGGCTTCCTGATGCTCTACTCGGTCGCCGGTGGCTCGTGGAGTCCATGGGCCGAACCGCAGGCCAAGCGCTACATCCTCGGCCTCACGGCGATGTTCGTCGTGGCCATGGTGCCGATCTGGTTCTGGCGCAACATGGCGCTCGTGGTCTACGCGCTGGCCTTCTTCCTGCTCCTGCTGGTGGAATTCTTCGGCGCCATCGGCATGGGCGCGCAGCGCTGGATCGACCTGGGCTTCATGCGCCTCCAGCCGTCCGAGCTGATGAAGGTCGCCATGGTCGTCCTGCTGGCCGCCTATTACGACTGGCTGCCGCTGTCCAAGACCTCGCGCCCGCTCTGGGTGCTGATCCCGATCTTCATCATCCTCGCGCCCACCGCGCTGGTGCTGACCCAGCCCGACCTCGGGACGGCACTTCTGCTGATGATCGCGGGCGGGCTGATGATGTTCCTCGCGGGCGTGCACTGGCTCTACTTCGCCACCGTGCTGACCGCGGGCGTCGGCACCGTCTGGGCGGTGTTCAAGAGCCGCGGCACCGACTGGCAGCTGCTCAAGGACTACCAGTTCCGGCGGATCGACACCTTCCTCGACCCCTCGTCGGACCCGCTGGGCGCGGGCTACCACATCACCCAGGCCAAGATCGCCATGGGCTCCGGCGGCTGGACCGGGCGCGGCTTCATGCAGGGCACCCAGAGCCGCCTGAACTTCCTCCCCGAGAAGCACACCGACTTCATCTTCAACACGCTGGCCGAGGAATTCGGCTTCGTCGGCGGCATCTCCCTGCTCATCCTCTACGCGCTGATCCTGTTCTTCTGCGTGGTCGCCGCCCTGCAGAACCGCGACCGCTTCTCCTCGCTGATGATCCTCGGGATCGGCATGACCTTCTTCCTGTTCTTCGCCGTGAACATGTCGATGGTCATGGGCCTCGCGCCCGTCGTGGGCGTGCCCCTGCCGCTCGTCTCCTACGGCGGCTCGGCGATGCTGGTGCTGATGATCGCCTTCGGCCTTGTGCAAAGCGCGCACGTCCACCGCCCGCGCTGAGACCCCGCCGAGACCGGCGCCGGGGGCCCGCTTAGGGTTGCCCCCGGCCCCGCTTCCTGCTTCACCTTGAACGAACCGGGCCCTGTCCCGCCTCCGAAAGGTCATCCATGCCGAACATCCTCTTCGCCGCCCGCTCCGAGAAGTGGGACGACTACGAACGCCCCCTGCGCGACGCCCTCGCCGCCGAAGGCCTCGACCACACGCTGGGCACCGACCTGCCGCCGGAAACCGTCGACTACATCGTTTACGCGCCCAACGCCTCGGTGCAGGACTTCACCCCCTTCACCCGGCTGAAGGCCGTGCTGAACCTCTGGGCCGGGGTCGAGCAGGTGGTGGGCAACCCCACCCTGAAGGTGCCGCTGGCGCGCATGGTCGACGACGAGGGCCTGACCCAGGGCATGGTCGAATGGGTCACCGGCCACGTGCTGCGCCACCACCTCGGGATGGACGCGCATATCGTGAACCCCGACCGCATCTGGGACACCACCCCGCCACCGCTCTCGAAGGACCGGCCCGTCACCATCCTCGGCTTCGGCGCCCTCGGGCAGGCCTGCGCCGCGCAGCTCGCCGCCCTTGGCTTCCCCGTCACCGGCTGGAGCCGCACGCCCAAGGACCTCGACGGCGTGCTGACCAGCCACGGCGAGGACGGGCTCGACGCGGCGCTCTCCAGCGCGCAGATCCTCGTCCTGCTGCTGCCCGACACGCCCGCCACCACCGACCTCCTGAACGCGGAACGGCTGGCCCGCCTGCCGCAGGGCGCGGTCATCCTCAACCCCGGGCGCGGGCCGCTGATCGACGACGACGCGCTTCTCGCCGCACTGGACGAGGGACGGATCGCCCACGCCACCCTCGACGTCTTCCGGACCGAACCGCTGCCACAGGACCATCCCTTCTGGGCGCACCCGCGCGTCACCGTGACGCCGCACATCGCCTCCACCACCCGGCCCGACAGCGCCGCCCGCGTCATCGCGCGCAACATCGCCCGGTCGGAATCCGGTGCGCCGCTCCTGCACGAGGTCGACCGCAGCGCCGGCTATTGACCCGGCCCCGCCCCCCGTCCAAAACCCTCCGGCAAACCCTCCGGAACCGCCCACCTCCGCCCCCGCACAGGAGCCGCCCATGTCCTTCGACCGCAGCGTGAAGATCGCCCCCTCCATCCTTTCCGCCGACTTCGCCGACTTCGGGCGCGAGATCCGGGCGGTCGAGGCGCAGGGCGCCGACTGGATCCACGTCGACGTGATGGACGGCCACTTCGTGCCCAACCTCACCTTCGGCCCCCCGGCGGTAAAGGCCTTCCGCAAGCACGTGAAGACGGTGATGGACGTGCACCTGATGATCGCGCCGGTCGATCCCTACATCGACGCCTACGCCGATGCGGGCACCGACATCCTGACCGCCCACGTCGAGGCAGGCCCCCACACCCACCGCACGCTGCAGGCGATCCGCGCCGCGGGCATGAAGGCCGGTGTGGCGCTGAACCCGGGCACCCCGGCACAGGCGGTGGAACACCTGCTCGACCTCACCGACCTCGTCTGCGTGATGACCGTGAACCCGGGCTTCGGCGGGCAGAAGTTCATCGACATGACCGACAAGATCCGCGCCCTGCGCGCGATGATCGGCGACCGCCCGATCCATATCGAGATCGACGGCGGCGTGACGCCGGACACCGCGCCGCTGGTGGTCGAGGCAGGCGCCGACGTGCTGGTCGCCGGGTCCGCGGTGTTCAGGGGCGGCTCGGTCGAGAACCCCGCCCCCTACGGCGAGAACATCCGCGCCATCCGCGCCTCCGTCGCCGGGACGGCCGCGGCGTGAAGACCATCGCCTTCGACCTCGACGGCACGCTGATGGACAGCGTGCCCCACATCCACGCCGCCGTGGCCGAGGCGCTCTCCGAGCTGGGCCTGCCGACGATCACCGTGGAAGAGACGCCCGGCTTCGTCGGGCGCGGCCTGCCGGTGCTGGTGGAGCGGGTGCTGGCCCATGTCGGCGCCGCGCCGGATCACCACAAGGCGCTCTACGACCGGACGATGCACCACTACGTGACCACCCCCAGCGATCCCGCCTGCCTCTATCCGGGCGTGCCGGAGGCGCTGGAGGCGCTCAGGTCGGCGGGCCACCGGCTGACGCTCTGCACCAACAAGCCCTATGCCGCGACCGAGACCGCGATCCGCGACACCGGCCTCGCGCCGTTCTTCGAGATCGTCATCGGCGGCGACAGCCTGCCCACGCGCAAGCCCGATCCGGCCATGCTGGTGGCGGCGCTCGGCGGCGCGGCGCAGGCGCTCTACGTGGGCGACAGCGAAACCGACTGCGAAACGGCGCAGGCGGCGGGCGTGCCCTTCGTGCTGTTCACCGAAGGCTACCGCAACGCCCCGCCGGAGGCGCTGCCGCATGTGGCGCTCTTCTCCGACTGGAGCCGGGCTCCGGATCTTTTCGCGACGCTCTGGTAAGGCGGGCGGCGGCGTAGGGTGGGCGTTCCGGCCCGCCGGGCCGGGTTGGCCACCCCTGCCCCGATGTCCCCGGTTAACGGGAAAATCCGCACCGCAACAGCGGCACCGGCCTGCCCGGGCCAAAAGGTTACCAACCGGCCGTTTCGCCCCCCTCAACCGGCCGGTTCACCCCATAATTTTCCGTAAACGCGTCCGATCCGCCGTTAACCCGGCTGCCGCGGCAGCGCATGGCCCACAAGATCTGCCCGGCGCGCGCCCCGTTCACCACAACGCGCGCACCGTCAGGAACCGGTCCCGGATCACGCTCCCCGGCGATACCGGAAGACGCCGGTGCCTTTGGCGACGACCTCTCCGGTCTCGTCCTTCAGCACCCCTTCGGCAAAGAACGTGCTCTTCCCGCCCCCCGTCCGGAAGCCCTCTCCGATCAGCATTTTGCCTTTCGGGCGCGAGATGAATTGCACGTTCAGGTTGAGCGTCAGGCACATCTGGCGACGGTTCCTGTCGCCTGTCCAGCACCCGGCATAGCCCATGATCGTATCCAGCAACGAGGCATAGACCCCGCCATGCGGATTGCCGTGCCGGTTCATCAGCTTGTCCGCCAGGGGCAGTTCGAACCGGGCATAGTCCTGCCGCCAGTCCGCCATCTCCATCCCCAGGAGTGCGGAAAAGGCGTAAGGGCCTTCGCGAATGTCGTCATCCATAGGCATGCCGTGCGTCCCATCCAAGTCTTGCGAATTCGGGAACGTAAGCACCCAGTTTCAAACCCTTTTCCGGGTTCGCCGCGTTGCCGTCAAGCGCCCGTTTCTTCACCCCCTGAAGGATCGCCGCCATGCGGAAGGCACAGAAGGCCACGTAGAACCCGAAGTCGCCCGGCACCGCGATGCCCCGTGCGGCGCAGTAGCCGGCGATGAAACCCTCGTCCGACGGCAGCCCCGCCGCCGCCCGGTCGATGCCTCTCAGGCCCCGCCCTTCGGCTCCCGGCGGCAGTTGCCATTGCAGGATCACCCCGGCCAGATCGGCAAAGGGGTGGCCCAGCGTCGACAGTTCCCAGTCGAGCACGGCCACGCACTCCGCCCGGTCCTGCGCAAACAGCAGGTTGTCGATCCGGTAGTCGCCATGCACCAGCGTCCGCTGGCCGTCGTCCTCCGGCAGGGCGTCCTGCAACCACTCTCCCAGCCGGTCCATGTCCGGCTGCGCCTCCGTCGCCGAAGCCTCGTACTGCTTGGCCCAGCGGCCCAGTTGCCGCGCGAAGTAGTTGCCCTGCGGGCCAAAATCCCCCAGCCCTACCGCCTCCGGCTCCACCGCGTGGATGGCCGCCAGCACGCGGCCCATCTCCGCCACGACCGCCCCGCGCATCGCGGGTGTCTCACCGGGCATGGAGGGGTCGACGATGTTGCGCCCGGCCACGTGGTCCATGACGTAGAACGCAACGCCCAGCACGGCGTCGTCCTCGCAGAGCGCATACATCCTCGGGACCGGCACGGCGGTGTCGCGCAGCGCCCGCTGCACCCGGTATTCCCGGTCGACCGCATGGGCCGATTTCAGCAGCTGCCCCGGCGGTTTGCGCCGCAGCACGTAGGACCCCGAGGGCGAGGTCAGCCGGTAGGTCGGGTTGGACTGCCCCACCGCGAACTTCTCGGCGCGAAGCGGCGGTTCGAACCCTGGCAAATGCTCCGCCATCCACCGCGCCACGCGGGCGAGTTCCTCTTCGGTCATCCGGCCAACCCGCACAGGCGCGACACAACCCTGGCGCGATCAATCATTGCGGTACTTCTTCAGTTCGGCCCGCGCCACCTGCCGGCGGTGCACCGCATCCGGCCCGTCGGCAAAGCGCAGCGTCCGCACATGCGTCCACATATGCGCCAGGTCGAAATCCTGGCTGATTCCCGCCGCGCCGTGCATCTGCATCGCCTCGTCGATCACCTTGCCCGCCATCAGCGGCGCCACCACCTTGATCTGCGAGATCCACGGCTGCGCCGCCCGCACCCCCGCCGTGTCCATCATCCACGCCGCCTTCAGGCACAGGAGGCGCGCCATCTCGATCTCCATCCGGGCATTGGCGACGATGTCGAAATTGGCGCCCAGTTCCGCGACCTTCTTGCCGAAGGCCTCCCGCGCCAGACCGCGGCGGCACATCATCTCAAGCGCCTTCTCCGCCTGCCCGATCGCCCGCATGCAATGGTGGATGCGGCCGGGGCCAAGCCGCCCCTGCGCCACCTCGAATCCGCGCGCCTCGCCCAGCACGATGTTCCTTGCCGGGACGCGCACATCTGTGAAACGCAGGTGCATATGGCCATGCGGCGCGTCATCCGCGCCAAACACCTGCATCGGCCGCAGGACCTCGATCCCGGGCGTGTCCGGGTCCATCACGAACATCGTGTGGCGCTGGTGTTTGGCCGCCTCCGGGTCGGTGCAGGCCATGAGGATATACAGCCCGCAGCGCGGGTCGCCCGCACCGCTGATCCACCACTTCTCGCCGTTCAGCACGTAATCGTCGCCGTCCCTGCGCGCAGAGAACGCCAGTTGCGCCGCGTCTGACGAGGCCACGTCCGGCTCCGTCATCACGTAGGCAGAGCGGATCTCTCCCTCCAGCAGCGGCGCCAGCCAGCGGTCCTTCATCCAGTCCTCGCCGTAGCGTTCGAGGACCTCCATGTTGCCGGTGTCGGGGGCGTTGCAGTTGAAGACCTCCGCCGCGATGCCGACCTTGCCCATCTCCTCGGCAAGGTAGGCGTATTCGACCGTCGTCAGCCCGTAACCACGGTCCGAACCCGTCAGCCAGAAGTTCCACAACCCGCGCTCGCGCGCCTTGGCCTTCAGCCCGTTCAGGATCTCAAGCTGGCGGTCGGTGTGGTGGAACCGGCCCTGGGGGTGCTTGCCGACTTCGGCGTGGAACTCCCGGTCGAGCGGCGCGATCTCGTCCTCGATCATCCGGCGCACCTGTTCGACAAGCGGTTTCACCCGCTCCGTCATGCCAAGATCCATGTCTCTCTCCCTGTCTTTCTCCGGCGGCGCGGCGGGGCCCTGCGACGGGCTGCGCGCGCACCGTTAACCTTCGGCCAAGTAAAACCGCGTTATCCAGTTGGCCACAAGCGCAGGACGCGCCTCGCCTTCCTTCTCGACCTCGACGTCCCAATGCACGTCCAGCCAGCCTTCGCCCTCGTCGACCCCGGCCACGGAGAATCGCCCCCTCACCCGCCGCCCGACACGCACCGGCGAGACGAACCTGATCCGGTCGAAGCCGTAGTTCACGCTGGAAGAGAACCCGGTCAGTTCTTTCGTCACCTGGTAGGACATGGCGGACAGCATCGACAGCGTCAGGAAACCATGGGCGATGGTCCCCCCGAACGGCGTCCTCGAGGCGAACTCCGCGTCAAGGTGAATGTCCTGCCAGTCCTCGGTCGCATCGGCAAAGGCTTTCACACGCCGGGCGTCCAGCGTGAACCACTCGCTTTCACGCGGCGCCATGATCCTCAGGTCGTCAGCCAGCATCCGGCATCTCGTATCCTTCGAAGCGTTTGCGGAGCGTCAGTTTCGACACCTTCCCGGTGGCGGTCAGCGGCAGGTCCTCGACGAATTCCATCGCGTCCGGCAACTGCCATTTCGCCACGTGCTCCAGCATCATGGCGTGGATGTCCTCAAGCCGCGGCCCGTCGTCCTTGGGCACAACGACCAGCAGCGGGCGCTCCTCCCACTTCGGGTGCTTCACGGCGATCACCGCGCAGTTGGCGACCTTGGGATGGGCCATGGCGATGTTCTCGAGGTCGATCGAGGAAATCCATTCGCCGCCCGACTTGATGAGGTCCTTGGAACGGTCCTGGATGTGCAGGAAGCCAGCGCCGTCGATGCTCGCCACGTCGCCGGTGCCGAACCAACCCTCGTGATCGAAGGCCTGCGACGTTGCCTCGGGGTTCTCGAAGTACCCGGAAATGATCGAGTTTCCGCGCACGTACAGCTCGCCCACGGCCTTGCCGTCATGCGGCAGCCGGTTGCCGTCCTCGTCGTTCAGCTTCAATTCCACGCCGAACACCCGCCGGCCCTGCTTCGACTTCAGCGTCATGCGCGTCTCGTGCGGCAGGTCCTGCATCGGCTCGGACAACTGGCCGTGCGTGCCGACCGGGCTCATCTCCGTCATGCCCCACGCGTGGCAGACATCCACGCCGCGCTTCTCGAAGAACTCGATCATCGCGCGCGGTGCGGCAGAGCCGCCGATCACCAGTTGTTCCAGCTTCGAGGGCACCGTGCCGCGTTTCTCCACCTCGGCGCGCAGACCCAGCCAGACCGTCGGCACGCCCCAGGAGGCGGTGACGCCTTCGCTTTCCATCAGTTCGAACAGCGACGGGCCGTCCAGTCTGGGCCCCGGCATGATCAGCGAGGCGCCCACCAGCGGCGCTGCATAGGGCAGCCCCCATGAATTGACGTGGAACATCGGCACGACCGGCAGGATGCGCCCGCCTTCACGCAGCGACTTCGGCACGGTGATCGCGATGAACATGGCGTGCAGCACCGTCGAGCGATGGGAATAGAGCGCGCCCTTCGGATTGCCCGTGGTCCCGGAGGTGTAACACAGGCCCGCGGCGGCGTTTTCGTCCATCAGCGGCCAGTCGAAGGTGGTCTGCTGCTCGTCCAGCAGGTCCTCGTAGCACAGGAACCCCATGTCGGAGTCGGGCATGTGCGACCGGTCCGCCATGACCACCAGCACCAGCCCGTCCGGCAGGTGATCGGCCAGCGCCTCCACCAGCGGCACGAAGGTCAGGTCGAGGCACAGCACCCGGTCGCCCGCATGCTTGATGATGTAGAGCATCTGTTCGGCCGACAGGCGCGGGTTGATCGTGTGGCACACGGCGCCCATGCCCGAGACGGCATAATAAAGCTCGAAATGCCGGTAGCCGTTCCAGGCAAGCGTCGCGACCCGGTCCCCCTCGCCGACGCCCAGATCCTTCAGCCCGTGCGCCAGCTGCGCCACGCGGGCATAGGTGTCGCGGTAGCTCTGGCGGTGCAGGTCGCCCTCGGTGCGGACCGAAACGATTTCTCCCCCCGGATGCGCCCCGGCCGCATAGTCGAGAATCTCGATGATCCTCAACGGCATCTGCATCATCATGCCCTGCATCTGGCCCTCCCTTGCCGTCCGCGTCCTTCCTCCTAGACTGCGCAACATGACCGCCCGGGTGCAACAGCTTTCCACAGGCGCCCGGAAGACAAACAGGAAGAGGAACCAGACATGCCTTCACAGATGACCCGTATCGCGATGGCCCGGCATCCGGAGGGCGACCCGGTGGCCGAGGATTTCTCTGTCGAAAAGCAAGCCATGCCGGAACCGTCGCAGGGCGAGATCCTCGTCGAGGTCACGCTGCTGTCGCTCGACCCCTACATGCGCGGGCGCATGGCCCCGGTGAAAAGCTACGCCCCCTCGCTGAGCGTGGGCGACACCATGACCGGACAGGGCGTGGGCCGCGTGCTCGTGTCGAAGGCGGACGGTTTTGCCCAGGGCGACCTCGTGACCGGCATGACCGGCTGGGCCAGCCACGCCGTGCTGAAGGGCACCGAGGCGCGAAAGCTGGACAGCGACCTGCCGCCCTCGACGGCGCTTGGCGTACTGGGGATGCCGGGCTTCACCGCCTGGACCGGGCTGGCGAAATACGGTCGCCCCAAAGCGGGCGAGACACTGGTGGTGGCTGCCGCAACCGGGCCGGTGGGGGCCATGGTGGGGCAGCTTGCGAAGTCGCAGGGCCTCAGGACAGTGGCCATCGCCGGCGGTGCCGAGAAGTGCCGGATCGCGACGGAGACCTTCGGCTTCGACGCCGCCATCGACCACCGCGCACATGACGCCTCCTCGCTGCGCAAGGCGCTGGCCGAGGCCGCCCCGGACGGCGTCGACATTTACTGGGAGAACGTCGGCGGCAAGGTTCTGGAGGCCGTGATCCCGCTGATGAACGTGCATGGCCGCATCCCGGTCTGCGGCACGATTGCCTGGTACAGCGGCGCGGAAGAGACCACCGACCAGCTCCCGCTGGTCTGGCGGAGCGTCCTGACCAAGCGGCTCTCGGTGAACGGCCTGATCATCTTCGACCACTGGGACGGTTTCCCGGACTTCCTGCGCGAGGTCACGCCGAAAGTCGCCGCGGGCGAGATCAACTGGCTGGAGGACGTGGCAGAGGGGCTGGAGAACGCACCGGCGGCCTTCATGGCGATGCTGAAGGGCGGCAACACCGGCAAGCAGATCGTCAGGCTGTCCTGAGCTGACCCAGGGCCGGATCGGACGGGCGTGGATCGTGCCCTTTCGGTCCGGCCTGCGGCTCAAGCCCGTCGCAGAGCACCACGCGGTTCCGGCCCTGCTCCTTCGCGCGGTACATCGCGCGGTCGGCCACGGCCACCGCCTCGGTCAGCGACCGTCCGACCCCCTTGTCGACGATGGTGCAGCCCAGCGAGGCTGTGACCACCGGCAGGCCCTCCGTGCTGCGGGTGGCCTCGGCGATCCGCACGCGCAGGACCTCGGCCCGGGCGCGCAGGGCCATCGGATTATTCAGCGGGAACATGACGGCAAATTCCTCGCCGCCCCAGCGCGTGACCATGTCGGTCATGCGCATTTCCTCCTGCATGGCGCGCGCCGCCGTCTGCAGTACCGCGTCGCCCACCGCGTGTCCGTATGTGTCGTTCACGTTCTTGAAGTGGTCGAGGTCGACCATGATGACGGCCACATGCGACCGCCAGATGCGGTCCTCGAACCACGCCCTTGCGGCGCGTCTGGTGGCGGCGCCGGTCAGGGAGTCCGTCTCCACATCCCGGACAAGGGCCCGTTCAAGCCTGCGCGCGTTGTCCAGAAGCGCGACGAAACGGATGCCGAAATGCAGGATGCCCAGCAGGATCAGGCCCATCTGCGCGGTGTAAAGCGTCGGGAAACTGCTGTCGTGGGACAGGTTCAACAGGGGCATCAGCCGTGTGACGAGGGGCAAGGACACCGCCAGCAGCGTCCAGATCACCAGTTGCTGGCGGACCAGGTGGCCCGCCGGGTTGTCGACCAGCATCAGCCGGATCGACTTGTGCCGCGCAAAGCGGGTCGCATTGACGACGGCCAGCGCCAGGAGGCAGATGGCCGTGGGCACCGCCATGCTTCCGAAGAATTCCCGGTCGCCGTGAATGAACCCGATCGTCGCCACGGCCGGAGCGAACAGCGCCAGCAAGGTGCAGACCATTCCTATGGTCGGCTGCGCGCGGCGCAGAAGTTGCCCCGCGCTCAGAAGCAGCAGGCTGGCGGCAGTGTTCCAGCCGACCCCGTTCCCCGCGCCTGCACCGGTCGGCCCCGGCAGCACCAGCCCGGTCAGGCAGACCAGCACGACCCCCGCCCAGAGCAGACTTTCGGCGCGGCTGGTGTGCCGCAGAGGTCGCTGCAGAGAGGTCGCGACGATGGCCAGCGCCATGGCGGCGTAGAGCAGCATGTTGGTGTGGGGCGCCGTTCCCGCGGGGTACAACCCGTCAAGCAAATGAAACATCCGGTCGAGCAGCGCGAGCGTCAGCATGGACGACGCCAGAACAAGACCCGCGATACGGACGGTCAGGACGATGCGTATCGGTACCGAGTACCAACGCTTTCGCCTTCCAGCCGTTCTTGTCCTGCTCGTCGCGTGAAACGACATTTTCCAGAGAATCTCCCGAGGGCGCCACTGAACAACTGTTCATTCACAGTGGTTAACAACTCGTTACCAACTCGTGTTGACGCTAGGGAAACTTTTCATGGCAGGCAGGATTGACCGGAAATACTGCGAAAACCGTCCCGCGCAATCGGCTCAGGCGCCGGTGGACGGGTCCTGCGCTTCGAGGGTCAGGGGTGCCGGCGTGCCGCCGAGGTCGTCGATCCTCAGGCCTTCGGAGGGCTTCGCCAGCCTGTTGCGCACGACCCAGAACAGCCGCGACTGCGCACGCGTGATCGCCACGTAGGCCAGCCGTTTCCACAAAGGCTGCCCCGCCTCCACCCGCCCCATCCGGGCCGCCGCGTAAAGATCGGGCGCAAAGACCTGCACGTTCTCCCACTGGCTGCCTTGGGCCTTGTGGATCGTCACGGCGGCGCCGTGCAGGAAGGTGGCCCCCATGCTCGCGGCGTAGGGAATGAAGGGTTCTTCCTCGTCCGGCTTCTCGATCTTGACGATCGACGCGGCCGAGACCTGCGGTTCCAGCGCGCCAACCACGTGCAGCTTCGAGAACCCCGGCTTCCGGCCGGGGCCGAGGTAGATCACCTGCGCACCCTTGATGAGGCCGCGCGCCTCCAGGTCGAGCCGCTTCTTGCGGTGTTTCAGGGGCAGCTCGATCCCGTCGCAGACCAGCGGCTCTCCGGGCAGAAGGGCGGTTTCCGGGGCACCGTGCACGTGACGGAAGGCGTTGATCAGGCGGATGCGGGTGGCGTTGCGCCAGACCAGCACCGGGGAGCGGGCCATCAGGTCGACCTCGACACGCTGGGCATAGACCACCCGGTCGTCGCGCCGCGCCGCGTCTTCGACCAGCCGTTCGAAATCCTCGAAGCCGATGGCCGGGTCAGCCAGCGCATGGGCCAGGTCGAGGATCGGGTTGTCGGCCTCCTGCCGGTGAATGCGGTGCAGCTCCAGCTTCTGGCTGTCCTTCAGCCCGTCGAAGACCATCTTGCCGGACTGCCCCACCGGCGCCAGCTGCGCCGGATCGCCGAACAGAACGAGGTTGGGAAAGATTTCCTGCAGGTCCTCGAACTGCTTTTCATCGAGCATCGACGCCTCGTCGACGAACCCGATGTCGAGCGGCTCTTCCCGGCGCTTCCAGCCGGTGATGAAGTCCGAACCGCGCAGCCCCGCCGCCGCCAAGGCCGCCGGGATCGACTTGTGCACCTCGTAGGACGCCTGCGCGCGGGCCAGTGCCTCTTCCGGCAGTTCCTCGATTTCCGGGGGATCGCCGTTGCCCATCAGCCATTCCGCGACCTTCTCGTATTCCGGGTCGTAGACCGGGGTGTAGATGATGCGGTGGATCGTCGTGGCGGGCACGCCCCGCATCCTGAGAACGGAGGCCGCCTTGTTCGTCGGCGCCAGCACGGCCAGCGTGCGCGCCTCTCGCGAGCGGCGGCTTTCGTAATCGCCGGAGACGGTCTCGACCCCTACGGCATCCAGCGCCTTGACCAGTTCCGACAAAAGCAGCGTCTTGCCGGAACCCGCCTTGCCCATCAGGGCCATGACACGGGCGTCGCTTTCCTTGGCGGGCAGGCACAGGCCATTGTCGAGGTCCACGCCCGCCGCGCGCAACAGATCGCTGACGCGGTCGTGCGCCTCTGCCTGATCGGGGGAGTATACGATTGGGCTGGCGTCGTTCATGGCGCGCACCCTACTTGCGGTGCCCGCCAGCCGCCAGATGTGAAAACGCGCGCGCCCTGTCAGGACACGCGCGGCACCGCCAAAGATGACGATATCAGGCGGCGACCAGCCCCGCCTCGTCGATGATCTCTCCAAAGGACAGCTCGAACCAGCGCTTCGACAGCTCCGGGGAAATGTCTGCGCTGCGGGAAACCTTGGCCTGCGCCTCCGGCGTGAACTCCCACAGTCCTACGGCGATCATCGACCGCCCCTCGCCTTCCTGGCCAAGGATGTCCGGCGAGGATCCGATGCGCTTGTAGATGCGCACCATGCGCGCGTCGAACACGCCCACGTAGTGCATGACCCCGAATTCCTGCATCACCTCGCCTCCCGCCAGCATGAGGGCCGCCGCGACGCCCGCCCCGGCGCGCCGCGACAGGCAGAAGCGGGTGCATTCCCAGATCAGCGGGCTTTCGATGCGGACGCCGTCGGTCAGATGGACGAAGTGATCGTTGACCATGGTCCGGCCCACGGTCGGCAGCAGCCGCATGGATCCGCCGTGCGAACCGTCCCTGTTCTCCCAGATCACGTAGAGCGGGTTTTCGTCGTCGTAGGCATCACGCTCGAAACCACGGTCGTCCACGGTGACGTCCCAGCCGAGGCGCGTCTTGAACTGGTCGGCGCGGTCGAGGAACATGGTGTGGGCGAGCTTGGGGAACTTGTGCAGGTCGTTGCCGTAGATGTAGCGGATCATGGGTCCATCCTTCGCAGTAAGGCGTTGATGGACCGAGCCTGCCGCCGGCGTGGTTAACGGATTTCGGCGCGGGCGCGCGCGGAATTAACCAATGATTCAATCACCGGGATGACATCTTTGTGCGTGTGCACGGGCTTGCGCGTGTGCACGGGCGCGAAGGAAACGCGACCTCCCCTTGGTCAGATCACGATCACGCCGCGGCTGAGCGCCCGGGCCACCGCATGCGTCGTGTTCATCGCACCGAGCTTGTGGCGGGCGCTTTCGACGTACACCCGCAGAGTGTGCTCCGAGATGGAGAGCGTGTCGGCAGCCTGGGCCCGGCTGTAGCCGATGGCCAGCAGCGTCATCGCCTCGATCTCCCTCGGGCTGAGGGGCTGCGCCGGTTCGGGCGTGCGCCCCGGCTCGAACTCCAGCGCCTTCGAATTGAAGGAATGCGCGACGAGGATCAGGTCGCGGCGGTTGCCGGTGGTGAAGGCCTCCCATTCGTCGTCGTTGCAGGTGTGGGACATGCTGAACAGGGCGAACTGGCCGTTGGGACCGCGGATCGGGATGGAATACCCCTGATTGCCGATACCGTGGGCAATGGCATCCTCAAGGAAGGCCCTTGCCGATTTGGACGACCAGTCGAGGCGCTTCCAGTTCACCGGGTGGAACCGCTGGTAACACCCCTGAATGACCGGATCGATCCTCAGATATCCTTTCTCGATGTAGTGGTTGACCCATTCCAGGTCGTAGGTGCCGCAGCCGTACTGCTCTCCGGCGCTGTTGACCCAGTGATAGACGATATGATCGACACCATAGTCGTCCCGCAATTCCTCGATCAGGAGCTGGAGATCCTCCAGCCCCTCAGCGGACTCCAAACGTTCGATCAGCCCGTTCAGACGCGGCGCGTTTCGCAAAAAGCCCAAGCCCCTTACCCTCGGCAAGCGACGTCAGTTCCGCCTGAGCGACGAAGGACGCGTCGTCCAGTTGCGCCGCCAGAGACGGCATGCCGTTGGCTCGCGCAAAGGTTTTCAGGTCGGTCAGTACGTCCAAGATCCAGTCATGTCCCATGGCAAGCCTCATCTGCTGGTGGTTAACGTTTGATTAAGACAACTCTACCATGTGCCTAAGCCGTCGGGTATTCACGGAAATTTCCTCCCCAGAAATGGCGAGGGTGCGATCCGGCAAGGCACTGGAATTGCGTTGTCCGCCGCGCAGACAAGAGAACGCCCGCGAACCGTATGCGATTCGCGGGCGTTCCGGATTGGCCCCGGGGTGTCTTGGAAACCCCGAGGATTCGCTGATTGCGCTTACTTGCGCGCGTCGAGGCAATCCTCGATTGTCCGCAGACCGGTCTTCGGCGCCTGCACGAGAACGGCCATGTTGCCGGGCTTGTGCTCGTTGCGCATCATCTTCATGTGCGCGGCCGGGATCTGGTCCCACGGAAAGACTTCGGACATGCAGGGATCAAGCCGGCGCTCGATCATCAGCCGGTTGGCAGAGGCCGCCTGCTTGAGGTTGGCGAAGTGCGAGCCCTGAAGACGCTTCTGGTGCATCCACATGTACCGCACGTCGAAGGTGCAGTTGAAGCCGGAGGTCCCTGCGCAGATCACGACGATGCCGCCCTTCTTCACCACCAGCGTGGATACCGGGAAGGTCGCCTCGCCCGGGTGCTCGAACACCATGTCGACGCTCACACCCTTGCCGGTGATGTCCCAGATCGCCTTGCCGAACTTGCGCGCCTCTTTCAGCCACTCGTTGTATTCCGGCGAGTTGACCGTCGGAAGCTGACCCCAGCAATTGAAGTCCTTGCGGTTGATGACGCCCTTCGCGCCCTGGTCCATCACGAACTGGCGCTTGCTCTCGTCAGAGATCACGCCAATCGCATTGGCGCCCGCGGTGTTGGCCAGCTGGATCGCGTAGGAGCCGAGCCCGCCCGAGGCGCCCCAGACCAGCACGTTCTGGCCGGGCTTGAGCTCGTGCGGGTGGTGGCCGAACAGCATCCGGTAGGCGGTGGCCAGCGTCAGCGTGTAGCAGGCCGCCTCTTCCCAGGTCAGGTGCTTGGGGCGCGGCATGAGCTGCTGGGCCTGCACACGTGTGAACTGCGCAAAGGACCCGTCACCCGTCTCGTAGCCCCAGATCCGCTGGGATGGAGAGAACATCGGATCGCCGCCGTTGCATTCCTCGTCGTCGCCGTCGTCCTGGTTGCAGTGGATCACGACCTCGTCGCCCACCTTCCAGTTCTTCACCTTGTCGCCGACCTTCCACACGATGCCCGAGGCGTCGGAGCCCGCGATGTGGTACTCCTGCTTGTGAACATCAAAGGGGCTGATCGGAACGCCCTTCCCTGCCCAGACGCCGTTGTAGTTCACGCCGGCCGCCATCACGAGCACCAGAACCTCGTGGCTGTCGATCTCCCATGTGTCCACCACTTCGACCTGGAACGACTTGTCGGGATCGCCGTGACGCTCGCGGCGGATGTTCCACGCGTACATCTTCTTCGGAACGTAACCCATCGGGGGCATTTCGCCGATCTCGTAGAGGTCTTTCTCCGGCGCGTCGTACTGAGCGATGCCAGTCTGCTGATCCAGTGCCATGGGGGCCTCCTGTTCTAGGTCCTCGGTCGTTAACGGATGCCGCCTCTGCAGCGCAGAATCGCGGCGTTGGACCATTGGATACGAGTCGCCGCGCAACATTGCAACACCATTTGGCGCAGTTTTGAAATTTTATAACCCAGCAGTCGCAGAAATTCCGATTGCCCGCGCAGAAAGCTGCCGGATCGCGCGGACGCAAAACGGGCAGACGAATGCCTGAGCACTTGGCTTCACCAGACTGGCGGACATCACTTCAAACAGTAGACGCGGATCGTGGCCCGGCGCACAGTTTCCGCGACAGCAGTGCCGCAACGCGGCGAATTGACAGCGACATATTATTTCGCATAACAGAATACAAACGTAACAAGATTGCCCGACAGTTTCACGCCGCGCCTGCGCCAGACCCGCGCCGCGGCAGCGCCCACGAAGGAGGCCCCGATGACCGAGACCGCCAAAAGCGACACACCGAAGAGCGCGCCCGCTCATCAAGCCGACCGCCCGTGGCTGATCCGCACCTACGCCGGCCACTCCACGGCAGAGGCGTCGAACGCGCTCTATCGCTCCAACCTCGCGAAGGGGCAGACCGGGTTGTCGGTGGCCTTCGACCTGCCGACCCAGACCGGCTACGACAGCGATCACATTCTGTCCCGGGGCGAAGTGGGCAAAGTGGGTGTTCCGGTCTGCCACCTCGGCGACATGCGGGCCCTGTTCAAGGACATTCCCCTCGAACAGATGAACACCTCCATGACCATCAACGCGACGGCGCCCTGGCTTCTGGCGCTCTATATCGCGGTGGCGGAGGAACAGGGCGCCGATGTCTCGAAGCTGCAGGGCACCGTGCAGAACGATCTCATCAAGGAATACCTGTCGCGCGGGACCTATATCTGCCCGCCGAAGCCCTCTCTGAAGATGATCGGCGACGTGGCGGAGTACTGCTACAAGCACGTCCCGAAATGGAACCCGATGAACGTCTGCTCCTACCACCTGCAGGAAGCGGGTGCGACGCCGGAACAGGAACTGGCCTTCGCGCTGGCCACCGCCGTCGCGGTGCTGGACGAGTTGAAGGGCCGGATCGCGCCTGAGGATTTCCCGGGCGTCTGCGGGCGGATCTCCTTCTTCGTGAACGCTGGCATCCGTTTCGTCACCGAGATGTGCAAGATGCGCGCCTTTGTCGACCTCTGGGACGAGATCCTGCAGGAGCGCTACGGTGTCGATGACCCCAAGATGCGCCGCTTCCGCTATGGCGTGCAGGTGAACTCGCTCGGGCTGACGGAACAGCAGCCGGAGAACAACGTCTACCGCATCCTGATCGAGATGCTGGCCGTAACCCTGTCGAAACGCGCCCGGGCCCGCGCCGTCCAATTGCCCGCGTGGAACGAGGCGCTCGGCCTGCCGCGCCCCTGGGATCAGCAGTGGTCCATGCGGATGCAGCAGATCCTGGCCTATGAAACCGACCTCCTGGAATACGGCGACCTGTTCGACGGCAACCCGGCGGTGGATGCGAAGGTCGAGGCGCTGAAGGAAGGCGCCCGGGCGGAACTTGCGAACATCGACTCGATGGGGGGCGCGATCAGCGCCATCGAGTATATGAAGGGGCGTCTGGTGGACTCAAACGCCGAACGCCTGAACCGGATCGAGCGCGAAGAAACCATCGTCGTCGGGGTGAACCGCTGGCAGCAGACCGAGCCATCGCCGCTGATGGGCGAGGACGGCGGCATCATGACCGTCGATCCGGCGGTGGAGGAAGACCAGAAGGCGCGCCTCGCCGAATGGCGCAACGAACGTGACGCGGAGGTGGTGAGGAGCGCGCTGGCCAGGCTGCGGTCCGCCGCGCAGAAGGGGGAGAACGTCGTCCCTGCCTCGATCGAATGCGCGAAGGCGGGCGTGACCACCGGCGAATGGGCGGGTGAGATGCGCGCCGTCCACGGCGAATTCCGCGGGCCGACGGGTGTCTCGCGCGCCGTGTCCAACAAGACCGAGGGCCTCGACGATCTGCGCGCCATGGTGGACGCCGTGTCTGACCGTCTGGGCCGTCGTATGCGCTTCCTTGTCGGCAAGCCGGGTCTCGACGGGCATTCGAACGGCGCCGAACAGATCGCCTTCCGCGCACGCGACTGCGGGATGGAAATCGACTACGAGGGCATTCGCCTGACGCCGGAACAGATCGTCACCGCTGCCCAGCAGGGCGCGCATGTGGTCGGCCTGTCGATCCTGTCGGGGTCGCATATTCCCCTGGTCGAGGACGTGATGAACCGGCTTCGGGCTGCGGGACTGGGCGATCTGCCCGTAATTGTCGGCGGCATCATTCCCGAGGAAGACGCAGTGCGTCTCAAGGCGATGGGGGTCGCGCGGGTCTATACTCCAAAGGACTTTGCACTGAACACGATCATGAAAGACATCGTGACACTGGTGGATCCGCAGTCCGTCGCGGCAGAGTAAGTTACGCTGAAAACGTTGACGGCCAAGCCTTGTGCTTGGCCGTTTTTCTTTCTGGATACAGACCCGAGAAAATCAGAATTCTGACCAGACTGCCTCCAGAGAATTGACGCCAATGAGAGGCAATTTCCGAATTTAATTCTGAAATTGTGTCTATTGCCGAATTCCTACCTATAAGTCTATTTCCGGTCATCCCTACTTGTTAACAGTTGGTTTACATTGCATACCCTAACCTCGACTTGCAGTTCATTCACAATAGAATTATGAGCTGCGGGTTACCAACCACCAACGGATAAAGGGCTTGGCTATGAATGTTGATCTGGAGTCTCTTTCCCGTGACGAGTTACAGAAACTGGTTTCCGATGCACAAAAGGCGCTGAGGACTGTCGATGCACGTCGCATGGCAGAAGCCAAACGCGCTGCCGAACAGGCAGCGAAGGAATATGGCTTCTCCCTTGAAGACGTCATGACGGCCGGGCCGAAAGGCTCGAAGAGCGCGCCGAAATACGCCAATCCCGCAGATCCGTCGCAGACCTGGACGGGACGCGGGCGCAAGCCGAACTGGCTGATCGAGGCGCTGAACGAAGGCAAGTCGCTGGAAGATATGGCGCTTTGACTTTCAGGCAACCAGGCGTTTTACAATGACTATCCATATCGGAGCCGCACCGGGCGAGATCGCCGAAACGGTCCTGATGCCCGGCGATCCGCTTCGTGCGGAATGGGCTGCGCAGACCTTTCTTGAAGATGCGCAATGCGTGAACCGTGTGCGCGGCATGCTGGGCTACACCGGCACATGGAAAGGCCATCGCGTCACGATACAAGGGTCGGGCATGGGTATGCCCAGCCTTTCGATCTACGCGAACGAATTGATCCGGGATTATGGTGCGAAAACCTTGATCCGGATCGGTTCCTGCGGGGCGATGCAGAATAGCGTCAAGATTCGCGATGTGATCGTTGCGATGACGGCGTCTACTCTTTCGACCCCTTCACGCGGCATCTTTCGCGAATTGAATTTCGCGCCATGCGCGGATTTCGGCCTATTGGAAAAAGCCGTCTCTGCGGCGCGCGCCAAGGATTGCGGAGTGCATGTCGGAGGCATCTATTCGTCAGACGTTTTCTACGACGAAAGGCCGGATCTGAATGATCAGATGGTTCGCCATGGCATTCTCGGCGTCGAAATGGAAGCGGCGGAACTCTACACTCTGGCGGCCCGGCACGGTGTGCGGGCGCTGGCGGTTCTGACCGTGTCCGATCACCTTCTGACGCATGAGGCGCTGCCGTCCGAAGACCGGGAGCGCAGTTTTGGCGACATGGTCGAAATCGCGCTCGAAGCCGCGTTTTCCTGAAAAGAGAGTCCATCCGGGCCAAGGCGGCCCGGGTGGAGTTCACCGTCCGTGGCTGCGGTCATAGCCATTGGCCGAAGGCGCCACCCATCCATTCAGACTGTTTTCGGCAGGCGCCAGGATTTCGACATCCAGCGGTGCGCAACGGGCCGTGTCGGAACTGTGCTCCGATCCGCAATCCCCTCCCGGGCAAGCGCTGAGAGCGCCGAGCAGATCGATTTCCGCAAAGAATGTCAGGGAATCCCCGGGGCGCACGGGTGACGCCTTCATGAAATACTGCCCGGTGTCGCGGGTGAAGCCCGTGCACATGAAGACATTCAGGACATCGTGGACGTGACGTTCCGCCTCTACCAGTGGCAAATCACGGGCATCGGCCAATGCACGTGTCAGGCGGGGCCTATCATCATTGCTGTCATTCCAACCTGACACGGGCATCGGCCAATGCACGTGTCAGGTTGGAATGACAGCAATGATGATAGGCCCCGCCTGACAGCAGCGCATGGGTGTAGGGGTCGCACCGCGTGCCGATTACGTCATGGACCGACCCGCCGAATGCGTCGATGCCGTACCAGTCCAGCGTGTCCGCGACGATGGTCGCCATGGGCCGCAGATAGGGCAGCACGGACCAGAGCCGGTCGCCCGTCGAGACGTGCGTGCCGTGCAGCGCCCGCGTCTTGCCCGAGAAGAACCGCTCGCCGAGATCGTTGGCGTTCCACAGGTTCAGGTCACCGACCTGCGGGGCCTCGGGGCACGTGATGCGAAAGAAATGGCCGGCGGGCACCTCGAACGCGCAGGCGTCGCGCGGCGGGGCGGTGACACGGTGCGTCACCCGCGCAGATCCCAAGGCAGCCGTGTAAAGCGCAAGGTCCGGCTGTGGCAGCGTGTCTGTCGGGTAACATATGACCGGAGGAACGGCGCGGCGCGCCTCGGCATCTTCGGGAGCGTTCATCATGTACCCTCGGTTTCGTGGCGCCTGACCCACTTTCGAACGTAGTCGGACGGCTCTCCGGGTTTGGTTCGGGAGGCGGCTTCGCGTTCCGCTGTCTCCTCCGGTGTCTCGGCGCGGATGTCGGCGTGCGGCGGGGCCAGCCGGCGCTCGAACGGCACAACCTGCACCATGGGCGTGCCGGCTGGCAAAAGGACCTGCTCCTCGGCGGCGGTCCAGCGGAAGGGAATGTCGACCGGTTTGTGCAACACGTCGCAGTCGACAACTGCGTCGAAGATGCGGAAGGGCAGCTCGAAATGATTGAGCGGGTGCAGGAAGGCCGCGGACCAGCCCGGCGGCAGCTTGACCCGCCACGGATTCACGAACTTCAGCGGCAAGACGTTCCGGAAAGGCGGTTTGTCTGCGCCGATCTGCGCCGGGTTCATCAGCTCGACCGGGGCGAAGGGCACGTTCTCCGGCCACTGGAAGATGAGCCGCCCGTCCTCGTCGCGTCCGACGCCAAGGTCGAAGGGCGTCGGCAGCACCCAACCCAGGGCAAAGGCATCATGCACGGGTAGGCAGGCGCTCATGGTCTTCCAAGGCAGCCCATCGGCGCCCGGCATCTCCAGCTCCATCGGCAGCTTGCGGAACCAGTCGGGGACGTGTTGCGCTGCGGGGGTCGGGAACGGGATGTGGCCCGCCAGCTCCGGCGGACAGACGAAGGACAATTCCGTCGGTTCGACCGTCTCGGTCTCTGGACTGGTCATCAGGCGCGTCCTTGGCGATAGCAGGTCTGCGGGCGCTGTCCCCGCGGCAGGCTCACCGTGGCGCCACAGTGCACGCATGTCCAGCGCACGTCATCCGTTTCACGGAATTCACGCCAGCGGCACAGACGCGTCTCTGGCCGGTTGAAGATCAGCAGCAGGACAAACGCGACGACAAGCAGGATCGGGACGAACATGCCCTGCCCTACCGCGGAACGCAGCCGTTTGGAAGTATTTGAGCTGTTGGCGGGCAGGCCCGGTCATCGGCCTGCCCGGGGTGCGCCGTCCCTGTCTATTCCTCGACGAAACGGATGTCGCCGACGAGCGGCTCCGCGTCTTCGACGGGCGTCCCAGCCGGGGCGAAGGTGACCTGCGGCGCGGGCAATCCGTCCGTGGCTTCGGCCGTCAGGACCGCCATGTGATCCGTCACGTCGAAGGCAAAGACGGCGTCGGTCTTTTCCGCCTCCTCCACCGAAGCGGTGGCGTTGAAGAAGTGGATCTGGCCCACAAGCCATTCTTCCCGCTGCTCCCGGGCCACCTCCGGTCCACCGAGGTACACGTCGTAGACGACGCCCGGCTGGACCTCTGTCGCGAGCGATCCGATGACAAGGTACAGCCGCGTGTCGGACGGCCCTCCGAGCGCGAGGCTCTGCTCTGGCGCGGCGACGCGGGCGGTGACGGGTTCCGCCCCCAGCTTGACGGGCCCGGTGTCGACACTTGCGGTCAGGGGCACGTCCTCCGCCGCGGCCAGGACCATCGGAGCGCTTTCGATCAGCTTGTCGCGTTCCACCATGGCAGTCAGCGGCGCAGGCGCCGGGATCAGGTCCTGGTAGCCGTAGCCCAGCTCCTCCGTCGTCGTTACGCTGCCTGACGGCACAGACACCAGTTGGTTTTCGACCGGATCGTAGAACTGGAATTCCTGGTCGGTCCACGCGGCATCCGTCGGGTTCGCGTTGCCCGCCGCGTTCCAGCTTGCCCAGCAGCGGTCGATCTGTGCGTGGTGCACCCAGAACACCGGGTCATTGGCGGCGGTCGGCACGTTGCCCATGTTGGTGGTCGTGCCGACCATGACATGCACCGCGCCGTGCGGGTTGTTGTCCAGCGTCCGGTTGAACCCGATCTGCCCGAGGTAGGCCGTGCGCGACATGAATGCGAGTGACAGGCCGTTCATCACGGCGGTTCCATCGTTGATGCCCGGGTTGCGGTCGGCGACGAACAGGGGCGACGCGGGATCGCGGAACTCTTCGGGAATGGCGAGGCTCGCCGGGTCGGTGTAGTTCCAGTAGGGCAGCGTGAAATCGTCCTCGCCAGACACCTGCCGCACGATCTTTTCGAGGTAGAGGACGTACATCCTGTGCCACGGGACGAAGAAATCGGCCTGGCTCGCCCAGGTGATGTGACCGCGGCAAGTGTTCCACATCGCCTCAGCCGCCATCTTCTCGGGCGAGACATCCGGTCCGTAGATCCGGTCGATCGCCGCTGCCTTCTGCTCATCCATCCAATGGGTGAAGAACTGGAATTGCCACGAGGTCGGGTCGGACGGCTCCCGCGTTTTCATCTGGCCCACGGCGCTGGCGTAGATGCCAAGCATCTCCTTGCCCTCGGGCGAGGCCGCGTCGTAGCGCGTCCGCATGTATTCGGCGCGCGCGCCGTGCATCCATGTGGCAAGGGGAACGGTTGTTGCGAAAAGCCCTGCGGATCCGAGCGACAAGGCCCGTCTGCGTGTCATCGTCATTGTAAATGCCTCCCTGAAAATAGGTGAGGCGATCATGCCACGACTCGCGGAAAAACTCAACGCAAGGGTGTATTCACCCTTTACGTCACGCGCAAAGGTTAGCTCCGCGCGTGACGCCTGGCCGAATGTGTCATGTCAGCTTGCCAGCGGCAGGTCTTCGTAGTCCGGGGTCAGCGCGACGATGCGCTTTTCGGGCATGTAGTAGGACCATGCCTCGTCCAGAACGGCCAGCGCGGCTTGTGCCTTGGTGGGTTGCTGTTCTTTCAGGGGGCGGACGTTCGCCATGGGAATGACCTTTCTTGTCGTGGTTCCTCCCGTGCCGCCCAGATACGCCTTCTGCACCGCAGCGACATCCCCCCTTTGGTCAAACACGCCATGCACAGAGGTCATGGCCTTGATGGGGAACGAAAAAGGGTGCCGCAGGGGCACCCTCATGGTTTTCCGAACGTGAGGCCGGAGTTCTAGTCACGACCCAAGGCAAACCGCATCGCCGATTTCGGACAGTCGTCGAAACGCGCCGGTCCCGGGTGCGGAACCCGTCGCGACTCCGGTTTCAGGCGAACGAAACGGTCGTCGCGCGCCGTGCCCTCACGGGCGTCGGTCTGCTTGTCTTGCGTGTTGTCTTGATGGCCCCCGGAGAGGCCGTCGCGGATCATGTCCATCGATTCTCTCCCTTCCAGATATCGCATTTACTATAACATCTTTAGCGGGTCGGGTCATGACTCAAGTCAACCTGGCTTGGCTCTTCGACCATATCAGGCACAAATTTTCGGTGCATCGGGCACGTCCCCGTTCAAGCGAACTTACCTGAAACCCGGCGCCGCTTTCCCGGTCTTTGAACCTGTGCAGCGTCGGACGGCCCCTGCCAAACCGCGACACGGCACGAATAAGCCCGGACCAGCACTTCAGGCTGCTCCGGGCTGTTGTGCCTGCAGAAAGTCGGTCGTCAGACCGCGCGTTCCAGCATCATCTTCTTGATCTCGGCGATGGCCTTCGCCGGGTTCAGACCTTTCGGGCAGGTCTTGGTGCAGTTCATGATGGTGTGGCAGCGGTACAGCTTGAAGGGGTCCTCAAGCTGGTCCAGACGCTCGCCCGTGGCCTCATCGCGGGAGTCGATAATCCAGCGATAGGCATGCAGCAGCGCTGCGGGGCCGAGGTACTTGTCGCCGTTCCACCAGTAGGACGGGCATGCCGTGGAGCAAGACGCGCACATCACGCACTCATAGAGGCCGTCGAGTTTCTTGCGGTCCTCGATGGACTGCCTCCACTCCTTCGCCGGGCGGTTGGTCTTCGTCTCCAGCCACGGCATGATCGATGCGTGCTGCGCGTAGAAGTGCGTCAGGTCGGGGATCAGGTCCTTTACCACCGGCATGTGCGGCAGCGGGTAGATCTTCACCTCGCCGTCGATCTCGTCGAGACCGTAGATGCAGGCCAGCGTGTTGATCCCGTCGATGTTCATCGCGCAGGACCCGCAGATGCCTTCGCGACAGGAGCGGCGGAAGGTCAGCGTCGGATCGACCTCGTTCTTGATCTTGATGAGTGCGTCCAGAACCATCGGGCCGCATTCGTCCATGTTCAGGAAGTAGGTGTCGACGCGCGGGTTCTCCCCGTCGTCGGGGTTCCAGCGGTAGATCTTGAACGCCCGGACGTTGGTCGCCCCTTCCGGCTTCGGCCAGGTCTTGCCGGTGCGGATCTTGGAGTTCTTGGGGAGCGTGAATTGAACCATCTCTCTCTCCTTATCGAAGCAGGGCTGGCAGGCCTTTGGTCGCCAGGCAGGTTACGGTCTCGGGTTTCGAGACGATCTGGGTGACGATCTGGACCGAGCTTTCGGTCGGGCCGCCGACGGTATCGGCCGCCAGCGCGTAGATCTGCGCTGCCTCGGCATTGTCGATCACGCAATCGATGGCGGGCTGCACGGGCACCCCGGGGAAGCGGTTGACGACCACACGGGAGACGGTCGAACGCGCGGCTTCACGTGCCACGGCGTCCTGCGCCTGCGGCGTGCACGCACCAAGCGCCACGGCCAGAGACAGCCCTGCGGCGGCCTTGAACATCAGTTGAGACAATAGAGCGTTCCCCGGTACATTTTCGGTGCGCCCGGCGGGCAGGTTGCGGTGATCCGCGCCCGGTTGCGGTGCGGCGACGGGATGTAGCCCGCATATCCGCCGCTGTACCGCGCAAGGCACGAATCGTAGGCGGCCTGGTATTCAGCGGCATATCCGCTCTTGGCCCCGGAGAACCCCACGCCGTTTGCGTATGCCTGGCAATCCTGAACTGCGGTGCCCTGACCGTATCCGTTGGCCAGAGCGGGCGCCGCGAGGGCCGTGAAAGCCGCGGTGTAGATTGCCAGGTGTCGCATCAGAATGTCCTCGCCTTTGGTGCGATTTTCTTGAGGCTGATGCCACCTTCGTCCTCGGCGGTCAGCGGATCAACAATCACAGGACGGTAGGACAGATCGACGGCGTTTCCAGAAACGCGCGCCACGGTGTGCACGCGCCAGTTTTCGTCGTCACGCTCGGCGAAGTCCTCATGCGCATGGGCGCCGCGCGATTCCTTGCGGGCCTCCGCACCGACGATGGTCGCCAATGCGTTGGGCATGAGGTTGGTCAGCTCCAGCGTCTCCATCAGGTCGGAGTTCCAGATCAGCGACGTGTCGGTCACCCGCAGGTCGTCGATCTTGCCGGCGATGGCGGTCATCTTCTCGACGCCTTCCTCGAGCGTCTTGGAGGTGCGGAACACCGCGGCGTCGGCTTGCATGGTCTTCTGCATTTCCAGACGCAGCTCGGCGGTCGACGTGCCGCCCTGCGCGTAACGCAGGCCATCGAAGCGGTCGAACGCCTTGTCGATCTGTGCCTTCGGCGCCGTGGGGATTGCCGCGTCGCGATCAACCACCTTGCCGGCACGGATCGCCGCCGCACGTCCGAAGACCACAAGGTCGATCAGCGAGTTGGAGCCGAGACGGTTGGCGCCGTGCACCGAGGCGCAGCCTGCCTCGCCCACGGCCATCAGGCCCGGAACCACGGCGGTCGGGTTCTCTTCGGTCGGGTTCAGCACTTCGCCCCAGTAGTTGGTCGGAATGCCGCCCATGTTGTAGTGCACCGTCGGCAGAACCGGGATCGGCTCTTTCGTGACGTCGACACCGGCAAAGATCTTGGCGGATTCAGAGATGCCCGGCAGACGCTCGGCCAGCGCCTCTGCGGGCAGGTGGCTGAGGTTCAGGTGGATGTGGTCGCCGTCCTTGCCAACGCCCCGGCCCTCGCGGATCTCCATGGTCATGGAGCGGGAGACGTAATCGCGCGGCGCAAGGTCCTTGTAGGTCGGTGCATAGCGCTCCATGAAGCGCTCGCCCTCGGAGTTGGTCAGGTAGCCGCCCTCGCCGCGCGCACCCTCGGTGATCAGGCAGCCAGAGCCGTAGATGCCGGTGGGGTGGAACTGGACGAACTCCATATCCTGCAGCGGCAGGCCCGCGCGGGCCACCATGCCGCCGCCATCACCCGTGCAGGTGTGTGCGGAGGTGGCGGAGAAGTAGGCCCGGCCATAGCCGCCGGTGGCCAGCACGACCATCTTCGCGTTGAAGACGTGGAAGGTGCCGTCGTCCAGTTTCCAGGTCAGGACGCCGGTGCAGACGCCGTCCTCCATCAGGAGGTCGATGGCGAAGTACTCGACGTAGAATTCCGCGTTGTTCTTGACCGACTGGCCATAGAGCGTGTGCAGGATCGCATGGCCGGTCCGGTCGGCGGCGGCACAGGTGCGCTGCACCGGCGGGCCTTCACCGAACTCGGTGGTGTGGCCGCCGAAGGGACGCTGATAGATCTTGCCCTCTTCGGTGCGCGAGAACGGGACGCCGTAGTGCTCAAGCTCGTAGACCGCCTTCGGCGCCTCGCGGGCGAGGTATTCCATGGCGTCGGTGTCGCCCAGCCAGTCGGAGCCCTTCACCGTGTCGTACATGTGCCACTGCCAGTTGTCGGGGCCCATGTTGGACAGCGACGCGGCGATGCCGCCCTGTGCGGCGACGGTGTGAGAGCGGGTCGGGAAGACCTTGGTCACGCAGGCGGTTTTCAGCCCCTGCTCTGCCATGCCCAGCGTGGCGCGCAGCCCGGCGCCGCCGGCCCCCACGACAACGACGTCATAATCGTGCGTCTCGTATTCGTATGCAGCCATGTGTCAGCCTCGTGTCTTTGGCGCGCGTCCAGACCCGCAAGGGGCCGTCGCACCGCCCGAAAAGTCGTTAGAGCGCCAGTTTGACCAGCGCGAACAGCCCCGCCGCGATCAGCACGTAGGAGAATGCCGTCACCGCAACTGCCAGCAGCTTGCCGGTGGTGCCGTGCACATAGTCCTCGATCGCTTCCTGCACTTCGCCGTTGAAGTGGATCACGCCGACCACCAACATGAGGGCGGTGATGATCGCGGGGAACGGACGGGAAAAGAACGCCTGCACGTCCTCGAAGCTGCCGCCGAAACCGACGCCGAAGCTGAAGACGAAGAGCGGCACCAGCACGACAAGCGCCATGGAGGTCACCAGCATCCGCTTGTGGAACTGCGTCCCGGTGCGGCCCGACCCGAGACCCTGCGCGCGTTTGCGATCCGTGAGATATTGCATGACCGTTCCTCCTCAGACCACGATTGCGGTAAAGATCGCCATGACGCTGGCACCGATGAACATGATCCAGCCCATCATTTCGGAGGGCTCCAACTCGACCATGTAGCCCAGGTCCCAGATCACGTGACGGAGGCGGCCGAGCATGTGGTACCAGATGGCCCAGCTTGCCAGCAGCATGAGGATGTCACCGATGAAGCTGGTCAGGATGCCGTTCACCACGGCGTAGGCATCCGGAGAGGTGGCGGCGCAGAGCAGCCAGAGAACCAGCAGAGCTGCGGTACCGAGCGAGGCGATGCCGGTGATGCGCACCATGATCGACGAGATGGATGTCATCTGCGGGCGGTAGTACTGCCCGATCATGAAGGGCGATAGCGGGCGGTTGCCCCGGTTCACGTCGGCCATGGTCATGTCCTTGCGTTGAATTCCGTTGCCCCCCGTTTTAGTGGGTTTTGCTGCGCTGTCACGTGGGCTGCACTCTGCAAACCGCGGTTTTTTGGCACAAATAGGCGGATTTTTCAGTTTTGTGATCACGGCCCGCAAGGGTGTGATCACAGTTTGGGCGGTAACGGCGCCGCGGTGCGGCGCCGGCGATACACATGTCGCGATCATGAGAGATTCGGTCGGGAAAGGGCGCCGGGGCGTTCTGCCGCTTCCCCGATCTTCGATGAGGCACGGTGACTTACCAGCGCTTTTTCAGGTGATCCGGGCGGCGTGGCCCTGCGCCCTCGCGGCGAACAGAGCCGGCCCACGATCCGACGGCCTCAGACCGGCATCAACGCCCAGTAATCCAGATCGAGCAGAACGTCGGGCAGGTATTTACCGTCGGGCCCCTTGAGCTCGAACGGATTGCCGCCCTTGGTCGCCACCAGCCTCAGACGGATCGCTCCGACACCCGGCGCCGAGGTCTCGGCCTTGTCCAGCACTTCGGACCACGCCTTGACCGTGTTCCCTGCAAGACAGGGATTGGCATGTGCGCCGCCGTTCAGTCCGACGATCATCTGCGCATTGGCGAGCCCGTTGAAAGACAGAGCCCGCGCCATGGAGATCACGTGGCCGCCGTAGATCAGGCGCTGGTCCGGGCGGGCCGTCACGTCAAAGTGCACCTTGGACGTGTTCTGCCACAGCCGCGTCGCCATCATGTGCTCGGCTTCCTCGATCGTCACGCCGTCGACGTGGTCGATCTTTTCACCGATCTCGTAATCGCCAAGCCGGTGCGGTTCGCCCGCCAGGGTGTAATCGTACTTGGTGAAATCCAATCCATCCGGGATCACAAGGTCCGCGGGATCCAGCACGGATTTCAGATCCGGCAGATCCGCCTCAGGTGCGGGGGCATCGAGGTCGCGCTTTCTCAGCATGACCCAGCGCTTGTACTCCATCACGCACTCGTCGCGCTGGTTGAAGCCTTTGGAATGCACATAGACCACCCCGGTCCGGCCATTGGAGTTCTGCTTCAGACCGATCACTTCCGACGAGGCGCGGAGCGTGTCGCCCGGCCAGACCGGCTTCAGCCACCGCCCTTCCGCATAGCCGAGGTTCGCGACGGCATTCAGCGAGACATCCGGCACCGTCTTGCCGAAGACGATGTGGAACGCCGCCAGATCGTCGAGCGGACCACCGGCCAGGCCACAGGCCTTCGCGAACTCGTCGGAGGAATAGAGCGCGTGCCGCATGGGGTAGAGCGCATGATAAAGCGCCCGCTCACCGCCCGACACCGTGCGCGGCACGGCGTGGTCGATGACCTGCCCGACCTCGTAATCCTCGAAGAAGCGCCCGGGGTTGGTCTTCTGCATCAGTACTCCCCCAGCTTGATGTCGGGGGTGTAGGTGCCGTCCACCTCCTTCACGACTGCCTGGCCGCAGCGCATGACGCCATTGGCCGCGTCAAAGGCATAGGTAGGAGTGCCGTACAGTTCCCAGCCGGCATTCAGCGCGGCCGTGACCTTGTGACAGAAGGCCGAGGTGTCGTCCTCGGACAAGAAGCGATAGAGTTTCATGAGTTTACCCGAATGCAGGTGGGCCGATCAGCCCGTGGACATAACCGATCACCACGAGCAGCACGAGAGAGATCGCCAGGAACATGGCGTCCTTCGCGATGCTGCCTTTGGCCGGGGCGACCCAGCCGGGCTCGGCACGGTTGATGACGATCATCTCGACGATGGCCCAGAGGCCCAGACCGCCGAACAGCACGAAGGACGGCACGTCGCCATTCACCAGAAGGTGCGCCAGCGTCCAGAGCAGGAACCCCGTGAGCATCGGATGGCGCATCTTGTAGAGCAGCGCGCCTTTCTTCGGCCCCGGCGAAGTCAGGTAGAGCGCGAAGAGCATGATGAGGTTGTTGATCCCGACCGTCGCCGGGTGACGCCCCCAAAAGAAGGCGCCATCTGCCATACGGTAGCCGAAGATCATCAGCAGGATGGACACGACCAGCGCCAGCGCGACGACGCCCTTGCCCATGTCGCCCATCGGTTCGCGCACACCCGGTGCTATGCGTTTGAAGAGGTGCGCGGCCCACCAGAGCGCGACACCTAGAATCAGCAGAAGCATGGCTCAGTTCCTCATCCTGGTCGGTGCGCACCCTGCCCTTATCCTGCAAGCGCAGCAATGGCCTCCGCCTTTGCGAGGGTCTTCTTCGCGGTCTCGACGTGCAGGTTCTCGACGATCTTGCCGTCGACCACCGCGACGCCCTGCCCCTGTGCCTTGGCCTCTTCGTAGGCTTCGATCTGGCGGCGGGCGAGGTCGATCTCCTTCTCGTCAGGCGCGAAGGCGGCATTGGTGATGTCGACCTGTGCGGGATGGATCAGCGTCTTGCCGTCCATGCCCAAGTCACGGCCCTGCGCACATTCGGCCGCCAGTCCCTCGTCGTCCTTGAAGGCGTTGTAGACGCCGTCGACAATGACCTTCCCGAATGCCTTCGCCGCCAGCACGCAAAGCCCCAACCCGGTGATCATCGGCAAGCGGTCGGCGCGGAAGCGCGCGTTGAGTTCCTTGGCAAGGTCGTTGGTGCCCATGACCATGCCCTGCAGCCGGGGATGCGCGCCGATGTCCCTGGCATTCAGCATGCCCATGGGCGTTTCCATCATAGCCCAAAGGGGTTTGTCGGTGATCTCCGCGAGGCGGTCGAGTTGCGACGTCGTTTCCACCTTGGGCAGGAGGATGGCGTCGCAGTCCATTGCGGCCGCCGCTTTTGCGTCGTCCAGACCCCACTCGGTGTCGAGCCCGTTGATGCGCACGATCCGGGTGCGCTGGCCGTAGGACGTTTTCAGAGCCTCGGCGAGCGTGGCGCGGGCGGCCGGCTTCTCCTCCGGCGCGACGGCGTCCTCGAGGTCGAAGATGATCGCGTCGACCGGCATCGAACGCGCCTTTTCGAGCGCGCGCTCCTTGGAGGCGGGAATGTAGAGGACGGACCGAAACGGTCGGGTCGCCATGTCCATTTGAGTCTCCTTGCGCAACTTTATTGCGCAGGGATGCACATTTTTTGCCGGAACGTTCAAGGGGAAATTCGCTGCGTCGCAGAATACGTCGTTTCTTTGGGCGGTCCTGCCAGCCATTTCGATTGCATTTGAGCCAGCGCACGCAGCGTTAACCGGATTTAAGCCGCTCGGGGCGGAGGATGTTCGCAGGTCGTTCCAATGCGACAGCGAATGATCGAGGGGGCGCTTCCGGACAGGGTTGGCGCCCGGGAACCGAGAGGACTCACGAAGCGTTCTCCGTGTGACGGAGCGCAAGAGCCGAAAGGTGAAGACGATGATTACGACGAAACTGGGACTGCTCTCCGCCGGATTCATTCTGGGCGCAGCGTCCCTCGTGGAGGCGCAACAGCTTCAGAACTGCGCTCCGCGGGAGAAGGTGGTGGAGCGCCTTGCTGACAAGTATGGCGAAACCCGCCAGAGCATGGGGCTCGGCTCCAACAACGCCGTGATGGAGGTGTTCGCATCGGTCGAAAGCGGGTCGTGGACGATCACCGTCACCATGTCCAACGGCATCACCTGCCTCGTGGCCTCCGGTCAGGCGTTCGAGGAACTGGCAGAGGTTCTCCCGCCCAAGGGAGACGATGCATGAACTGAACCGGGCACGATCCTGAACAATCGTGCCCGTGTCGTGGACGTCAGGTCAGCGCGTCCCAGATCAGCTTTGCCCCGGTCAGCGTCAGCGCGACATAGGTGATCCCGAAGAACACGCGCTCTGGCAGCATGTGATGGGCGCGGATGCCGAACCATGTGCCGAGCACGGCAAAGGGCACGAGGATCAGGTCCAGCATCAGCGTCTCGTGCGTGAAGATGCCCATGAAGGCATAGAAGACCGACTTGAAAAGGTTCACGGCCCAGAAGACCAGCACGGTCGTGGCCTGGTAGGACGTCTTCGACATCCCCTGCCCCAGCATGTAGACCGCAGCCGCCGGCCCCCCGGCATGGCTGACAAAACTCGTGAACCCCAGAACGACGCCCGAAGCGACGCCGGTCTTTGGACCGAAGCGCATCCCCAGCCGGATCAGGCCCACCGCCCGGGCCGCCTGCCAGCCGACGAACAGCAGCGCCACCATGCCGATCAGGAACCGGATGGCGTCCGGGTCGGTCCACGCCCAGAACAGCGCCCCCAGGATCGTGCCCGGGATCGAGCCCACCAGCAGGATCTTCGACACCTCCCAGTCCCACTTCTTCCAGTAGGCCCAGAGGCTGGTGGCATCCATCATCATCAGCAGCGGCAACATCAGGCCAACTGCCACATGCGGCGGCAGCACCAGCGCCAGAATCGAGCTGCTCGCGAAAGCGACCCCGGAGCCGAAGCCGCCCTTGGAAATGCCTGCGAAAATGACCGCGGGGAGACAGAAAGCGATGACGGTCCAACTGACCAGTTCCACGCCACACTCCTCTAAAACGCCGCGCAAACCGGGCTTTATCCCAGCCATCCCCGGTTTGATAGCCCTAACGGCGCCTCGCTGCAGCGCCGCACTCTTGCGTTGCGCCAGCAAGCGGCGTAGGCAACTTGCCAAATTCAAGCAGGACCGGAGATCAAATCCATGGCCAGACCCAAGATCGCCCTGATCGGCGCGGGACAGATCGGTGGCACTCTTGCCCACCTCGCTGCAATGAAGGAACTGGGCGACGTCGTCCTCTTCGACATCGCCGAAGGCATCCCCGAGGGCAAATCCCTCGACATCGCCGAATCCGGGCCGTCCGAGGGTTTCGACGCGAAGCTGAAGGGCACGCAGGACTACGCCGACATCGCCGGCGCCGACGTCTGCATCGTGACCGCCGGTGTGCCGCGCAAGCCGGGCATGTCGCGCGACGACCTTCTGGGCATCAACCTGAAAGTCATGAAGTCCGTGGGCGAGGGCATCCGCGACAACGCACCGGACGCCTTCGTGATTTGCATCACCAACCCGCTCGACGCGATGGTCTGGGCGCTGCAGAAGTTCTCCGGCCTACCGGCGAACAAGGTCTGCGGCATGGCGGGCGTGCTCGACTCCGCGCGCTTCCGCCACTTCCTTTCGCTGGAATTCGGCGTGTCCATGAAGGACGTCACCGCCTTCGTTCTGGGCGGCCACGGCGACACCATGGTGCCGTCGGTTCGTTACTCGACCGTGGGTGGCATTCCGCTGCCCGACCTGATCGAGATGGGCTGGACCACGCAGGAGAAGATGGACGCCATCGTCCAGCGCACCCGTGACGGCGGCGCCGAAATCGTCGGCCTGCTGAAGACCGGCTCCGCCTACTATGCACCGGCGACCTCTGCCATCGAGATGGCCGAAGCCTACCTCAAGGACCAGAAGCGCGTCCTGCCCTGTGCCGCCTACTGCGACGGCGACCTGGGCGTGAAGGACATGTACGTGGGCGTGCCCACCGTGATCGGCGCCGGCGGCATCGAGAAGGTGGTGAACATCAAGCTCAACAAGGAAGAGCAGGAAATGTTCGACACCTCCGTGAAGGCCGTTCAGGGCCTCGTCGAGGCGTGCAAGGGCATCGACAGCTCGCTCGCCTGACAGTTCAGACGCAAGTCGTCATTCGATGCCGGTCCCTGCAGGGGGCCGGCATTTTCGTGTCAGGGGTCGACGTTTTTCACATGCGCGTAGCCGGCTCCGGTCCACCGCCAAAGGCCGAACGGCATGTCCACACCGCGCACCTGCTGCATCCACAGGTCCGGCCAGCCGTCCGTCGTGTTCGCGGTGTCCGCCCAAATAATCGTGCCGACCTGCTGCGCGATCTGCCAGGCGGCGCCGTCCTCGACGATCGCCAGTGTCACTGCAGACCCGGACGGGCCGTAAAGCTCGGTGGACGGGCCGGTCTCGATGGCAAGGAGCGCGGTGCCCTCACTCACCGGCAAGCGTGTCACGGACAGAATGCCGTCCGGCCCGATGACCTCCAGCTGATCGGCGAGCAGGACGGCAGCCCGCGACAGGTCCTCCGAAGACGCCTCGCCACCGAACATCGGCACGAAGCGGTCGGAAGGCTGACCCGGCACGGGACGATCCTCCTCCGCCTTGTCTTGGCCGCTGTCCCGACAGAGGCTCTCCGCCTGTGCCAGCGCCCTCGACGAGCCTTTGAGCGGCAGCGGGAAGGACGCGATCCGTCCCCTGTCCAACCCGACGGTCGCCAGGACCCCGCGGCCAAGCGCCTCAACCAAGTCATCGTCACGGCGCGCAACAAACCCCGTCGACGCGACCGCTCCGGAGATCGTCATGTCCAGGCTGTAGGTGCCCCCGCCAATCTCAAGCGAAACGCCCAGGTCCCCGTCTTCCGGCATTTCGGGCAGGGACATCGCCCATCCGAGGCCGTCCCCGTCGCACCTCAGGACCAGACAGGCCTGAGCCCCGCCGATGGTCGTGCAGCCCTGCGCGCCCTGCCCCATGCCGTCCCGTTCGCCAAGCACGCTCCAGTCTGCGAGCGCCTCCGACGCGGGCAAGATGCCCAGGCCGATGGCAGCCACCACCGCATGACAAAACGACGAAGCCATAGCTCTGCCCACTCCCGATAAATCGCAGGCAGCCTAGGCCGCCCATGCCATCGGGACAAGATAGCGCTTGATTCCTTGACAAACGCTAACACCGCAGATGCTTGTGATCACACTTTTCGGGGCTGTGATCACAGATGTCGGAAAGTAACGCCTTTTTCACGTACATTGGCATTTTTTGTTTAACCCCACCCGCAATGCGTGCCTATACCCGAAGCAAATCGCAGCAAGCACGGGGATCACGGACCCATGAATATCCACGAATATCAGGCCAAGGCACTTCTGCGCAGCTACGGTGCTCCGGTATCGGACGGCCGCATCGTCCTGAGGGCCGAAGAGGCGAAGACCGCGGCAGGTGCACTGGATGGCCCACTCTGGGTGGTCAAGGCGCAGATCCACGCCGGCGGCCGCGGCAAGGGCTCCTTCAAGGAGGCCGACGCGGGCGAAAAGGGCGGCGTGCGCCTCGCCAAGAGCGTGGAAGAAGCCGCGGAAGAAGCCAAGAAGATGCTGGGCAAGACGCTCGTCACCCACCAGACCGGCCCCGCCGGCAAGCAGGTGAACCGCATCTACATCGAGGACGGCTCCGACATCGAGCGCGAACTCTACCTTGCCCTGCTCGTGGATCGCCAGACCTCGCGCATCTCCTTCGTCTGCTCCACCGAGGGCGGGATGGACATCGAGGAAGTGGCCGCAAGCACCCCGGAAAAGATCCTGTCGTTCTCCGTCGATCCGGCCACCGGCTACCAGCCGTTCCACGGCCGCCGCATCGCGTTTGCGCTGGGTCTGGACAAGGCCGGTCAGAAGCATTGCGTGAAGCTGATGGGCATCCTCTACAAGGCCTTCGTCGAGAAGGACATGGAGATGCTGGAGATCAACCCGCTGATCGTCCTGAAGGACGGCACGCTGAAAGTGCTGGACGCCAAGCTGGGCTTCGACGGCAACGCCATGTACCGCCAGCCGGAAGTGGCCGAACTGCGTGACGAGACCGAAGAGGACTCGAAGGAACTCCAGGCCTCCAAGTACGACCTGAACTACATCGCGTTGGATGGCGAGATCGGCTGCATGGTGAACGGCGCAGGCCTCGCCATGGCGACCATGGACATCATCAAGCTCTACGGTGCCGAGCCTGCCAACTTCCTCGACGTGGGCGGCGGCGCGACCAAGGAGAAGGTGACCGAGGCGTTTAAGATCATCACCTCCGATCCGAACGTGAAGGGCATCCTCGTCAACATCTTCGGCGGCATCATGCGCTGCGACATCATCGCCGAGGGCGTCATCGCCGCGGTGAAGGAAGTCGGCCTGCAGGTCCCGCTGGTCGTCCGTCTCGAAGGCACGAACGTAGAGAAGGGCAAGGAGATCATCGCGACCTCCGGCCTGAACGTGATCGCCGCCGACGACCTGAAGGACGGCGCCGAGAAAATCGTGAAGGCCGTCAAGGGCTGACCTGACCGCCGGCGCCCCGTCCAGGGGACGCCGGCCCTCTCCCCTCCTTGAACCGGGACGATACATGACCCTCCCCTTCCACATGTCCGCTGCAAGACGCCGCGACCTTTGCGGCGGTCCCGGTGCCGTTGCTTCCGCCGCGGAACTCGGAACGGGCTTGGCGGGTTGTCCCTTCAATGGAGGGAACTCGGATGAACAAGATCTTACGTCATGGCGACCTGCCCGGTCGCGCGGCGCTGAAACGCATCACCAGGCCTGCCGCGAAGAACACGGATCGCTGGACTCCGCTGCTGTTCGGCGGGGCGCTGATCGGGCTCGGGGCCGTGCTGCTGAAGGTCAAGCCGCGCATCGGCCATGTGCCCAACCCGACGCCGTTCAGGGACGGGAAGACTGCCAAGCGCCGGCATATCAACGCGCGCAAGGCACGCGACACGGTGAAGGCCTTCGCGCCCACCAATGTCACCGACCAGATCGGCCGTTCGCTGGTGCTGGGCGGGGCCGCCCTGCTTCTGACACGTCTGCTGGACGAAGCCTCCGGTCGCGAGCGGCGGTAGACTTCCGCGCGCCCGGCGCACCGGCCAGCGCAATCATCATCCCGAGACGGGACCCGCGGGCATCGGCCTGCGCGGTCCCGTTTGCATGTCCGGTCCGTGGCAAGGCTGCCCGGGCCCCCGAAACCCCGTAATTCACTCCACGAAGAAAGCGTACATCATGGCCGTTCTCATCGACGAAAACACCAAAGTCATCTGCCAGGGCTTCACCGGCTCGCAGGGCACCTTCCACTCGGAACAAGCCATCGCCTACGGCACGAAGATGGTCGGCGGCGTGACGCCCGGCAAAGGCGGTCAGACCCACCTCGACCTGCCGGTCTTCGACAGCGTGCACGAAGCGAAGGCAAAGACCGAGGCGAACGCATCGGTGATCTACGTGCCGCCGCCGTTCGCCGCGGACTCGATCCTCGAAGCGATCGACGCGGAGATGGAACTGATCGTCTGCATCACCGAAGGCATCCCGGTGCTGGACATGATGAAGGTCAAGCGCGCACTGGAGAACTCCAAGTCGAAGCTGATCGGCCCGAACTGCCCTGGCGTCATCACCCCCGACGCCTGCAAGATCGGCATCATGCCGGGCCACATCCACAAGCGCGGCAAGGTGGGCGTCGTGTCCCGCTCGGGCACGCTGACCTACGAGGCCGTGAAGCAGACCACCGACGTGGGCCTCGGCCAGTCGACCTGCGTCGGCATCGGCGGCGACCCGATCAAGGGCACGGAGCACATCGACGTGCTGGAGTGGTTCCTGGCGGACGACGAGACCGAGGCGATCATCATGATCGGTGAGATCGGCGGCTCTGCCGAAGAGGACGCGGCCGCGTTCCTCGCCTCCGAAAAGAAGAAGGGCCGCTGGAAGCCGACCGCCGGTTTCATCGCGGGCCGCACCGCTCCTCCGGGACGCCGCATGGGTCACGCCGGCGCTATCGTCGCCGGCGGCAAGGGCGGTGCCGACGACAAGATCGAAGCGATGAAGTCCGCGGGCATCATCGTCGCAGACAGCCCCGCCACTCTGGGCGAGGCCGTGCTCGAGGCGATCAAGAACGGCTGAGCGGATCGGGTGCCCCGGCAGGGACACCCGGCCAACGCCGTTCGGGGAGGATGAATGCGACCGTTTCCGCGCTCTTCACTTCCCGACCGTAAGACTGGCCGCGGGCGACGCCACAGATCGCCCGGGCTGCACCTCAAGAACGAGCCCCGAGGAAAGGCGGGAGCGATGGATCGAATGGCACATCAAGGAACATGTTCCGGACGGACCGCACCGACAGCGTGCGGCCTTTGCGCATTCATGACATCGCCCCTCGCCCCGCTGCCGGGGCAGCCGGTTCCGCTTGTCCGCGCGCGCCGTGAACAGGCCGCCTCGCAGGACATCCTGTCATCAACCCATAGCCTTCGGGGAGCCGCGCGATGACCTCGCCCGACAAGCCGAAGAAAAGGACCGGATTGCGCATTATCGTGACGTTCGTCGGCTTGGTCGGTGCCTTCATGCTCTGGGACGAACTGGTGCCACGCGGCCCCGTTTCCGAAGAGATGCAGGCCCGGCTGCGCTGTGTCGCGAAATCGGTCGCCCTGCATCAGGCGCTGTTTTCCCTCGACGAGGAAGGCACCCCGCTGGAACGCGACTTCCGGGAGGAGTTCGACATGGTGTTCAACGATTTGCAGCGCTTCCAGGGCGGGCTTGTCCGCCGCGACGATCCTGAACGCCACGCCTTCCGTCCGATCATGATCGAGGAGGAAGACGCGAAGGACGCCGCGCTGGCCGAGGATCCGCAAGGTTACGTGTCCGGCACATGGGCGGAGGTGCAGGCCTGCCATGACGGGCTATTCGGGGACGACGCCACTGCCCGGCAAGGGCGGGAGGTGTTTGCATGACCCGCAGCTTCCTCTCCAAGGCGGTCCTGACCGCAGCCCTGTGCTGGGGCCCGGTCTACGTGTCCGCGCAGGAAGACGACACCGCCGCGACGCTGATCCAGTTCCAGAACGCAACCTGCGCTTCGCCGGTCGCCACGCCCCTGTCGCAGGTCGATTTCGGCGGCGACTGGCGGGAGGCACAGGATGAAGAGGCCGAGGCCCTCGTGGAGCTTCTGGCGGACTTTGCGACCCGCATCGACTTCCTCACCAACCAGCACGGCGATGCCGATCCCAAGGCCGTTCTGGCCGGTCACAGGCTGCGCTGGCAGCACGCCATCCTCGCCACCGATCCCGCGGCGCCGCAGGCCCGGATCATGCGTCACACCACCGTCGGCGCGCTGACCTCGGCGCTGTATGCCGAGCAGGCGGAGGGCGAGGCGATGCTGTCCTGCACGCTGGTCCTGCAGGGACCGTCCGAGGACCTGATCGACGGGCTGACGCTTCGTTTCGAGGTGATGCCGGTCTACGAGAACGCCGTGACGCGCCACTGGCAGGCAACGGACACGGTGACCGCTCCGGACGGCGAGTCCCGCGACGCCCTGCGCAGCCTGACCCTGCGGCTCTCGCCCGCCGACCAGTCGGTCACGCACGCCGTGCTGACCTATCGGACGGCCCTTACCAAGGGAGGGGAATGACGATGCGACAACCCTCTCTTTCAGTCACAATCCCGTCGGGGGCCTTGCCACCCTCGCTGAAACCCGGTCCCAACGAATACGGTCCCAACCCACAAGAGGTGCCCCAATGACCGACCAAAGCCCGAACGATCTTTTCCACGCTTCCAGCTTCATGCAGGGGCACAACGCGGAATATCTGGAGCAGATGTACGCCCGCTACGCCGCCGATCCGAGCGCGGTGGACGATGCCTGGGCGGCGTTCTTCAAACAATTGGGCGACGACGAAACATCGGTCCGGCGCGAAGCGGAAGGACCGTCCTGGGCGCGCGCCGACTGGCCGCCCGCCCCGGCGGACGACCTGACGGCGGCGCTGACCGGCGAATGGCCGATGCCCGCCGTCCCGGCAGAGGCGAAGGGCGCCGCAAAGAAGATCGCCGCGAAGGCGGATGAACAGGGCGTCTCCGTCTCCAACGAGGCTATTCAGCGCGCCGTGCTGGACTCGATCCGCGCGCTCATGCTGATCCGCGCCTACCGTATCCGCGGCCACCTGGCCGCCGACCTCGATCCGCTGGGCCTGCGCGACACCTCGAACCACCCGGAGCTCGATCCGAAGTCCTACGGCTTTACCGAAAGCGACATGGACCGCCCGATCTTCATCGACAACGTGCTGGGACTGCAGATCGCCTCGCTGCGCGAAATCGTGTCGATCGTGAAGCGCACCTACTGCGGCACCTTCGCGCTGCAGTACATGCACATTTCCGACCCGGAGCAGTCCTCCTGGCTGAAGGAACGGATCGAGGGTTACGGCAAGGAAATCCACTTCACCCGTGAAGGCCGCAAGGCGATCCTGAACAAGATGGTGGAGGCCGAGGGCTTCGAAAAGTTCCTTCATGTCAAGTACATGGGCACGAAGCGGTTCGGCCTCGACGGTGGTGAATCCCTGATCCCCGCGATGGAACAGATCATCAAGCGCGGCGGCAACCTCGGGCTGAAGGAAATCGTCATCGGCATGCCGCACCGCGGCCGTCTGTCGGTACTCGCGAACGTGATGAACAAGCCTTACAAGGCGATCTTCAACGAGTTCCAGGGCGGCAGCTTCAAGCCGGAGGACGTGGACGGTTCGGGCGACGTGAAATATCACCTCGGCGCCTCCTCCGACCGCGAGTTCGACGGTAACACCGTACACCTCTCGCTGACCGCCAACCCCTCGCACCTCGAGGCGGTGAACCCGGTGGTTCTGGGCAAGGTCCGCGCCAAGCAGGACCAGTTCGGCGACGTGAACCGCACGCAGGTCATGCCGATCCTGCTGCACGGCGACGCGGCCTTTGCCGGCCAGGGCGTCGTTGCCGAATGTTTCGCGCTCTCGGGCCTGCGCGGCCACCGCACCGGCGGCACGATGCACATCATCGTCAACAACCAGATCGGCTTTACCACCGCGCCGCACTTCTCGCGCTCGTCGCCCTACCCGACGGACAACGCGCTGGTGGTCGAGGCACCGATCTTCCACGTCAACGGCGATGACCCGGAGGCCGTGGTCCATGCCGCAAAGGTCGCGACCGAGTTCCGCCAGAAGTTCGGCAAGGACGTGGTCATCGACATGTTCTGCTACCGCCGGTTCGGTCACAACGAGGGCGACGAGCCCATGTTCACCAACCCGGTGATGTACAACAAGATCAAGAAGCAGAAGACCACGCTGACGCTCTACACCGAGCGGCTGGTCAAGGACGGCCTGATCCCCGAGGGCGAGATCGAGGACATGAAGGCCGCCTTCCAGGCCAAGCTGAACGAGGAGTTCGAGGCCGGCAAGGTCTACAAGCCGAACAAGGCCGACTGGCTGGACGGCCGCTGGTCGCACCTCGACAAGCAGAAAGAGGGCAAGTACCAGCGCGGCAAGACGGCAATCAAGCAGGAGACCTTCAAGGAGATCGGCACTGCGCTGACCACCGTTGCGGACGGCTTCCCGATCCACAAGACCGTGGGCCGACTGATCGAGGCACGGGCGCAGATGTTCGAAACCGGCAAGGGCTTCGACTGGGCGACGGCAGAGGCACTGGCCTTCGGCTCGCTCCAGCTTGAAGGGTATCCGGTGCGCCTCTCGGGCCAGGACTCCACCCGCGGAACGTTCAGCCAGCGCCATTCCGCCTTCGTCAACCAGGAGAACGAAGAGCGGTACTACCCCCTGAACAACATCCGCGAAGGACAGGCCCGGTTCGAGGTGATCGATTCCGCGCTGTCCGAATACGCGGTGCTGGGCTTCGAATACGGCTACTCGATGGCCGAACCGAACGCCCTGACGCTGTGGGAGGCGCAGTTCGGCGACTTCGCCAACGGCGCGCAGATCATGTTCGACCAGTTCATCTCGAGCGGTGAATCGAAGTGGCTGCGGATGTCGGGCCTCGTCTGCCTGATGCCGCACGGTTTCGAAGGCCAGGGGCCGGAGCACTCCTCCGCCCGTCTCGAACGCTTCCTGCAGCTCTGCGGCCAGGACAACTGGATCGTGGCCAACTGCTCGACGCCCGCGAACTATTTCCACATCCTGCGCCGCCAGCTGCACCGGTCGTACCGCAAGCCGCTGATGCTGATGACGCCGAAGTCGCTTCTGCGCCACAAGCTCTGCGTCTCGGAGATGGAGATGTTCACCACCGGCTCGTCCTTCCACCGCGTCCTCTGGGACGATGCGGAAACCGGGCATTCGGAAACCAAGCTGGTTTCGGACGACAAGATCAAGCGCGTCGTCATGTGTTCGGGCAAGGTCTACTACGACCTGCTGGAAGAACGCGATGCGCGCGGTCTGGACGACGTCTACCTGCTGCGGGTCGAACAGTTCTATCCGTTCCCGGCGATCAGCCTCGTGAAGGAGCTGGAACGCTTCAAGCAGGCAGAGATGATCTGGTGCCAGGAAGAGCCCAAGAACCAGGGCGCCTGGTCCTTCATCGAGCCGAACATCGAATGGGTCCTCGGCCGCATCAAGGCAGAGCATCCGCGCCCGCGCTACGTGGGCCGCGCCACCTCGGCCTCGCCCGCAACGGGCCTGGCCTCCACCCACAAGGCACAGCAAGCCGCGCTTGTCGACGAAGCGCTGACGATCGAATGAACCCACGGCCGCGAGGCGCAAGGGTATTGAAAAAGGAAGTGAAGACATGACCGAAGTACGCGTCCCCACCCTTGGGGAATCGGTGACCGAGGCCACCGTGGCCACCTGGTTCAAGAAGCCGGGCGACAGCGTTGCCGTGGACGAGATGCTGTGCGAGCTGGAAACCGACAAGGTGACGGTGGAGGTGCCCTCGCCCGCCGCCGGCACCCTCTCGGACATCGTGGCGAAGGAAGGCGACACCGTTGGCGTCGACGCGCTGCTTGCCAACATCGCGGAGTCCGGCAACGCCGGCCCCGAGGAGACCAAGCCGCGCGCGAAAGAGGCGGAGACCAGCAGCGGCAGCGCCTCCGGCGGCGGCGACAGCGTGGACGTGATGGTGCCGACGCTCGGCGAATCCGTGACCGAGGCGACCGTCTCCACCTGGTTCAAGAAGGTTGGCGACAGTGTCACGCAGGACGAGATGCTGTGCGAACTGGAAACCGACAAGGTGTCGGTCGAAGTACCCGCACCGGCCTCCGGCACGCTGACGGAAATCGTCGCCCAGGAAGGCGACACGGTCGAAGCCAACGCCAAGCTGGCGGTGATCGCTTCCGGCGAGGGTGTCTCCGCCGCGCCGAAGGCAGAGGCCGAGCCGAAGGACACGCAATACTCCACCCCGCCCGCCGGCAACGGCGGTCCGGGCAAGGACATCAAGGATGGCCCGGCAGCCGAAAAGGCCATGGCCGAGGCGAACGTCTCCCGCGATCAGGTGAAGGGCACCGGCAAGGACGGCCGCGCGACGAAGGCCGATGTGGCCGCCGCCGTGGCCGCTGCGAACGCCTCGCCGGCGGCCTCCGCTCCGGCCTCCGCGCCGCGCGCCCCTGTCGCGGCCGAGGACGAGGCGCGCGAGGAGCGGGTGAAGATGACCCGCCTGCGCCAGACCATCGCCCGCCGCCTGAAGGACGCGCAGAACACCGCCGCGATCCTGACCACCTACAACGAGGTGGACATGACCGAGGTCATGGCGCTGCGGTCGGAGTACAAGGACCTGTTCGAGAAGAAGCACGGCGTCCGTCTGGGCTTCATGTCCTTCTTCACGAAGGCCTGCTGCCACGCGCTGAAGGAAGTCCCCGAGGTCAACGCCGAGATCGACGGCACCGACATCGTCTACAAGAACTTCGTGCACATGGGCATCGCGGCGGGCACGCCGCAGGGTCTGGTGGTTCCGGTCATCCGCGATGCCGACAGCATGTCTTTTGCGGAAATCGAGAAGGCGATCAACGAGAAGGGCAAGCGCGCCCGCGACGGCAAGCTGTCCATGGCAGAGATGCAGGGCGGCACGTTCACCATCTCGAACGGCGGCGTCTACGGCTCGCTCATGTCCTCTCCGATCCTGAACCCCCCGCAGTCCGGCATCCTCGGCATGCACAAGATCCAAGACCGCCCGATGGTCATCAACGGAGAGATCAAGATCCGTCCGATGATGTACCTTGCCCTGTCCTACGATCACCGCATCGTCGACGGCAAAGGCGCCGTGACCTTCCTCGTCCGCGTGAAAGAAGCGCTGGAAGACCCGCGTCGCCTGTTGATGGACCTGTGATGGTGGGTTGAAAACCCACCCTGCGGCGGGCGCACACGGGTGCGCCTGCCAACACTGAACGGTGCGAGACGGGTCCATGGCAACGCCGGGAACAGCCGAAGACATCCACGCCGACATTGCGCGTCTTGCGCATGGTGTCGATGTCTACCGCGCGTGGCGGATCGCCATGCATCGGCAGGCTTTCGGAACTGACACGGACATGAACACCATTGTCGAACCCGGCCATGTCTTTACCGACGTTCTGGGGGATGCGCCGAACAGGTCGAGGTTACGCTTCGTCCTCGACGAACTGCGGATGTGGTATGACGTGACCGGCAACGAGCTTTCGGACATCATGCGCGGGAGCGCCGAGGCTGCCGCGGAGGTCCGGGCCTTTCTCGACCAATTTCGCGCCGAGGCGTGCTTTGGGTTTTTCGAAGCGGGCGGCATGGTCCAACGCACGGCAGAAAAGGTGCTGAAGCGCGGACGGGTCGCCACACGCGACGAATGGTACAAGCTGGCCGAGTTGGCGAACCTGACGGACCAGAAGATCCTGACGGCGGAGGAGACGGCCCGGTTGCAGGGCTTGTTGGCCGACTACGAGGCGGCGCAATGACGTCAGCTTTCACCGATGCCATCCGCCGCCGCCGCGCGTTTTCCCTGCCGGGGTACAGAACCCTTGCGGAGGAGGGTTTCGACGGCGACTACGTGTCGCCGATCCAGATGACCTCCGGCAATCTCACCGGGCCCATGCTGATCTCCAAGGACTGGCTGGATGCGCCTTCGGCCAATGCCAACCGGGCGATACTGGCGCAACAGGGCTACCTGCCGACCAACCCCTGCAACCGCGTCTTCGACAAGGTGCTGGCGCTGGTGGGGCTGACCCGTGCGGATATCTACATCACCCCGGTCTTTGCGCTTCTCACGGCGAAGCGGTCTTCGGTCATCCCGGCGCGCGACCGGAGGGCGTCGTTCGAGGCGGTTGGGCAGTATGAACTGATGGCCCGCCGGCCCATCGCGCTCGGGACGGACGCGGCCTCCGTCCTACGTATGTGCGGTATCGACCATATCGAAACCATACATCCCTCGGCACGCGGCCTCACCTTCGACGACCGCGCCCGGCGGATCGCCAAGGCACTGGAGGCCGCATGACACACCAACTTCTTCTCAGGTTCGACAGCTTCGATCCGTCCGCCTTCGACGCGGACGCGGAGGCGCGCGGACAGGCGGGCCTGACGCTGCTGCAGATGTGGCGCGAGGGCACGGGCGCGCATTGGGCGCTGTTCTCCGTCAACGACACCGACAAGGCAAAGTCGTGGCTCTCGAAAGAGACCGGGCTTGGCCATCCGCCCTCCGCCTCCCACATGCTGGAGACCGTTTGACGTGACGACCCCGGTCCGCATCGCGCTTGTGTCCTGCATGAGGAACGAAGGCATCTTCGTGCCGGAATGGCTGGCGTATCATGCGGACCTGGGTTTCGACCGGATCGCGGTGGCGACCAACGGTTGCACCGACGGCACCGATGCGCTGCTGGCGCACCTGGCCGCGCAGGGCATCGTGGACCATATCGACCACGATCCGGCGGGCCGCCCGCCGCAGGACGCCGCAATGGATCTGGTTCTGGCCTGGGCGCGAGAGGAAGGCATCACCCACATTCTGCACATCGACGCGGACGAGTTCCTGCACCTCGCCGACGGGGATCTCGCCGATCTCATGGCACGCACCGAAGGCGCGGACGTGGTACCCCTGCCATGGCGCACCTTCGGCGACAGCGGCGTGACGGACTGGACGCCGGGCGATCTCGTGCTGGAGCGGAACACCCGGGCAGAAGCCGCGCCCGAACCGGGTGTCACCAAGTTCAAGTGCCTGTTCCGCGTGGCCAGCTTTGGCCGCGCCACCGACCACAACCCGCTGGACCCGCAGGTGGCCGATCCCGTTGTGATGACGCCGGACGGCGTGCCGCTGTCCAATGCCTCGCTCTACCAGAAGAAGTCGGCCCGCTTCCGGCCGCATGAGGTTGCGGCGCGCGCGGCCTCTGCCCAAGTGTATCACTACGCGGTGCGCTCGGAGGATGTGTTCCTGCTGAAGAACGACCGCGGCGACGGGCAAGGCAAGCGGGGCGATACGAAATACCACCTGAATTCGCATTGGCACCGGCAGGCCAACCGCAACGACGCCGACGCGCCCGAGATGCTGCAACATCTGCCCGGCGTCAGGGCACGGCTGGCGGAGTGGCGCCGGGATGCAGCCTTCACCCGGCTGGAACAGGCCTGCTCCGACGCCTTCACCGCACAACGGGTCGCGGTCCTGACGGCAGACAACCGCGCCGCCTGGACGAAGGAGATGCGCCCGGCATGACCCTTTCCGGCACCACAATCCCTGTCGCGGCGCCCGCTTCAAGCGGCCCCGTGACGAGCCTCGCAAAGCCACGGGCAAAGCGAAAGGAAACACGACATGACCCCCGAACTCGCAGCTCTCGCGGCGACCGTGCTGGTGCATCTGGCCGCCGTCGTGTGGTCGCAGAAATCCTTCGAAGAGGATGTCGGCCGGGAGGGCAACCTGTCTCCGCGCGACGGGTCCATGGACCTCTCCGTCCGGACCGAGCGGCTGAAGCGCGCCCTCGGCAACCACACGGAGAACATCGGCCTCTTCGTGATCGCGGTGGTGCTCGTGCAGTTCACCGGCTCGAACAGCTGGGTCACCGCGCTTTTCGCATGGCTCTTCGTCGCCGCGCGCGCGCTTTACCTTCCGGCCTATGCGCTCGGCTGGGTGCCGTGGCGGTCCTACCTCTTCATGGCGGGATTGCTGTCCACGCTGGTCCTGATCGTGGCGGCCTTCGTATGACCCCGGAACTCACAATACTGACCCTCGCCGCGCTCCTTCAGGCCGTGCAGTTCGCGATCTTCTCCGTGGCGGCGCAGATGCAGGTCGGCACGCGTTACGCCGCCTCGCCGCGGGACGTGCCGCGTCAGCTGACCGGATTGGCGGGCCGCGCGCAGCGCGCCCTCAACAACCACTTCGAAGGGCTGATCCTCTTCTCCATCGCCGTCATGGTGGTTACCTACTCTGACATCGGCGACGCCTTCACGGCGGCTGCGGCGCTCGTGTACCTCGCGGCACGCATCCTGTACGTGCCCGCGTACCTGTTTGGCTGGACGCCCTGGCGCTCTCTAATCTGGTTCGCGGGGTTTCTTGCCACCGTTTTCATGCTGATCTGGTGCCTCCTGTGACCGATCGGCCCCGCACACCCGGCCCGGTTTCGGGCTGAACAACTCCCGGGGGGCTCCGCCGGAGCGGGGGCATCGCCTCCTCCCCCTCAGACAGAAGGAAAACGACATGTCCCAATACGACGTCATCGTCATCGGCGCCGGTCCCGGCGGCTACGTTGCCGCGATCCGCTGCGCACAGCTTGGCCTCAAGACCGCCTGCGTGGAAGGCCGCGAGACGCTGGGCGGCACCTGCCTGAACGTGGGCTGCATCCCGTCGAAGGCCCTGCTGCACGCCTCGCACCAGTTGCACGAGGCAGAGCACAACTTTGCCAAGATGGGCCTGAAGGGCAAATCGCCGTCCGTCGACTGGAAACAGATGCTGGCCTACAAGGACGACGTCATCGGCCAGAACACCAAGGGCATCGAGTTCCTGTTCAAGAAGAACAAGATCGACTGGCTGAAGGGTTGGGCCTCCATCCCCGAAAAGGGCAAGGTCAAGGTCGGCGACGAGACCTATGACGCCAAGAACATCATCATCGCGTCGGGCTCCGAAGTGGCGAGCGTTCCGGGTGCGGACGTGACCGTGGACAACGACGGCGGCGTGGTCGTGGATTCGACCGGCGCGCTGGCCCTGCCGAAGGTGCCGAAGAAGATGGTCGTCATCGGTGCGGGCGTGATCGGGCTCGAGATGGGCTCTGTCTACAAGCGTCTGGGTGCAGAGGTGCAGGTCATCGAGTTCCTCGACCACATCACCCCGGGCATGGATGCCGAGGTCCAGAAACAGTTCCAGAAGATCCTCTCCAAGCAGGGGCTTGAGTTCACCATGGGCGCCGCGGTGTCGAAGGTTGAGGCCACGAAGTCGAAGGCCAAGGTCACCTACAAGCTGCGCAAGGACGACAGCGAACATTCCGTCGATGCCGACGTGGTGCTGGTCGCGACCGGCCGCAAGCCGTTTACCGAAGGGCTGGGGCTGGACGCGCTGGGGATCGAGATGACGAAGCGCGGCCAGATCGCCGTCAACGACCACTGGAAGACGTCGGTGGACGGCATCTACGCCATCGGTGACGTGATCGAGGGACCGATGCTCGCCCACAAGGCCGAGGACGAAGGCATGGCCTGCGCCGAAGTGATCGCAGGCAAACATGGCCACGTGAACTATGGCGTGATCCCCTCGGTGATCTACACCGCACCGGAGGTCGCCATGGTCGGCGCGACGGAGGCGCAACTGAAAGAGGCGGGCAAGGCCTACAAGGTCGGCAAGTTCTCCTTCATGGGCAACGGCCGCGCGAAGGCCGTGTTCCAGGGCGAGGGCTTTGTGAAGATGCTGGTCGACAAGGAAACCGACCGCATCCTCGGCTGCCACATCATCGGTCCGGCCGCGGGCGACCTGATCCACGAGATCTGTGTCGGCATGGAGTTCGGTGCCTCCGCTGAAGACATCGCCCTGACCTGCCACGCGCACCCGACCTTCTCCGAAGCGGTGCGCGAGGCTGCCTTGGCCTGCGGCGACGGTCCGATCCACGCCTGACGGATACCCGCGCCGCCGTCCTCGCCGGGGGACGGTGAGAGAACAAGAAAGGGCGCGGTCCGAACCGCGCCCTTTTTAATATTCCGGGCCGAAGACCTGCGTCGAGGATAGGACGGTCCGGACAATCGGTACGGAACCGGTGTCCGCCTTCGCAGCTGGCTCGCGACGATCAGCACGCACCAGGGCCGGGTTGCGGCTGGCCGCCTGTCCCACCCACCCCGCGCAGGATCACCAGAGGCGGGTCTTGGCGTACTCCGGGTAGTTGCGGTCGTAATCCGCGCCGCCCTGCGCACCCTGCGACATGTCGGCCAGGATCTCGCCCACACTCGGCAGGTCGAGCGTTGCGTCACGCGGCCAGAGGCCCGACCGCATCAGCGCCTTTGCACATTGCGTGTAGACCTCAGATATCTCGATCACGATCACCGTTGCGGGCAGCCGCTCCCCCTTGGCAAAGCTTTGCCGCAGGTCCGGGTCGTCGGTCAGGAACGCCCGTCCGTTGACGCGCACGGTCGTGTGGGTGCCCGGGATCATGAAGAGCAGCGCGCAGCGCCCGTCCGATACAATGTCGCGCAGGCAGTCGAGCCGGTTGTTGCCACGCCAGTCCGGCAACAGCAGGCGGTCAGGTCCGTCCACCCGGATCACCGGGCCATCGTCGCCGCGTGGCGAGCCGTGGACACCCTCAGGCCCGACGGTGGAGAGGATGCAAAACCGCGCCGCCTCCACCCAGCGGCGATAGAGCGGCGTCAGCACCGGCGAGACCTTGACCAGGGCAGCGGGGACCGCTTCGGGATAAAGCGCCTCGAGATCCGGAATGCTCGCTATGCGGTTCATGGTCTTACTCCTCGGGTTCGAAACCGGCCTCTCGCATCAGGGCATTCGAGGCCGCTTCGATCTCCGTCTCGAGCCTGATCAGCAGGGTTTCGCGGCCGAGGCCCGGTTCGATGGCCGGCAGGAACTCCACAACCGCGAGGCCGGGCTTGCGCAGGATCCCCTTGCGCGGCCAGAACAGGCCCACGTTGGTCGCCGCGGGGACGCAGGGCTGGCCGGTCTGTTCGTAAAGCAACGCCGCGCCGACCTTGTAACCCTGCTTCACGCCGGGGGCGACGCGGGTGCCCTGCGGATAGATGATGAGCTGGCCGGGTTCCGCGGCCCCCTTCTTCACGTCTGACAGCATCCGCGCGATGGCAGCGCCCCGCTTGCCCCGGGCCACCGGCACACAGCCGATGCGACGGGCGTATTGCCCGATGACCGGCGTGTAGAGCAACTCGTGCTTCATGATGAACTTGCCCGCCGGTACGGCGCCGAAGATCAGGATGATGTCGAGGAAGGACTGGTGCTTGGCCGCGATCAGGACCTCGCCCTGAGGCACCGGGCCACGGACCTCGGTCCTGAGGCCGACCATCCAGCGCGCGGTGAAGCGGGTCCAGACGCAGAAGGACTTGCAGGCCATCCGCGCGCCGCGGCTGGAGAACAGCGCCCAAGGCAGGAAGACGATGCCGAGGACCAGCATCGCAAAGTACAATTGGAAGACGAAGATCGCCGAACGCACCCACTGGATCACGCCAGTTCCCCCAGTACGCGGCGCGCCGCCAGGTCGGTCGCGATATAGGCCACGGCGGCGGCCAGGGGCGGCACGAAAAGCGGCCAGAGCCATTGGAACCCCTCGAAGCGGAGACTGGTCAGCAACCCCTCCACGTCACCGGCGGCGGGCATCAGCACAAGCGCCAGCATCCCCAGCACCGTCCCTGCCGCGGCGCCGGTCAGCGTGCGCAGGGTGAACCGCCGGACGAAGGCCTGAGCGATGTAGTGGTCGGTGGCACCCACCAGCCGCAGGACGGCGATGACCTGTGCGTTGGCGGCCAGCGCCGCGTGGGCCGCCAGAGTCACCATGGCGCCGGTCGCCGCTCCGATCAGAAGGATCGACGTCCAGCCCAGCAGCCGTAGCCGCGAGGCCGCCGCCACCAGCGGTTTGCGCCAGCGGCTGTGTTCGTCCAGCACCGCGCCGGGTGCCTCGGCCTGCAGCCTCAGGCGCAGCCCGTCGGAATCGTAGCCGTCACCGGTCTCCAGGACCTCGACAAGCTGCGGCACCGGAAGCTGTTCCACCGGGAGCGCGGGGCCGAACCACGGTTCCAGCAATGCGCGCTGTTCGTCCGCCGTCAAAGCGCGGGCGGAGGCGACACCGGGGGTTTGTTCAAGCACCGTCAGCACCGCCGCCACCTGTTCGGCCATCTGCCCTTCGGGAGCGGAGATGCGCACCGTCGAGGCGCGCGCCAGTTCGTCGCCCCAGCTTGTCGCAAGCCGCCCGGCGGCCAGCGACAGGGCCAGCGCAAAGATCGTCAGGAAGGCCATGGCGACGGAGGTCAGCAGAGTCAGCCGCACGGTGAAGCCCGAAGGCGGCACGACGCGATCTGCCCCGCGATCGCCCTTCATCAGGCCGCGGATGCTGGCGAGCCGCGCGATCACAGGTCCGCCCCCGCGGTCTGCAAGGACCGGTTCTGGATGCGCAGGACGCGGGCCTGCACATGCGCCTTCGCGGCACGGATCAGCGCGAGGTCGTGGGTGGCGATCATCACCGTCTTACCCATCTTGTTCAGCTCGATCAGCAGGCGCAGCAGCCTTTGCGACATTTCCCAGTCGACGTTGCCGGTGGGTTCGTCCGCAAGGATCACGTCCGGGCTGAGGATCAGCGCACGCGCCAAGGCCGCGCGCTGTCGCTCCCCGCCCGACAGTTCCGGCGGGAGGGCGTCGAACTTGCCGGTCAGGCCCACCCAGCTCATGAGCTCATGGAGGTTGTCCGCCTGGCTCGGATCCGCCTGGCCCGAAACGGTCAGCGGCAGGGCGACGTTTTCCGCCACCGGCAGGTGGTCGAGGAACTGGCAGTCCTGGTGGACCACGCCGATGCGGCGGCGCATGTAGGCGATGGCGTTGCGGTCCAGCTGGGTCACGTCTTCGCCGAAGATATGGATCGTGCCCGCCGTCGGCTTCAGCGCGCCGTAACACAGTTTCAGGAAGGTCGTCTTGCCAGCGCCGGACGGGCCGGTGAGGAAGTGGAAGGTCCCCGGCGCCAGCTTCAGCGAAATGTCGGTAAGCAGCGCCTCCCCGCTATAGGAATAGGCCGCGTTTTCCAGCTCGATCACGGGTCGTCTGCCCTCACCCTCTTGTTGCCCCTGTTGTGCCAGTGCACGCCCGCTTGTGCAACGCGGCTCATTGGCCAGAAATGGACTTTTCCCCTTGTGTCATCGCACCTATGGTTAATGCAACGCCCACGAAGGGGCGATGAGAGACAGGAACGGAGCAGCATGCGGCTGATTTGCCCGAATTGCGGAGCGCAATACGATGTCCCTGCAGAGGTCATCCCCGAAAGCGGTCGCGATGTTCAGTGTTCCAACTGCGGTCACACCTGGTTCCAGCGTCATCCCGACAGGGACGCGGATCTGGCCGAGGACCTGAACCAGCCGGTGCCCGACGCCGAATGGACGCCGGAGGACGAACCGGCAGAGGCGACGTCCTCCATCCCCCCGGCAGAACGCCCCGACCTCTCGCGGAAAGCCGCCGAGCCTCAAACGTATGACGACTTCGAAGAGGATGACGCCGAGGCGGAGCCCGAACCGGTCCTACCCGCCGAGGAGGCAAAACCGCGCGGTCTGGACCCGGAAGTGGCGGAGATCTTCCGCGAGGAACGGGATTACGAGTCGCGCAGGCGCGCGGCGGAGTCGCTGGAGACGCAGCCGGACCTCGGCCTTGAGGAACCGGACGAGGACGAGCGCGCGCGCCGGTCGCGGCAGGCGCGTGAACGCATGGCCCGCATTCGCGGTGACGAAGGCGCGGCCCCGAAAACCGCCAGGCGCCCTGCCCCGCCCGTTGTTCCCGAAAGCGCACCGTACGACCGGGACGAAGGCCGCGCCACGGCAGAGGCGGCCGCGGCAGCGGCTGCCAGTTCGCGGCGCGATCTGCTGCCGAACGTGGACGAAATCAACCAGACGCTGCGCTCTACCTCGGAACCGCGCGTCATCGACTCCGCCGAACGTCGTTCCTCTGCGGTCGAGCAGAAGTCGGGCGGTTTCGGAAAGGGTTTCCTGCTGGTGATCGTTCTGGCAGCGCTTGCCATCGGCACCTACGCCAACGCCACCAAGATCTCCATGTCGGTGCCGCAGGTCGCGCCCGCGCTGGAGGCCTACGTGACGGCGGTGGACAAGGGCCGCGTGTGGCTCGACGCGCAGGTGATGCGCCTCATGACGACGCTGGACGGCATGAGCTCGGAGGCAGACACGCCGGCGACGGAGGCACCAGCAGAGCCGGAAGCCGACACCGCCACGGACGCGCCAGAAAGCAACTGATCTTCGGATTGCGGGATGGCTGACGCCCCAGAGCAAATCGTGCGCATCCGAAACAGCCTGCGCGCACGGACTGTTGAAAATCGCTTCATGCAACAAGAAAGGACCGTCGGTCGAACCGACAGCCCTTTGACGCGCTGAACCTGTCTTGCGAACGGATGCTCAGACCCGGCCCTTCCAGGGGACCAGCACCCTCTCGGCCCATCGCATCAGGATGTCGATGCCGAAGCCGATGATGCCGATCAGGATAATCCCCATGAGCACGATGTCGGTCAGCTGGAACTTCGAGGCGACCATGATCATCATCCCGGCGCCCTTCTCGGCCGCGACAAGCTCCGCCGCGACGACGGTGCCCCAGCAGACCCCCATCGCCACCCGCGCGCCGGTGAATATCTCGGGCAGGGAATTCGGGACGATGACGTGCCGCATGATCTGCCACTTCGACGCGCCCAGCGAATAGGCCGCATGCACCTTGGAGATCGCCACACCGGACACCCCCGCCCGCGCGGCGATGGCCATGATCCAGAGCGCCGCCAGGAACAAGAGAATGATCTTTCCCACCTCGCCGATGCCCGCCCAGATGATGACCAGCGGGATCAGGGCCAGCGGCGGCACGGGGCGCATGAACTCCACGATCGGGTCGAACCAGCCGCGGAACCAGTCCGACAGGCCCATGGCGTAGCCCAGGGGGATGCCCACCAGCGCCCCGAAGAGAAAGCCGAGGATCACGCGGAAGAGCGAGTAGCCCAGGTGCTCCCACAGGGTTGAATCGCGGTAGCCGTCGGAGGCGATCTCACCCAGACGGGCCACGACGGCCTCCGGTGGCGGAAGCCAGATCGGCTCCATCTGCAAGCCCTTCGCCGGTTCGAAGTTCAGCGTGCCCTTGGGCGACATGCCGACCCTGCCGAATTCCGTCATGACAGAGCCGCCCGGCTCGATGGGTTCGCCGTTTACCGCGATCACGGTATGGCCTGCGTCACGGTCCAGCTCGTCGTTGCGGTCGACGCGGATCAGGCCGGAGCGCCAGGCCCCCACGATATCGCTGTCGTTCTTCGCCCAACCTTCGCCGGGGTCGACCTCCGGCGCTTCGGCTTCGGTGCCGACCTCGAACACCCGGACGGTCACGGTGGCGTCGTCGGGTTCAACCCCTTCCGCCGTCGCGGTGTAGGTGAACGTGGCGTCGCCGATGAACGGCCCCGGGGCGTGCATGAAACCCGGCACCAGCTTCGACCCGGTGAAGGCTGCCCAAAGAAGGAAGATCACGAGGATCGAGATCACGCTGGCGATGCGGTTCGGGACCACGGCGCTTTCGTCGCCGAAGGTCACCGTCTTGAGCGAGGTGTAGTCGGTCGTCGTCTTGCGCACGATGAACTTCACCAGCACGAAGGACACGACGAAGACGACTGCGTAGATCAGGAAGACGATCATGCGTCCGCTCCCCCGCCGGGATGCGCCATGGATCCGTGGCGCCCGCCCGCCATGAGAACGCTCATTCCGCCGCCTCCGATCTTCCCATGATTTCCTCTTCCATGTCCCAGATCATGCTGAGGATCTCCTCGCGTTTCTGGCCGAAGTCGGGGTGCTTCTTGACCTCGCGCAGGTCGGCGTTCACGCCCATGTCGGCAAACGGCAGCCGGTATTCGCGGTGGATGCGGCCCGGGCGCGGCGCCATGACCAGCAGGCGCTCGCCCAGCAAGAGCGCCTCCTCGACCGAGTGGGTGATGAGGATGATGGTCTTGCCGGTCTCTTTCCAGAGCTTCAGCACCAAACCCTGCATCTTCTCGCGGGTCAGCGCATCCAGCGCGCCCAGCGGTTCGTCCATCAGGATGACGTCGGGCTCGTTCGCAAGGCAGCGGGCGAGGGCCACGCGCTGCTGCATACCGCCCGACAGCTCGTAGACGGCCTTTTCCTTGAAGTCCTTCAGGCCCACGACCTCCAGCAGGTGATCGACGGTCTGTGCCCAGTCACGCTCGCGCTTCCCCGCCATGCGAGGGCCGAAGGAGACGTTCTCCCGCACGCTCATCCACTCGAACAGCGCGCCCTGCTGGAAGACCATGCCGCGTTCGCGGTCTGGGCCGCGCACCCTGTGGCCGTTCATCACGACCTGCCCCCCGGTCGGCGCGAGGAACCCGGCGACGATGTTCAGAAGCGTGGTCTTGCCGCAGCCGGAGGGGCCGAGGACGCTCAGCAGCTCTCCGGGGGCAAGGGTAAGCGACACATCCTTCAGCGCCTGCACGGAACTGCCGTTGGGCAGGTCGAAGCGCATGGACAGGTTTTCGATGGCGAGACCGCTCATGCCGCCTCCTTTTTGAAGTCCGGAGTTCTGGCCCAGAATGGCGGGTCGGGGGCGGTTGTTCAGAAAACTACCGCCCCCGTCCCCGCGCTGCCGCGACAGGGACTCTGCCGCGGCGTGCGTCTTACATGCCGTTCGCCGCCTCGAGCGGACCGGTGTTCACGTTTTCCGCGTAGCTGTCGAGCGCCGCGTCGATGGAGCCAGCCTCGACGAAGACGTCGGCCACGCCCTTCATGAACTCCTGCGCGCCGCCGCCCAGCCACTTTTCGGTGAGCTGGTCCTCGACCGTCGGGAAGACGAAGGTGGAGATGGTTGCCATGGTGGCGTCCTCGTCCATGCCCGCGTCCTTGGCGATGACCGGCAGCATCTTCTCGTGGTTGGCCTCGTCCGCCCACATGGCGTTCGCCTCGGCGGTCACGGCCAGGAATTGCGACACGATGTCGGAGTTCTCGGCCACCCAGCCCGCCGGGCCGGAGGTCACGTCGAAGACGAGAATGCCCAGATCTTCCTTCTCGGCGCCGGTCAGCAGGACGTTGCCGTGTTCCTTCATGCGGCGCAGCGAGCCGCCCCAGCCGCAGGCCATGTCGACAGAGCCCTGCGCGATGGCCGCGGCCCCGTCCGGCGGCGCCATGTCGACCACTTCCATGGAAGAGATATCGACGCCGAAGTGGTTCATCTGCTTGAGGAAACCATAGTGTGCGGCGGTGCCCAGCGGGACGGCGACCTTCTTGCCGGCCAGTTCGCCGGCAGAGTCCTTGTCGATCTCCAGCGCCTCGGCCACGACGCAGTTGTCGTTGTCGGCATAGGACACCGCGACGTCGAGGATCTGCAGATCCTGCCCGGCAGAGACAGCGACCACGAAGGGCGGCACCCCTTGGCTGACGGACAGGTGTACGTCGCCGGATGCCATTGCGGCGCTCATCGCGGTGCCGGTGTCAAAGCTGACCCAGTTGATGTCGACGCCCATCGCCTCTTCGTACATGCCTTCGGCCTTGGCGTACTGGAAGGGCATCGGCCATTCGAGGAAGTAACCGACTGTAATCTCTTGGGCCTGCGCCATCCCGGCCATGACGGCCATCCCGGCCACGGCGCCCAGAAGGGTCTTTTTCATCAATACATCTCCCGTGTTGTCCCCGTGCTTGCGGGGGCTTTTCGCGGGTCGGACCCGCGGGCGCCTCGCTTCGGACGCCGCGTCCGATCCGACCAGCAAACAGGCATCCGATCAACGATTTTTCGGACAGCCGCTGCAACCGGCAGGTGTTTCGCACCGTCAATGGCCCCGATAAAATCTGGCAACCGACTGAGATTCATGAGAAATCGTATCGACACGCGACCGGTAAGCGACAATCTGGCACTATATGAGCGAACCAACTGGCCCTATAAGCCGCTCAAAAATCCGGCCAACTGGACCAAATCCCGCCTTTAAAGGAGTCTCTCGCAATGATGGACGGCACCTACTCCCAGAACGATCTCTCCCACGTGGTGGATGCAGACAAGGCCCACGTCTGGCACCACCTCGTTCAGCACAAGGCCTTCGAGACGAAGGACCCCAACATCATCATCGAGGGCAAGGGCATGCGCGTCTGGAACCAGGCGGGCAAGGAGCACCTCGATGCGGTCTCCGGCGGGGTCTGGACGGTCAACGTAGGCTACGGCCGCGAGCGGATCGCCAAGGCCGTCTATGACCAGCTCATGCGCCTGAACTACTTTGCCGGCGCCTCCGGGTCGGTGCCCGGCGCGCTCTTCGCCGAGAAGCTGATCGAGAAGATGCCGGGCATGACCCGCGTCTACTACACGAACTCAGGTTCCGAGGCGAACGAGAAGGCCTTCAAGATGATCCGCCAGATCGCGCACAAGCGGTACGGCGGCAAGAAGCACAAGATCCTGTACCGCGACCGCGACTACCACGGCACCACCATAGGCTGCCTCTCGGCGGGCGGTCAGGACGAGCGCAACGCGCAGTACGGCCCCTTCACCCCCGGCTTCGTCCGCGTTCCGCATTGCCTTGAGTACCGCAAGCACGAGCAGGACGGCGCACCGGTCGAGAACTACGGCGTCTGGGCTGCCGAGCAGATCGAGAAGGTCATCCTCGCCGAGGGTCCGGACACCGTGGGCGGCCTGTGCCTAGAGCCGGTGACCGCGGGCGGCGGTGTGATCGCCCCGCCGGACGGCTACTGGCAGAAGGTGCAGGAGATCTGCCGCAAGTACGACGTGCTGCTGCACATCGACGAGGTGGTCTGCGGCGTGGGTCGGACCGGTACGTGGTTCGGCTACCAGCACTACGGGATCGAGCCTGACTTCGTCACCATGGCGAAAGGCGTGGCCTCCGGCTATGCCGCCATCGCCTGCATGGTCACGACAGAGCGCGTCTTCGAGATGTTCAAGGACGATGCCACCGATCCGATGAACTACTTCCGCGATATCTCCACCTTCGGGGGCTGCACGGCGGGTCCGGCGGCGGCGATCGAGAACATGGCAATCATCGAGGAAGAGGACCTGCTCGGGAACACCACGGCGATGGGCGACTACATGCTGGACCAGCTCAGCGCGCTGGCCGACCGGCACAAGGTCATCGGCGACGTGCGCGGCAAGGGTTTGTTCCTCGGCGCCGAACTGGTGACCGACCGCCAGTCCAAGGAGGTCGTGCCGGAGACGCAGGTGCAGGCCGTCGTGGCGGACTGCATGGCGCAGGGCGTCATCATCGGCGCGACCAACCGGTCCGTCCCGGGGCGCAACAACACGCTGTGTTTCTCGCCCGCGCTGATCGCGACGAAGGACGACATCGACGAGATCGTCTCTGCCGTGGACGGTGCACTGGGTCGCATCTTCGCATGACCCGGACGAACGACCACGGGCAGCCGATAGGCGCGCCCGTGGCGACGAACTTCCCGCGCCCCCGTCCACCGCATGTGGCGCTAGACGGGCGGTTCGGGCGACTGGTGCCCTTGCGCGAGGAACACGCGCCCGGGCTCTTCGCCGCCTTTGCGGCAGACGCGGCGGGCACCGGTTGGACCTACCTGCCGATCGAACCCTGGGACACGGAGGAGACCGCCGCCCGCTGGTGCCGCACCGCGCAGGGCTCTGCCGATCCGCAGTTCTACACGGTCGAGGATGCGGATGGCACAGCATCGGGCTTCTGCTCCCTCCTCAGGATCGACCCTGCAGTCGGCTCGGTCGAGGTTGGCTTCATCCACTTCGCCCCACGCCTGCAGCGCACGGCATTGGCAACGGAAGCGATGGTCCTCCTCATGCGTCACGCCTTCGATACGCTGGGATACCGTCGCTACGAATGGAAATGCGACGCGCTGAACGCCCCGTCCATGCGTGCCGCGGAACGGCTGGGTTTCACCTACGAGGGCACCTTCCGGCAGGCCACGATCTACAAGGGCCGCAACCGCGACACGGCGTGGTTCTCCATCATCGACACCGAATGGCCAGCGCTCGCCGCTCGTTTCGACCGCTGGCTATCTGCGGAGAATTTCGATGGCGAGGGACGCCAGAAGGTCCGCCTGTCCGAGGTCTGACCGGCCGGTCCGCCGGGCTTTGCCATGTATTGCGGATATTTTCCGGCGGAATGCGCCGGGGGTTGAGGAATGGTCAACCTGTTCCATGGCATGACTGTGCGCATCCACAAACATGGAGCGTCCGCATGCCTGCCCGTTACCCAGATTATCCCTATGTGGAACCCCTCGCCACCAACGTCTCCCAGGAAGAGATGGAGGCGACGATCAGCGACCTTCTGGCGAACCACCCGGGCGTCGGCCTGAAGGAAGGGCCGCTCGACGGGCTGTGCCGGGCGCTGAACGTGGACATCGAATACTCCAGCCCGCCGCACGAGATGATGCTGGACGTCCCCCTGCACAAACGGGCGGTGATCTGGCTGCCGAAGAACGGACGACCGAAGAACGACCGCGTGGCTGCCGCTATAGGGATCGGCCACTGGATCCTGCATGTGCCGGTCACCCGGGAAAAGCACCCCGGCTGCGGGATACAGGCGCTGCACCGGCCAAAGGACCCCGCCGCCCAACTGGAGGCGCGCCGCTTCGCCTACATCCTCCTGATGCCGGACGAGGCGTTCCGCAATCTCTGGTACGAAGGGCGCGCACAGGCGGTGGCCGACGTGCTCAACGTGCCGACGCAGGTGGTTTACGAACGCGCGTCTATGCTGGACCTCACGCCGCCGGAAAGCGGAGGCGACAAATACGAATGGAAGGAGCGTCCGGCCATCGGCGGCTATTGACCGCCACCGAAAACGACGAAGGGCCGCCCGATGGGACGACCCTCTTGGAATCTGCGCGGCAATTGTCTGCCCCGCGAAACGCTGTCACCTTGATCGGCTGCGCCGGGCGGTCGTCCGATCCGCAAAAGCGATCAGGCGTTGACGCTGTCTTTCAGAGCCTTCGCAATGGTCATCTTGACCTGCTTGTCGGCTTCTTTCTTGAATTGCTCGCCGGTCGCGGGGTTGCGAACCATGCGCTCCGGACGCTCGCGGCAATAGATCTTGCCCACGCCGGGAAGGGTCACGGCACCGCCGCCAGCCACTTCAGAGGTGATGATTTCCACGAGGCTGTCCAGAGCAGCGTTCGCGGTCTTCTTGTCCGCGTCCATCTTCTCTGCCAGTGCAGCCACAAGCTGGGTCTTCGTCATCGGCTTCGCCATTTCATGGTCTCCTTTTAGTGCGCCACCGCCTGTCTGCATGAGCGCTCCTTCACTGCCCAAAATCCCTTGGGCCTCTGCGCGGCATTAAAACCGGATATGGCCGGGAAACACAATAATTCGTGGCTCAGCCCCAGCCAATATTGTGCATTTTGTGCCTATTTCCGCCGGGTCAACTGCCGGTTCCCGACGTTTCAGAGGAATGCAGTCTCTTCAAAGCTGCGCAATTTGCGGCTGTGGATGCGTTCCAGAGGCATATCGCGCAGTGATTCCATGGCCCGTATACCGATTCTCAGATGCCGTGCCACCTGCGTCTTGTAGAAGTCGGAGGCCATGCCCGGCAGCTTCAGCTCGCCATGCAGCGGCTTGTCGGACACGCACAGCAGCGTGCCGTAAGGCACCCGGAAGCGGAAGCCGTTGGCGGCAATCGTCGCGGATTCCATGTCCAGGGCCACCGCGCGCGACTGGGACAGACGCTGGACCGGGCCGGTGTGCTCCCGCAGTTCCCAGTTGCGGTTGTCGACCGTCGCCACCGTTCCCGTGCGCATGATCCGCTTCAGGTCATAGCCCGAAAGCTGCGTCTCGGCCGCGACGGCATCTTCCAGCGCGACCTGGATTTCGGCCAGCGCCGGGATCGGCACCCAGACCGGCAGGTCGTCGTCCAGCACCTTATCCTCGCGCAGGTAGCCGTGCGCCAGCACGAAGTCCCCCAGCGACTGAGAGTTCCGCAACCCCGCACAATGCCCGACCATCAGCCAGGCATGGGGGCGCAGCACCGCGATGTGGTCGGTGGCGGTCTTGGCGTTCGACGGGCCGACACCGATGTTGACCAGCGTGATGCCGGAGCCATCCGGGCGCTTGAGGTGATAGGTCGGCATCTGCGGCATCCGCAGCGGAACGGGGATCTGCGCGTCGGGGTCCGATATCTCGACGTTGTCGGTGCTCACGAAGCTGGTGTAGCCCGACGCCTCGTCGGCCAGCGTCGCGCGGGCGTAGGCCTCGAACTCCGACACGTAGAACTGGTAGTTGGTGAACAGCACATGGTTCTGGAAATGCGCCGGGTCGGTCGCCGTGTAATGCGCCAGCCGCGCCAGCGAATAGTCGACGCGCTGCGCCGTGAAGGGCGCCAGCGGCGCCGCCTCTCCCGGCAGCGTCACCGCCACCCCGTTCACGATGTCATCGTTGGTCGTCGTCAGGTCCGGCACGTCGAAGACATCGCGTAGCACGAAATCGGCGGCGCCCTCCTGCGGGACCGTGACGTCCGGGTAGTTGGCGACCGCGAAATGCACCGGCATCGGCACGTCCGACGCACCGACCTGCACCTTCACCCCGTGGTTCGCCAGCAGCAGCCCGATCTGCTGCCTGAGGTAGTGGCGGAACATGTAGGGCCGGGTCACAGTCGTCGCGAAGGTGCCCGGCGTCGCCACGTGACCGAATGAAAGCCGGCTGTCGACCTTGGCGAAGCTGGCCGTGGTGAAACGGACCTCAGGATAATAGGCGCGCAGCCGCCTGCCGGGGTGCCCCTCGACCATCGCCTGAAGGAAACGGTCCCGCAGGAAGCCCGCCGACGCCTCATAAAGCTCGCAAAGCCGGTCCACCGCGGCGCGCGCATCGTCGAAAAGTTCCGGCTCCGGCAGGTCCGGGGTCATCACGTCGAACGGCTCCATGGTGTCTTGCATCGCGTGTTCCTTGCTGTCTTGCCCGGAACGTTGACAGCTTGTTCCAGCGGGTGCAACCTGCCGAAAGGGTCAGGAGGACTGACATGATCGAGGGATTGGACCTGGAGACCGTCAAGCCGGAGGACTTCGGCCGGGCGTTGCGCGGGTTCGGCGTCAACCTGCTGGTGCGCGACGTGCGGAACCAGGCGGCCCGGCTGTACGCCGTGTTCGGCATGACGGCGCACCGGATCAGCGACGACTTCGCCATCTTGCTGTACGGTCCGCAAGTTTTCCAGCTGCATTCCGACGGCACCTACCATGCCAATCCGCTGCAGTCGCTCCTGCCCGAGCAGCCGCCGCGCGGGGCCGGTCTGGAACTGCGGCTGTTCGAGACGGACCCGGACGAAGCCACAGCCCGCGCAAAAGCGCATGGCTTCCACGTGCTGCAACCGCCGACCGACAAGCCGCACGGCCTCCGCGAGGCGTATCTGCTTTGCCCGGACGGCTACGCTTGGGTGCCGTCGCGGCCGCTGGTCTGACGGGAACCGGAGCGGCCCTTCGCGGGTTTTCGGGACATGCTCGCCACATTGTCCCTCACCTACTACCCAGACTCCCGCCCCGGCATACGCCGGCTGCGGTGCGGACGCGGTTTTTCCTATCTTGCGCCGGACGGCACGCGGATCGACGACACCACGGAACGCGCCCGGATCAAGGCGCTGGCGGTGCCGCCCGCCTATGAGGACGTGTGGATCTGCCCGCTGCCGGACGGGCACCTGCAAGCGACGGGCCGCGACGCCCGCAGCCGCAAACAGTACCGCTACCACCCTGACTGGCGGTCATGGCGCGATGCCCAGAAGTACGACCATCTGCGTACCTTCGGAGAGATACTGCCCGGCCTGAGGCGGCGCATCAGGCGAACGCTGCGGCAGGGTGAGGTCGGCGATCACGCCTTTGCCCTCGCCGCCATTCTGGCCCTGCTGGATCGCGCCTCTCTCAGGATCGGCACGGCGGATTATGCCCGCGAAAACCGGACCTATGGCGCCACGACGCTGAAGCGGCGGCATGTGGCGCTCGACGGCGACGGGCTGCGGTTCCGTTTTGCCGCGAAGGGGGGCAAGCGGGTGGACAAGTCCCTGCAGGACCGGACGCTGAACCGCATCCTGACGCGCATGGGCGACCTGCCCGGTCCCGAACTCATCAAGTGGATCGACGACGACGGCGCGCGGCACGCGGTCAGCTCAGGCGAGGTCAACGCCTGGCTCGAGGAGGTCACCGGCACCGAGGGCCTGACCGCCAAGACGTTCCGCACCTGGAACGGCACTGTTGCCGCGCTTGAGGCTGCCGAGCAGGCGGACAAGCCCACGATCAAGAGGATGGCCGAGGCGGCGGCCGACCGTCTGCACAACACGCCGGCCATCGCCCGCTCGTCCTACATCCACCCCAAGGTGATCGCCCTCGCCGAAGACCCGCGCGACCTGTCGGCGGCGCCGGATGTGCGGGGCCTGCGCCGCAGCGAATGCCGCCTTTTGCACCTGCTGTCGGATTGACATCGGAGGCCCGTGTGCGTGCAATGGCGCCAACAAAAAGGAGGCCCAGATGAACGCACCACAAACCCGACCGAACCTCGATCACTGGCAGGAGCGTGTCGACCTGGCCGCTGCCTTCCGGTGGACCGTCCGCCTGAACATGCACGAAGCTGTCGCCAACCACTTCTCGCTGGCGGTCAACGACGACGGGTCGAAGTTCCTGATGAATCCCAACCAGATGCATTTCTCGCGCGTGCGCGCGTCCGATCTGCTGCTGGTGGACGCAAACGACCCTGCCACGCTGGACCGCCCCGGCGCGCCCGATCCGACCGCCTGGGGCCTGCACGGCGCACTGCACCGCCACTGCCCGCACGCGCGCTGCGCCATGCATGTGCATTCGGTCCATGCGACGGTTCTGGCCTGCCTGAAGGACAAGCGCCTGCCGCCGCTGGATCAGAACTGCGCGATGTTCTTCAACCGTGTCGCCATCGACGACGCCTATGGCGGGCTGGCATTCGAAGAGGAAGGCGAACGTTGCGCTCAGCTCTTGCAGGACCCGAAGGTGAAGACGCTGGTGATGGGCAACCACGGCGTGATGGTGATCGGCGACACGGTGGCCGAGACCTGGAACCGGCTCTATTACTTCGAGCGCGCCGCGCAGACCTACATCACGGCGCTTCAGACCGGCATGGAACTTGATTTCCTATCGGACGAGGTCGCCGAGAAGACGGCCCACGAGATCGAGACCTACCCGGAACAGGACATCCGGCACCTGGCCGAGCTGAAAGCGATCCTCGACGACGAAGGGTCCGACTACGCGGCCTGACCGCGGCCCCTGCGAAACGGAAGGGCGGCGGCGCAGAGCCCCGCCCTACCCCACGGAGCGCTTCAGGGTCAGGATGCGGCTGAGGTCCTTCGCGTGCGCTCCCTTGGACTCGGCCCCGTAGATCGGCACCTCTTTCCACGTGGCCTCCACCCCTTCAATTGACGCAATCGCCGCGTCATATCCCTTGTCGGACCAATGCGCGGCATTGACGGAAATCACCGCGATTCCGCCCGGGCGGATCACGCGCAAGACCTCGGGCAGCGCCTCCGGCCCGACGTGGCCATGGGTGAAGGTGCCGGAACTCACCGCCCCGGCAAAGGTGCCGTCCCCGACTGGCAGGCGATCCAGCAGGTTGCCGGTGAAGAGCCGGTCGTAGATGCCCTTCCCCTCGGCGACCTGCAGCATCTCTTCGGACAGATCGGTTGCGGTGACGGGGCCGATCCCCAGCGTCCGCAATGCCGCGCCACATAGACCCGTGCCGGCCCCAAGGTCGATCACCGGGCCTGTCCCGCCACCGTCGCGATAGGCTTCGGCGACGTGCATCGGCAGGACGTAGTCCATCTCTTCGGCAAACGCGGCGTCGTAAGTCCGCGCCCAGTCACGGTAGAGCGCGATGTTGTCGTCGGGGGTATCCAGCCCGTAGGCCGCTTCGAGATCCTGTGCCATGGCAACAGTCTATACGGGAACCAGCCCGTTCGGCAATTGCGCGGCATGCCGGGGCGAAACCCCACCCGACAGCACGCCTCAGTAGGCGCCTTGCCGGATCAGTTCGACCGCAACCCGGTTTCGACCAGCAGGCCTTTGCGTTTGGCCTCGTAGTAGTAGCCCTTGGCGTACCACATGATCGAGTCGTCCCAGTCGCCGTCGGCCACCATGTAGGCGCCTTTCAGGTACTTCAGGGCGTACTGGAGGTTCGTCTCTGCATCCAGAAGATCGGAGTCCGAGCCGCGGAACCCCATCGTGCGCGCCGTGGCGGGCAGGATCTGGAAGAGCCCCCAGTAGGGGCCGTTGCGGGCCTTGGGATTGTGCGTGCTCTCGCGGATCGCGAGGCGATGCACCAGCGGGCGCGGCAGACCGTAATGGTCGGACCACTTGTTGATGGCGTCGCGCAGCTCGGGCGTCTCGTTGGGGAACAGCGGCAGCGCATCGGCGGGCTTGACGACGGGCTCCGGCTTCTGGGCCGAGCAGGCCGCGGTCAGGGCCAGCATGAGGATCAACGTAAGGCGTGGCAGCATGAGTCTCTCCGTGAACGGAGATTTCATACGCCGCGTGGCCCGTGTCAGGCGAGTCCCTCGTGCCGGGATCGGCAAAGGCTCGCCAACGGGCTGTAGGGTGGGGTTCCGCGCGGCACGCGCGGGTTCGCCACCCCCGGCCCTGATCAGGCCGCGTCGAAGTCCAGAACCAGCCGGTCCGACGTCGGTCGAGCCTGGCAGGCGAGCGTGAATCCGGCCTCTGTCTCCCACGGCTCCAGCGAATAGTTGACCGCCATCTCGGCACTGCCCTCGACCACCTTGCAACGGCAGGTGCAGCACATGCCGCCCTTGCAGGAAAACGGCAGTTCGAGACCGGCCCGCGCCGCCCCATCCACCACGTTGTCGTCTTCGCTGCCAACACTGAACCCGCGCCGCACGCCGTCCAGCACGACCTCAACGGCAACGCCCTGCGCCGCCGCGGCCTCTGCCTCGGCGCTGCGGGCCGGACGGGGCGCTTCGCCCTCGGTGTAGAACCGTTCGAAATGGATCTTGTCCCGGTCGACGATTCCGTCGAGCGCGGCGCTGACGTCCTCGATCATTGCCCCCGGTCCACAGAGGAACACCCCCTCCGCCCCGGCAAGGTCGACAGCGCCCGCACGGGCCAGCGCAACGACCTTCTCGCTGGTCACACGGCCATTCAGCAGCGCGACGTCCTGCGGTTCGCGACTGAGGACGTGCATCAGGGTGAAACGCTCCACGTAGCGGTCCTTGAGGTCCTCCAGCGCCGAGCGGAACATGATCGTCCCGGTCGAGCGGTTGCCGTAGATCAGCGCCACCTCACCCCCGGCCTCCAGCACCGCCGAGGCAATCGACAGCATCGGCGTGATCCCGGACCCGGCGGCGATCAGCACTACCCGCTTCTCCCCGCGCCAGAAGAAGCGGCCCTCCGGCGCCATCACCCGCAGCACGTCCCCGGCCTTCACGCTCTGCGCGAAGGTCGAAAACACCCCGCCCGGGACTTCGCGCACACCGACACACAGCCGGCCCGCCGCGCCCTCGGCAATCGAATAGGACCTGCGCAGATCGGCCCCCTCCACGTCGGCCCGCAGGGTCAGGTACTGCCCCGGGACAAACCGGAAGGTCTCTGCCGCGGCGCCGGGAATGTCGAAGGTCAGTGCCACGGCGGAGTCGCCTTCGGGACGGACGTTGCTGACGGTCAGATCGTGGAACATGGAAACCTCAGATGCATTTGAAGTAGTCGAAAGGCTCGCCGCAGGCGCGGCAACGGTAATGCGCCTTGCACGCGGTCGAACCGAACTCGGACAGCCGCTCGGTATCGGCGGCACCGCAGCGCGGGCAGGCCACCTCGGGCGCGGCAAAGAGCGCGCCCTTCCCCTGCCCCGAAACCGGCGGCGCGATGCCGTAGGCGCGCAGCTTCTCGCGCCCCTCGGGCGTGATCCAGTCGGTGGTCCACGCCGGGAACATCAGCCGCTCGATCCGCGCCTCGAACCCGGCGGACCGCAGCGCGGCCTCGATCGCCAGCTCGATGGCCAGCACGGCGGGGCACCCGGAATAGGTCGGCGTGACACCGGCCACGGCGACATCGTCTTCCATCCGCACCCACCGCAGGATGCCCAGATCGGCCACCGTCACGCAGGGCACTTCCGGATCGGGCACCACCGCGGCGGCCTCCCAGGCCCGGTGCGCCAGGGTATCGGTGGCCTCTGCCGTCACCAGACTGCCCCGGGATGCGCCCGGTGCACGGACTGCATCTCCGCCAGCATGTGACCAAGCGCCTCGCCATGCACGCCGCGCCGCCCGCCGGTCTGCGGATAGCTGACCTCAGGCGCGCTCAGACCCGCCTGCGAGAACACCTCGCCAATCACCGCCTCCCAGGACGGACGCACGGCGGCGCGGGACGGCAAAGCTGCCTGCCCTTCGGCCGCGCCCTGCTCGAAAAAAAGCTCGCCGGTGTAGATGTGCAACGCCGATACCGCATCGGCCATGCGACGCGCGCTTTCCTCGGTCCCGTCGCCCAGCCGGATCACCCATTCGCCCGCATGGCGGATGTGATAGGCCATCTCCTTGACCGCCTTGCCCGCGACCCCGGCAATCACCGTGTCGGAGGAGTCCACCGCCGCGCGCCAGTACGGCTCCATGAAGGCGGCGAAGTAGAGCTGCCGCAGCATCGTGTGCGCGAAGTCGCCGTTCGGACGCTCGCACAGCAGAAGGTTGCGATACTCCCGCTCGCCGCGCAGGTAGGCCAGCGCATTCTCGTCGCGTCCGCGCCCTTCCAGCTTGCCCGCATGATCGTAGAGCGTCCGCGCCGTGCCGATAAGGTCCAGCGCCATGTTCGGCATGGCAAGGTCCTCTTCCAGCATCGGCGCATGGCCGCACCACTCCGACACCCGATGCCCCAGGACAAGGTGATCGTCCGCCAGTTCCAGCACCGCGTCGAACAGGCTCTGCGTCCCCGCCATCACATGTGCCCCACTTCGTCGGGGATCTCGTAGAACGTCGGGTGGCGATAGACCTTCTCGGCGGTGGGTTCGAAGTTCTCGCCCGCCTGTGCCGGATCGCTCGCCACGATATCGGCAGAGCGCACCACCCAGATCGACGTGCCCTCGCCGCGCCGCGTATAGACGTCACGCGCGGCCTGCACCGCCATCACCTCGTCGGCGGCATGCAGCGAGCCCACATGCTTGTGGCTCAGCCCGTTCCGCGGACGAATGAACACTTCCCAAAGCGGCGTCTCTCCGGACATGCCCCGTCTCCTTCATCTTGGTGAAAATACCTTCGGGGGTCCGGGGGGCTGAGCCCCCCCGGCGGGTCGCCCCGGCGCAGCCGGGGCGAAACCATTACTCCGCCGCAATCTTCCGCGACCGGCGCTTCTCCGCATGCGCCAGGGCCGCCTCGCGCACCCAGGCACCGTCGTCCCACGCCTGCCTGCGTGCCGCGACCCGGTCGCGCGCCATCGGCCCGTGCCCCTTCACAACGCGCCAGAACTCGTCCCAGTCGATCGGTCCGTGATCGTAGCCGCCCTTTTCCTCGTTCCATTTCAGGTCCGGGTCCGGGAAAGTCAGGCCGAGGTACTCGCCCTGCGGCACCGTGGCGTCGATGAATTTCTGGCGCAGCTCGTCGTTGGTGAAGCGCTTGATCTTCCAGGCCATCGACTGATCGGAATGCTGGCTGTCCGCGTCATGCGGGCCGAACATCATGATCGAGGGCCACCACCAGCGGTTCAGCGCGTCCTGCACCATCGCCTTCTGCTCCGCCGTGCCGCGTGCCAGCGTCATGACGATTTCGTAGCCCTGCCGCTGGTGGAAGGATTCTTCCTTGCACACCCGGATCATCGCCCGTGCGTATGGCCCGTAGGAACAGCGGCACAGCGGGATCTGGTTCATGATCGCCGCACCGTCGACCAGCCAGCCGATGATGCCGATATCGGCCCAGGTCAGCGTCGGGTAGTTGAAGATGGAGGAATACTTCGCCTTGCCGGACAGCAGTTCCTCCGTCATCTGCTCCCGCGTGACGCCCAGCGTCTCGGCGGCGGAATAGAGGTAGAGACCGTGGCCGCCCTCGTCCTGCACCTTCGCCAGCAGCGCCGCCTTGCGCTTCAGCGACGGCGCGCGCGTGATCCAGTTCCCCTCGGGCAGCATGCCGACGATCTCGGAATGCGCGTGCTGGCCGATCTGGCGCACCAGAGTGCGGCGGTAGCCTTCGGGCATCGGGTCGTTCGGTTCGATCTTTTCCTCGGCGTCGATGCGCGCCTGGAAACGCTCCAGCACCTCCGGCGTTTCCGCCGTGCGTCCGTCCGCGCCGATCAGTCCCTGCGAATACATGACAAGCCTCCTCCAAAACCCGTGCCTCCTATATATGTTACAAAACGGGTTCAGAAAAGGGATTTTTGTAATACTTGCCAAATTCCGCTGCCGACGCCACCTATGCCACATGACAAAGACCCTGCTTTCCCTCGGCCACGGCTTCTCGGCCCGCTTCCTTGCAACGGACCTCCTTGCCGAAGGCTGGCGCGTGATCGGAACCACCCGCTCCGCCGACAAGCTCGATTCGCTGAGAGCGACAGGGGTAGAGGCCATCCTGTGGGAGCACGGAGCCCTCTCCCGCGCCCTGGCAGAGGCCACCCATGTGCTGATGAGCGCCGCCCCGGATGCCGACGGCGACCCGGCGCTGCAACTCATCGGTCCCGAACTGGCCGAGGCTGCGGATCGCCTGGAATGGGTCGGCTACCTTTCCACCACCGGCGTCTACGGCAATGCCGACGGCGACTGGGTCGACGAGAGCTCGCCGCTCAACGGGCAGTCGCGCCGCGCCCGCGCGCGGATCGAAGCCGAGGCCGCATGGCGCGCCATCCCGGGCCTGCCGGTCCACAGCTTCCGTCTGGCGGGCATCTACGGCCCGGGCCGCGGTCCCTTCGAGAAGGTGCGCAACGGCACCGCCCGCCGCATCATCAAGGACGACCAGGTGTTCTCCCGCATCCACGGCGAAGACATCGCGCAGGTGCTGCGCGCCTCCATAGCGCGGCCCAACCCCGGTGCGGCCTACAATGTGTGCGACGACGACCCGGCTCCGCCGCAGGACGTCATCGCCTATGCCGCCGAACTCCTGGACGTGCCGCCGCCGCCCGAAGTGCCCTTCGAGGAGGCCGACATGTCGCCGATGGCGCGCAGCTTCTACGCCGACAACAAGCGCGTCTCGAACCACCGCATCAGGGAAGAACTGGGCGTGACCCTGCGCTATCCCGACTACAAGTCGGGCCTGCGGGCCGTGCTTGCCGCCGAGACGCAACACGGCGGCCACGGAAAATGACGCCTCAGGAACGTCCCGCGCCGGAAAACCTCAACGCCCTCCTCGACGCGATCAGCCCCGACGAAGGGCAGAAGCGCGTCTCCGTCGAGAACGTGCTGGACAAGATCGGCGGGCGGTCGTTCTCGGCCGTCATCCTCGTGCCTGCGATCATCCTCGTCTCGCCGATCTCGGGCATTCCCGGCACGCCCACCATCGGCGGGCTGATCGTTCTGCTGATCACGCTGCAGGCCATGTTCGGACGCAAGCACCTGTGGCTGCCCGGCTTCCTGCGTCGGCGCGCGGTGTCGGCCGCGCGACTGCAGAAAGGGATCGACTGGCTGCGCAAACCGGCAGGCTGGATGGACCGCCACAGCCACAACCGGCTGCGCATCCTCGTCAGCGGTCCGGCGCGGTTCATCGCCTACCTGACATGTTCGGTCATGGCGCTCAGTTGGCCGCCGCTCGAACTCTTGCCGTTCTTCACCAGCTTCAGCGCCGGTGCGGTGGCGATGATCATGTACGGGCTGATGGTCCGCGACGGCGCATACACGCTGGCGGGCTACGTCCAGTCCGCCCTGCTCTACGTGATCCTTCTGTCGGTCTGGGCCGGGATCGTCTAGGCGACACCCCCGGCCATGCGCCCTTGCTCTGACACCCGGCGCGACGGGATGTAGGGCGGGGCTGTGCGCCGCCCTCCCCTCAGGCCCGCTTGTCCAGTCGTTCGACCCCCAGCGCAGAGAGCACCTTCGCCTCAATGTCCTCGGCGTTCAGCTTTGCCACGGCGTACATGTCGCGCGGGCTGGCCTGGTCGATGAAGATGTCGGGCAGGACCATGCTGCGATACTTCAGGCCGCGGTCGAAGACGCCCTCTTCGGCCAGAAGCTGCGCCACGTGCGACCCGAAGCCGCCAACCGCCCCTTCTTCCACCGTGATCAGCGCCTCGTGCTCCCGGGCGAGCCGCAGCACCAGGTCGCGGTCCAGCGGCTTGGCAAAGCGCGCATCCGCAACGGTGACCGACACGCCGCGCGCCTCCAGCGCCTCTGCCGCCTTGATGCTTTCGCCAAGGCGCGTCCCGAAGGACAGGATGGCGACCCGCGTGCCTTCGCGCATCACGCGGCCCACGCCGATTTCCAGCGGCACGCCGCGCACCGGCATCTCTACGCCTTCGCCCTCGCCCCGCGGATAGCGGAAGGCGATGGGGCCCGTATCATGCGCGGCGGCAGTGGCGACCATGTGCTTCAGCTCGGCCTCGTCGGCCGCCGCCATGACCACAAAGCCAGGCAGGTTCGACAGGTAGGCGACGTCGTAGGACCCGGCATGGGTCGCCCCGTCCGCCCCCACCAGACCGGCCCGGTCGATGGCGAAGCGTACCGGCAGCCGCTGGATGGCCACGTCGTGCACCACCTGGTCATACCCGCGCTGCAGGAAGGTAGAGTACATGGCGCAGAACGGCCGCATGCCCCCGGCGGCAAGCCCCGCGCTGAACGTCACGCCGTGCTGCTCCGCGATCCCCACGTCGAAGCACCGCGAGGGGTAGCGCTCTGCAAAGAGGTCCAGCCCGGTGCCGTCCGGCATCGCCGCGGTCACCGCGCAGATCCGGCTGTCGTCGGCGGCCTCTTCCATCAGCGCCTCGGCAAAGACCTTGGTGTAGGACGGGGCGTTGGAGGGCGCCTTCTTCTGCTCGCCCGTGACCACGTCGAACTTCGCCCGGGCATGGCCCTTGTCGGCGGCGTGCTCCGCGTGGCTGTAGCCCTTGCCCTTGCGGGTCAGCGCGTGGATCAGGATCGGCCCAGTCGCCCGCGCCTTCACAGTGCGCAGCACCGGCAGTAGCTGGTCCAGGTCATGCCCGTCGATCGGCCCGAGGTAGGAGAAGCCCAGTTCCTCGAACAGCGTCCCGCCAACGGCCATGCCTTTCAGCATCTCCTTGGCGCGCTTGGCGCCCTCGCGGAAAGGTTCCGGCAGGAGCGATACGGCCCCTTTCGCAGCGGCCTTCAGATCGTGGAACGGCGCCTCGGCATACAGCCGGGTCAGGTAGGAGGACAGCGCGCCGGTCGGCGGCGCGATGCTCATCTCGTTGTCGTTCAGGATGACGATCAGGCGCTTCTTCAGGTGGCCGGCGTTGTTCAGCGCCTCGAAGGCCATGCCCGCGCTCATGGCACCGTCGCCGATCACGGCAATGGCGTCGCCGTGGCCGGTGTCACAGGCGCCGCCGAGATCGCGCGCAACGGCAAACCCCAGCGCGGCGGAAATCGAGGTCGACGAATGGGCCGCGCCGAACGGATCGTAGGGCGACTCGGAGCGCTTGGTGAACCCCGACAGCCCGTCCTTCTGCCGCAGCGTCCGGATGCGGTCGCGCCGTCCGGTCAGGATCTTGTGCGGATAACACTGGTGCGACACGTCCCAGATGATCTTGTCGCGCGGCGCGTCGAATACCGAATGCAGTGCCACGGTCAGCTCGATCACGCCCAGACCGGCGCCGAGGTGGCCGCCGGTTTCGGACACGGTAGAGATGGTCTCTTCCCGCAGTTCATGCGCCAGACGTTTCAGTTCGGCGTCGGAAAACTGCTTGAGGTCGGCAGGGGTGTGCACCCGATCCAGCAAGGGGGTCTCGGGCCGGTTCGGACGGGTATCGGACGTGGTATCGGACATGGTGCGGACTGGGGTCCTCTCTTTGCTCAACGTCCATCTAGAGCATACGGGCGTCAAGGCCCGGGCCAATGGACGGCGTGCGTCAGTTCCGCCGCGAGATAACGAAGCGGGCGGCGTCCCGCAAGGCGTCAGCCGCGTCACCGTATACGTCAAGGGATGTGCAGGCTTCGTGCACGAGTTCCTGAGCACGCGCCTTCGCCCCTTCCATCCCGAGGAGGCTGACGAAGGTCGCCTTGCCGCGGTCCGCATCCTTGCCCACGGCTTTGCCGACCGTGGCGGCATCGCCTTCCACGTCCAGAACGTCGTCCCAGATCTGGAATGCGAGCCCGAGGCAGTTGCCATACCGCCGCAGCGGGCCAGTGCTTTCGCCCGCCATGACCGCGCCCGCGCCGCAGGACCAGGAGATCAGCGCACCGGTCTTGCCGGCCTGAAGGGCGGTGATCTCTTCCAGCGTCAGGGGCGTCTCGGCGCTTTCGGCGGCGATGTCGCGCGCCTGTCCGCCGACCATGCCGCGCAGCCCCGCCGCCACCGCCAGCCCGGCGACAAGCTCAAGGCGGCGGTCCGCCGGACACGCCGTGTGCGTCACCAGCTGGAAGGCCAGTGCCTGCAGGGCGTCCCCGGCCAGCACGGCGGTGGTCTCGTCCCACTTGCGGTGTACAGTGGGTTTGCCCCTCCGCATGTCGTCATCGTCCATGCAGGGCAGATCGTCGTGCACAAGGCTGTAGGCATGCAGCGCCTCGATGGCGCCTGCGGCGGGTGCCGCGTGCTGCCGGTCGATGCCGAAAACCCGCGCGCCTTCGATCACCATGAAAGCCCGCAGCGCCTTGCCGCCCTCGACCGCATAGCGCATCGCAGCCGCCACCGGCCCCGGCACACCCGACAAGGCATAGGAAATCTGGCCATTCGCCAGTTCGGCGGCACGGGCAAGCGCCGCCTCGAACCCGAGCGGCGCAATGTCCGCCGTCCGCTCCTGTCCGGAGCCGTCCGTCATCAGAGCCCCTCGACCGGCTTCGTCCCCACGGGGTTGCCGTCGCCGTCCAGCGTGATCGCGGCGACCTTTTCCTCGGCTTCCTTGAGCTTCTGGTCGCAGCGCTTGCGCAGCTCGGCGCCGCGCTCGTACAGCTTGATCGAGTCTTCCAGCGCCACGTCGCCGCGCTCGAGCGCGCCCACGACACGCTCCAGCTCGGCCATGGCCTGCTCAAAGCTCATCTCGTTCACAGGTTGCTCGCTCATGCACCCGCCTCCATCAGGACTTCGACATGCGCCTTTGCCGACGCGCTCAGGCCTGCAAGATCATACCCGCCTTCCAAAGTCGAGACCACGCGCCCGCCGGCCGTCTCCCGCGCGATGTCGCACAATGCGCGCGTCACCCAGCGGAAATCGTCCACCGTCCAGTTCAGGTTGGCGAGCGGGTCGTCCTGATGCGCGTCGAAGCCGGCAGAGATGATCAGCAGTTCCGGCGCAAAGTCGCGCAGCCGGGGGAAGGCCTCATTCTCGTACCGTGCACGCATCTCTGCACCGCCGCTGTCGGGCGGCAGCGGCAGGTTCATGACGTTGTCATGCGCGCCGCGTTCCTCCGGGCGACCCGTACCGGGCCAGAGCGGCATCTGCTGGGAAGTGATGAACAGGCTGCGCGCCTCGTTCCACAAGAGGTCCTGCGTGCCGTTGCCGTGGTGCACGTCAAAATCGACAACCGCCACGCGTTCCAGCCCGTGAACGTCCAGCGCATGCTTGGCGGCCAGCGCCGCGGTGCCGAACAGGCAGAACCCCATCGGGGTCTCCGTCTCCGCATGGTGGCCCGGCGGACGGGTTGCGCAGAAGGCGTTCTGCACCTCGCCCCCCATCACCATGTCGACGGCCTGGATACCCGCACCTGCGGCAAGCCGCGCCGCCCGGACCGACCCCGGCGACATCCATGTGTCCGCGTCGAGCTGCGTCACACCCTTGGCCGGCTCCGCCGCGACGATCCGGTCGATGTAGCGTTGCGGGTGCACAAGGCGGATTTCCTCATCCGTGGCCTCGCGCGCGGTGACGCGGTGCAGGTCGAGCGTCTGCAACGCGTGCAGGACATGTTCCAGCCGGGCGACGCGTTCGGGATGCCCGTCCGGCGTCACATGCTCAAGGCAATCGGCATGGGTGATCAGTGCGGTCGTCATGACGCCCTCCCTCGAATTTTCATGGAAACCGTAGCCGCGCGTCAGTCAGGTGCAAGCATGTATCCGGCCCCGCGCACCGTCTGCAGGTAGCGCGGCTGCTTCGGATCGCTTTCCAGCTTGCGCCGCAGCCGGGTGATCTGCACGTCCACCGCGCGCTCCTGCGCCTGCCCCTTGTCGCGGCCCAGTTCCTCCACCAGCCGCGAACGGCTCAGCGCCTCGCCCGGCTTGGCAGAGAAGATCCGCATCAACTGTGCCTCGGTCGCGGTCAGGCGGACCATCTCATCGCCGCGCCACATCTCGCCACGCTCGATGTCGTAACGGACGGCGCCCAGCGTCATGAGCTTTGGCGCCGCTTCCTGTGAGGCGGGCTCCGGCATGCGCCGCAGGATCGCGTTGATCCGGAGCAGCAGTTCCTTCGGCTCGAACGGCTTGGCAAGGTAGTCGTCCGCCCCGGCCTCCAGCCCGGCGATGCGATCCTCCGTCTCCGACCGGGCGGTCAGCAGCAGGATCGGCACGGTCGACGTTTCGCGGATCCCGCGGGTCAGGCTGACGCCGTCCTCGCCCGGCATCATCACGTCCAGCACGATCATGTCGAAATCCAGACCAATCAACAGCCGCCGGGCATGGGCCGCGTCGCGCGCGGCACTCACCAGAAACCCGTTCCGTACAAGGAACTTCTGCAGCAGCCCCCGGATCCGCTCATCGTCATCCACGATCAGCAGATGGGCGTCGTTCTCACTCATCCGCGACCCTCCCTGAGCTTTTGATACTGGAGCCGCATCTCCGGGTCCATCATCGCTTCGAGCACCCGGCGAAACCCGGCGACCGCCTCCGGCCCGGCGTCGCGGAAGGCCGCCCGCATCCGCGCACGCTGCACGTCAGAGAGTTCGCGTTCCAGACGCCCGCCCTCTTCGGTGAGGTAAAGGTGCCGTTCACGCTTGTCGATGCGGCCCACGCGGCTCTCCACGAGGCCGTCCTCGATCAGCGTCCGCAGCACGCGGTTCAGGGATTGCTTGGTCACGCCGAGGATATTCAGGAGATTATTGACCGTCGTGCCCGGGGCGCCGTGGATGAAGTGCAGCGCCCGGTGATGGGCGCGCCCGTAACTCAGCCCCGTCAGGATACGGTCCGGGTCCGCAGTGAACCCGCGGTAGGCGAAGAACATCGCTTCCGCGCCCTGCCGCAGCTGCTCGTCGGTGAGATACAGCAGCGTCTCGCCCTGCGCTGTCCGCCCGTCTGACATCGGATGCCTCCTGTTTTGCAGGGCATTTTAAGTCAGCCTTGTTGACATTCCAAGGTCGAATTGGTAGCGAGTCGCCAGTTTGGCGCAACTTTATATCCGACTTCAGTCAATTCCGCGCAACAATCGGAAAAGCGCCGCAACGCAGAGGAGAGACGCGATGGCCGAGAGTGCCTATGACGACCGCGACGGCAAGATCTGGCTGGACGGCAAGCTTGTGGATTGGCGCTCCGCGCAGGTCCATGTCCTGACTCACGGGCTGCACTATGCCTCCTCCGTGTTCGAAGGCGAACGCGCCTACGGCGGCAAGATCTTCCTGTCGCGCAAGCATTCGGAGCGCCTGCATTTCTCGGCCTCCTGCCTCGACTTCGAGATCCCCTTCTCCGTTGACGAAATCGAAGCCGCCAAGGCCCAGGTGCTGGAGGCCAACGGTTTCACCGACGCCTACGTGCGCGCGGTGGCGTGGCGCGGCGCCGGTCCGGACATGGGTGTGTCCTCGGCCCGCAATCCGGTGCGGCTGGCCATCGCTGCCTGGGGCTGGGGCAACTACTATGGCGACGCGAAGATGAAGGGCGCGAAGCTCGACATCTCCAAGTGGAAGCGCCCCTCGCCCGAGACCATCCCGGTGCACGCCAAGGCCGCCGGCCTCTACATGATCTGCACCACGTCCAAGCATGCGGCCGAAGCCAAGGGGTGCTCCGACGCGCTGTTCATGGACTACCGCGGCTACGTGGCCGAAGCGACCGGCGCCAACATCTTCTTCGTCAAGGATGGCGAGGTGCACACGCCGAAGCCCGACTGCTTCCTCAACGGCCTGACCCGCCAGACGGTGATCGGCATGCTGGAAGAGAAGCAGATCAAAGTCCACGAACGGCACATCATGCCGGAAGAGATGGAAGGCTTCGAGCAGTGCTGGCTGACCGGCACCGCCGCCGAGGTGACCCCGGTGGGCCAGATCGGCGATTACAACTTCGAGGTCGGTGCCATGACGCGCGAGATCTCGTCGGACTATGAGAAGCTGGTCCGCAGCTGATTGAACGAGGGCGGAGTACAACTCCGCCCTACGTCATGTTCCTCCGGCCTGCAGGTCAAGCGATGACCCGCGAGAATCCCCGGCTCAGATCAGGGACCGCAACATCGCGGTGTTGCCCTGGATCACGGAATTGAGTTCAACGACACGGGCCAGCCTGCGTTCGATCTCGTCCTGACAGGCATCCAGTTGTTCGACGATCCCGGACAGGGCCGTTCCGGAATTGTTCAGTGCAGCGCTTTCGATCTTGCACATCATCCGGGTGGAGCTGAGCCCCGTCACGTAGCGCTTCATGTCCAGCACGCTTCGGGCGAAGCGCTTTGCCTCCGTTTCAACGTCTCCGAGCGATCCGGCGGTGGCTTCGAGGAAACTGTTGCGCACCTCTTCGCAACGGGCCGCTTCCGTTTCCGTCGATACGTTGCTTGGATAGATCGCGCCGAACTTTTCGCGCTCTTCCTCGAAGATGCCAATCATCTCGCGTTCGATTTGCGTGGCGAAACCGAGGAACTGGCCCTTGAAGATCGCATCGCGGATGCGGGCGAAGACACAGGCATCGCCGTCGACGAAGGTGTCCACCCAGGTCGACATTTCCTCGAGCATCTGGCTGTAATTGACCGATATCGCGCTGATCGGGCCACCCGCACTTTCCAGACGCGAGGCGATTATCCGCATGTTCATCGGCACGGTCCGGATCGCCTTGAACGCTTCGGTCATCTCGGTGGTCTCGACGTGCACCTGCGTGATGGCGCGCGACATGTCCAGAAAACGCCGCTGGAGCGGATCGAGCTGGCGGCCGAGATGCTGCGCCCGGGTTTCCGCCTCCACCGCCATCGCGTGGCTCTGGAAGGCATCGTAGCTTGAATAGCCGGCCTTTTTCAGCGCCTCCAGCATGGCATCGGCGCTGGCGGAAGGCTTCAGCCCCTCTTCGCGTTCCCGGGCCAGAAGGCTCTTGTAGATCAGTTCCACCTTTTCCCGCAGGGGCGAGGTCGGCTTCAGCCGGGTGGAGACATACCCGCCCTCGATCGGTGCGATGAGCGCGAACACCCAGTAGAACCGGCCGTTCTTGCACCGGTTCTTGACGTAGCATCCGGTGGGTTTGCCCTGTCCAAGGCGATCCCAGACCAGTTGGAAGACGCCTTTGGGCATGTCCGGATGGCGGACGATCTTGTGCGGCGCGCCGACCAGTTCGTCCCAGTCGTATCCCGCCACACGCTGGAACACGGTGTTGCCGGCCTGGATCACACCGCGCGGATCGGTGCGTGAGTAGAACAGTTCCGAAAGATGGAACTGTGCTTCCGACCCAGCGTAGCTGCTGTCGGAGGTAAAACGCGTTGTATGCTCTGTCATTCGTCCGGCCTCTGAAAACGACCCGGCTCGCACTTTCTGCCAGATCCCTTGAGAATTGATGAATGCTCGCCCTGCCCCCGGCGGTTCAGGACATGCTTCTCAGCATCGCGCTGTGGCCCTGGATGTTGGAGTTCAGCTCGACGACCCTGGCGAGGCGACGCTCGATCTCGTCCTGCCGTTCGTCGAGCTGTTCGACGATGCCGTTCAGGGCGGTGTCCGAATCCCCAAGGGAGGCGCTTTCGATCTTGCACATCATCCGGGTGGAGCTGAGACCGGTCACGTAGCGCTTCATGTCCAGCACGCTGCGGCTGAGGCGGCGCACTTCGGATTCGATCAGTTTCAGGGACTCCTGCGCCTCGGTCTGAAAGCGGTGCGCCTCACGCTCGAGCGTTTCCTTGTCCTGGGAGAGGGCCGTGATGTCCTTTGCCCCGGCCAGATCCTTGTCGAAATAGACCGACATGGACGACTGCATCGAAGACGCGCAGACGAGGAACTGCCCCTGTTGGATCGCGGACTTGATCCGGGCAAAGGTGCAGTCCGGCCCTTCGGCGAACTGCTTTATCCAGGTCGACATTTCCTCGAGCATCTGGCTGTAGTTGACCGAGATCGCGCTGATCGGGCCGCCCGAACTTTCCAGACGCGACGCGAGGATGCGCATGTTCATCGGCACCGTGCGGATGGCGCGAATGACCTCGACCAGCCCCTCGACCTCCGCCCCGAGTTCGCTGATCGTGTCGAACATCGCGAAGAAGCGCTGCTGCATCGGGGTCAACGGCATGTGCACCAGCTTCGAGGTGTTCTCCATCTCCGTGCGCAGGGCGTGCGCCATGAAGGCGTCGTAGTCGACGAAACCCATCTCGGCGATCTTTGCCAGCAGGCGTTCCGCGCTTTGCTCCGGGGTCACGCCGTCGTTCTGTTCCGCGTTGAGAAGGTCCTTGTAGATCGCCTCCACCTCCGCCCTGAGGTCGGTTGTGGGCTTCAGCCGAACGGACATGTAGCCCTCGGGGATCTTCCACGTCAGCGCGGTGACCCAGTAGTGCCGCCCGTCCTTCGTGCGGTTCTTGACGTAGGCGACCATCTTCTTGCCGGACTTCAGGCGGTCCCAGAACAGGTAAAAGACGCCTTTCGGCATGTCGGGATGGCGGACCAGCTTGTGCGGCGCGCCCTTCAGCTCGGACCAGCCGAACCCGGAAATCCGGCGAAAGACCTGGTTGCCCTCGATAATGATGCCGCGGTCGTCGGTGCGGGAATAGAACAGCTCGCCGGGATCGAACGGCACTTCGCCGCCGGACAGGGGCCGGGTCTGCGGGGCAAGTTGTCTGTCGTGCTGGCTCATGACCGGATCCTTGGTTCGGGTTCGCCGGTCAGCATCCGCAAGATATCTTGTCAGAAGGTGAAAACGGCAGGCACATCTCTGCGCCTGCCGTGGTTTCTCTTCGTAAAATTGACGGGTTAACCCTGATAGTTGCTAATCACACCCCGACAATTCGAACGATCAGCCCGGGCTCATGCCGCGCATGCGTTCCGACCGGCGGCGCAGGATCTCCACCGTGGTCAGCAGCAGGATCGAGATCGCCACGAGGATCGTCGCCACCGCAAGGATCGTCGGCGAAATCTGTTCCCTCAGGCCGGTGAACATCTGCCATGGCAGGGTCTGCTGCTTGGCCGAACCGACAAAGAGCACGACAACCACCTCGTCGAAGGAGGTGATGAAGGCGAACAGGCCGCCCGAGATCACGCCCGGCAGGATGAGCGGCATCTGCACACGGAAGAAGGTCGTCACCGGGTTCGCACCCATGTTCGCCGCCGCCCGCGTCAGCGACCGGTCGAAACCCACGAGCGTCGCGGTCACTGTGATGATGACAAACGGAATGCCAAGCGCCGCGTGTGCCAGGACCACCCCGAACAGCGTGCCCTGCAGGCCGATCCGCGAGTAGAAGAAGTACATGCCCGCGGCCGATATGATGAGCGGCACGATCATCGGAGAGATCAGGATCGCCATGATCGCGCGACGGAACGGCACGTGCTCGGACGAGAGGCCGATGGCCGCCAGCGTGCCGAAGCTGACCGAAAGGAACGTCGCGAAGGGTGCGATGATCAGCGAGTTGCGCAGCGCCTGCTGCCACTCCGACGAGGTAAAGAAGTCACGGTAGTGCTTCAGCGAGTAACCTGCCGGGTCGAACCGCAGCATCTCGGGCGTGAAGGTAAAGAAGTTCTCCGCGTTGAAGGAGAGCGGCATCACCACGAGGATCGGCGTGATCAGGAACACGAAGATCGCCCCGCACAGCGTGCGGAAACTGTAGTGCCACAGAACCTGGCCCGAGGTCAGGTACGGCGGAAGCGGCACCCTGTAGCGACCCATGCCGATCCAGTAGATCAGGACGCCGAAGATGTAGCCGAAGATGGCCCCGACCACGGCGCCCGGCAGCCCCCCCAGCAGGTATCCGGCCACCGCGAGCAGGACAACGAGGCCCCACTTCACCGAGGTTTCCATCTTCGGATCCAGCACCTCCATCGCGACATAGGCGATGGCGGCGAGCACCACGAAGCCTACGATGATGCCGGTCAGGACGGACCCGTTGGCGGCGCCGACGAACACCCCGGCAAAGGCCCCGAAGGCGCCCATCACCGGTGCGATGAAGCTGGCGGGTTTCTTGATCGGTTGCGTTTCAACAGCCATGGATCAGCCCCCCAGCTTCACGTTGTCGATGCCGACGATCTTGTCGTAGGCCCAGTAGAGGATCAGCACCACCGCCAGCAGGATCGTCCCCAGCGCGGCTGCAAGGCCCCAGTTGAGCGAGGACGAGATGTGGTAGGCAATCCGGTTCGAGATGAACGTGCCGGTCGTGCCACCGACGATCTCGGGCGTGATGTAGTAGCCGATGGCGAGGATGAACACGAGGATCGACCCCGCTCCGATGCCCGGGACCGACTGCGGGAAGTACACCCGCCAGAAGGTCGTCCAGTTGGTGGCGCCCAGCGACTTTGCCGCACGGACGTAGGTCGGGGGGATTGTCGCCATCACCGAGTACATCGGCAGGATCATGAACGGCAGCAGGATGTGCGTCATTGCGATGATCGTGCCAAGCTGGTTGTTGATCATCACCAGCCGGTTGTCGTCCGCCACGAGGCCGATCCAGACAAGCACGTCGTTGATCACCCCCTGCTGCTGCAGCATCACCTTCCACGCGGAGGTCCGCACCAGAAGCGATGTCCAAAAGGGCAGAAGCACGAGGATCATCAGCAGGTTTGCGGTGCGCGCAGGCAGGTTGGACAGAAGGTAGGCCACCGGGTAGGCCAGCGCGATGCAGCTGAAAGTGATGACCATCGACATGAACATCGTGCGCTTGAACAGCAGCCCGTAGATCCGTTCGTCCTCATCCCGCAGCGCCGGCCCCTCGGGCGTCTTCTGCATGTCGATGGAGTTCAGGAAGTAGCCGTTGGTGTAATTCGGCGAGTACATCTTGATCGTCTTCCAGACGTCGATGTCGAGCCAGTCCCTGTCGATGTCCTCGAAGGCCGCGCGGATGTCGACGGTCTCGAAATCCGGGCTGTCGACCAATGCATCGGCGGCCTTCAGCATCTCGGCCTGCGGGCCGGTGTAGTCGGACATGTCGCCTGCCGCGAGGTCGCGGTAGAGCATCGTGTGCACCAGCGACCAGGGCTCTTCCTCGAGCGGGCTGCTCTCTTCCTCGGTCTGCTGGAAGCGGGCGAAGTCGCGGTAGGCGATGGAGGCGTTGGGCAGCGTCTGCACGATGTCGTCGCGCAAGTCGAACCGGGGCATCCGGCCACGGTCGTCCTCGGCGGTATTGTCCCATTCCTCCTGCTTGGCGATCCATTCCGGGTCGCCCATGATCTGGGCCCACGGCAGCGCCTCGTCCCAGTTCTCGTCGATATCCTCGAACTGGTCCTGGTAGACCTCGCCGATGTCGTCCAGTCCGCGGCCCGACTTGCGGAACAGGGAGGAGACGCCGGTCAGTTCGTAGTTGAGACGTGTGCCGAGGCGCGTGTGGAGCTTCTTCTCGGCGGCGAGGAAAATGTCCTCGTAGGCGGCGTTGAACACCGTGTTGCCGGGCAGTTCGCCGCTTTCGTCGTCCCAGTCCTCGAGCGCGACCACCGTCTTCGGCAGGGTCTCGGAGACGATCTGGTTCTCGACCGAGCGGAACAGCATGTCGACGATCGGTGCGATGAAGGTCACCAGAACGAAGATGAGCAGCGGCGCGATCAGCATCAGCGCCCGCAGCTTCTGCCTTCGCAGGGCGCGCGCCAGGCTGCGCTTCAGCGGCGTCCCGTCCGCCGCCAGCATCGGCCCGGACTTTGCCTTGTCCGCGGCCCGCAGGGCGTTGTCGGGTGTCGGTCCTTCGATCTTGTCTGGATCTGTGGTCGCGTCGGTCATTCTGCCCCCTCGACCACGAGTATCACGCTGTCCGCCGTGTTGTGGCGGATCTGGGCGACCTCCTGGTACTCCGGATCGTTGTAGGCCGCCAGCGCGGCCGCGTAGCTGGGAAATTCGATGACGACGTGGCGGTCGTGGGCCTTGCCCTCGACGACCTGGGATTGTCCCCCACGGACGATGAACGTGCCGCCCAGCCGTTGCAGGATCGGCGTGTCGCGTTCGACGTATTCGCGGTAGGACTCAGGGTCCTTAACCGTGATGTGGCCTATGATGTAGCCCTTGGGCATGGTGCCCCGTCCCCCTGTCATTTTGACTGTCGTCTTGTTTGTGGCCCGTGGCGGCGCGGATGCCCCGCCACGGACGATGTCGCAAGGTAGGGCGGGGCTGTGCGCCGCCGCCTTGTCCCGGTTCTTACTGAGCGAGCCAGGCCTGGAACTTCGCGTCGATGTCGTCGCGGTAGTCAGCCCAGAACTCGTAGTTGTAGAGGAACGTGTTGCCCGAGTTCGCCGGGTCGGTCGGCATGTGCATCTTCATGTCTTCGGGCACCAGCGGCGCCGAGGAGGCGCGTGCCGGACCGTAGGAGATGTACTGTGCCTGATCGGCCAGACGCTGGGTGTCGGTGGCGAACTTAACGAAGTCCTTCACGCGCGCCAGACGGTCTTCCGGCAGACCTTCGGGAATGATCCAGCCGTCAAGGTCGAAGACCTGTGCGTCCCAGAGCATGCCGATCGGCTGATCCTGCTCCACGATGGCAGAGTACAGGCGGCCGTTGTAGGTCGAGCCCATGAACACTTCGCCGTCGGCCAGAAGCTGCGGCGTGTCAGCGCCCGCGTTCCACCAGACGACCTGGTCCTTGATGGTCTCCAGCTTGGCCAGAGCCTGGTCCTGACCTTCCTCGGTCTCGAGGACGTCGTAGACGTCTTCCTTGGCCACGCCGTCACAGAGCAGCGCCCATTCCATGTTGTTGATCGGACGCTTTTCCAGCGCGCGCTTGCCCGGGTAGGTTTCCAGGTCGAAGACGGCGCAGATGTCGGACGGCGGCTCGGTGCCTTCCGGCACGAGGTCCGTGCGATAGCCGACCGTGGTCGAATACACGATCTGCGGGATGTAGCAATCAGAGACGATCAGGTCGCCGAAATCGTCCGAAGCGGAGGTGCCGTCGGGCGCTTCCGCGAGGAGCTCGTCGTGGTCGACTTCCATGGCCAGACCTTCGTCGCACAGACGGATGGCGTCAGACGCCACGACGTCCACGAGATCCCAGGTCACGTTGCCCGCTTCGTTCATTGCACGCAGCTTGGCAACCGCCTCGGCCGAGGACTCGTCCCACGACACGGATACGTCCGGGTGCATTTCGAGGTAGGGTTCGACGTAGGCCTTCTGCTGGCTGTTTTGGTATGCACCGCCCCAGCTCACGAGGGTCATGTCGGACGCCATGTTGCCGTGGCTTTCCGCGAAGGCACCGGTGGCAGCCACGGTGAGTGCCGTTGTCGCCATCAGGGTCTTGGTGAATTTCATTTCGGTCTCCCTTGTCGTCGCGGGACGGTTTCGTCATCCATCCCGCAGTTCACGCAGAGCGATACGTTCCGCTCCGCCTTGTCCGGACAGGGCCGGGTGGGCCCCGTTCCGGTAAGACAGGTAGGGCGGTTTCGCGGCCGCCCCACCCGATTGACTTATTTGACCAGCCAGGACTGGAAGCGCGCTTCCACGTCGTCCTGGTTGTCAGCCCACCACTCGATGTTGTTCACGAGGAAGTTCTTCTGGTTGGCGGGGTTCGTCGGCATGTGCGGCCCCATCTCGATTCCCATGTCGGCATGGGTCGAGACCAGCGGCTGCGACGATGCACGTGCCGGGCCGTACGAGATATATTTCGCCTGGTCGGCGAGGCGCTGGGTGTCGGTGGCGAACTTCACGAAGTCCATCACGCGCGCCAGCCGGTCCTCGGGCAGATCGGCGGGAATGATCCAGCCGTCGAAGTCGAAGACCTGCCAGTCCCAGAGCATGGCGACCGGCTGCTTCTGCTCTTCGATAACAGAAAACAGGCGTCCGTTGTAGGTCGAGCCCATCACGACCTCGCCATCTGCCAGCAACTGCGGGGTGTCTGCACCCGCGGACCACCAGACAACCTGGTCCTTGATGGTGTCCAGCTTGGCAAGCGCGCGTTCCACGCCGCCGTCCTCGTCGAGCACGTCGTAGAGGTCTTCCTTGGCGACGCCGTCACACAGCAGCGCCCACTCGAGGTTCTTCTTCGGGCGCTTCTCCAGCGAACGCTTGCCCGGGAACTTCTCGAGGTCGAAGATCGCGCACAGGCTGTCCGGCGTCGCGCCGTTCCAGTCCGCCACGTCGGTGCGGTAACCGAAGGTGGTGGAGAACACGATCTGCGGGATGAAGCAGTCGTTGATCACGGACGGACCGAAATCTTCGGTCGCGGTGGAGCCGTCTTCACCGGCGGCCAGATCCTCGTCGAAGTCGATCTCCATGGCGAGGCCTTCGTCGCACAGACGCTGGCTGTCGGGGCCTTCGACGTCCACGAGGTCCCATGTGATGTTGCCGGCTTCGGCCTGTGCGCGCAGCTTGGCCACCGCTTCGTTGGACGACTCGTCCCAGGTGATCGACACACCGGGGTTGGCCGCCATGTAGGGCTCGGCATAGGCCTTGACCTGGCTGTTCTGATAGGCTCCGCCCCAGCTGACGATGGTCATGCTGTCGGCCATGTCCTGCGCGCTCACCGCACCTGCCGCAAGCGACAGGCAGGTTGTGGCGAGAAGGTTCCGCGTGAGTGTCATCCAATTCTCCATAACAACACCCGTTGAAGACAGAGCCGGGTTACGGGTTTCACAACCGGCCCAAGTTCAACCGCCGTCGCCCCATTCCGGGAACGGGCGGTATCCTTCACGGCGCTCAGGTCGCGTCGAGCGCGCGACAGTCCTTCGGGAGCCAGCCGATCTCGACCGTGCTGCCGGGTTGCAGTCGCACCTGGTCGGGCGCGTTGCGCGTCTTGATGACGAAATCGTCGTTGCCCGCCACCTTGAGACGGGTGCGGAAGATGTCGCCCATGTAAATGAATTCCAGCACCTCGGCCTTCAGCGTATGCGCACCGGGCTGCAGGCGGTCCTTGTTGAACTCGACCCGCTCCGGCCGGATGGAGACCTTGGTCCGCTCACCGACCTTCGAGACGTTCACCGGGGTCGCGTCGATCACCTCGCCGCCGTCCAGCTTGACCACGCAGTGATCGCCCTTGATCTCCTGCACCACGCCTTCCAGCGTGTTGTTCTCGCCGATGAACTGCGCGACGAAGCTGTTCTTCGGCTCCTCGTACAGCACGTCCGGCGGGTCGAGTTGCTGGATGCGTCCGTCGTCGAACACCGCGACGCGATCCGACATGGTCAGCGCCTCGGTCTGGTCGTGGGTCACGTAGACCGTGGTGATCCCAAGGCTGTGCGCGAGGTTGGTGATCTCGAACTGCATGTGCTCGCGCAGCTGCTTGTCGAGCGCGCCCAGGGGTTCGTCCATCAGCACCAGCTCCGGTTCGAAGACCAGAGCGCGGGCCAGCGCGATCCGCTGCTGCTGACCGCCAGAAAGCTGCGCCGGGCGGCGGCCGCCGAATGCGCCCATCTGCACCATGTCCAGCGCGCGCTTGACCTTCGCCTCGCGGTCGGACTTGCCGATCTTGCGGACTTCCAGCGGGAACGACAGGTTCTCGGCGACGGTCATGTGGGGGAACAGCGCGTAGTTCTGGAACACCATGCCGATCCCGCGCTTGTGCGGCGGAATGTTGTTGATCGGCTTTCCGTCCAGAAGAATTTCACCATGCGTGGCGGTCTCGAAACCGGCGAGCATCATCAGGCAGGTGGTCTTGCCGGACCCCGACGGTCCGAGCATCGTCAGAAACTCGCCCTTCGGCATCGAGAGGTTGAGGTCTTTTACGACCAGCGTTTCGCCGTCGTAGCTCTTCTGCACACGCTCGAATGCGACGAATGCGTCGCCCGAAGATCCATCTGCCAAAGCAGGCTCCCTGTGTTTTTGTTCCGCGGATTTGATCCGCTTTTATGGTCTCAAACTAAAACCCGTTACGGGCATGACTGCAAGCATCTCCCCGAAGCTCGCACATCAGGCAGGCAAATCCGGCACTTCCGGTCAGAAAAACGGCGTCGTGCAGGACAATCGACGGGAGAACTATGGGCCATCCGTAAATCCTCCTGCGGCAGAATTGTTTGGGGCCGGGCGTTTTCTCATCCAAAACGCGAAAATTGGTGCCCATACACACGTTATCCCCCAAGATGTCGCACCGGGACTGCTCAAACATCAGGCAATTGCACCCGGAAGTGATCGTTGCGCGCACAACTCTGCAGAGACGACGATCCTCCCGCAAAATGCCCCGGCCCGACCGCCTTCCGAAGCGGTCGACGCGTCGCGCCGCGAAGGGTGATTCTCTCAACCCGATAGCGAATCGCAGGCCCTTTCAGTGCCATTTCCGGCCCGATTCGGCTGCGTGCCAGCGGACCGCTGTGTGCAGATCCGACCCGTCCTCGGGTCATCTTTGCATGGAAACGGTCGTCCGCTGCACGACGGATGATCTGCACCGGGACGTGAACAGGCGGACCGGGCGATGACGGGATCAGCCCGCTTGTCGGGCACCCGGTCAAAAAGCGTCTCTTCGTGTCGCTTCCCGTCTGGACCGTGTGGAACCCCCGCCCCTAGGGTGCCCGAAGACACTTACTGCAGGAGCCCCCCGTGCCGCACCAGTTCGCCAAATCCCTGCCATTCTCGCAGTCGGAATACGACCGCCGGCTGGCCAAGACACGCGCCGCCATGGCGCGGTACGATCTGGACGTGATGCTGCTCACCGATCCGTCGAACATGGCCTGGATCACCGGCTACGACGGCTGGTCCTTCTACGTGCACCAGGGGGTGCTGGTCTTTGCCGACCCGACCACGGACCCGATGTGGTGGGGCCGCCGTCAGGACGGTGCGGGCGCCCTGCGCACCGTCTGGATGGATGACGAACGCGTCACCAGCTACGACGAGACCTACATTCAGTCGACCGAGAAGCACCCGATGCAGGAGCTGGCCGCCCGCCTGCACGACCTCGGCTATGCCACCGCGCGCATCGGCGTGGAACTGGAGAACTACTACTTCTCCGCCAAGGCCTGGCTGACCCTGCGCGCCGCCATGCCCGACGCGCATTTCGAGGACGCGACGGCGCTGGTGAACTGGCAGCGCGCGGTCAAGTCGGACGAGGAACTGACCTACATGCGCGCCGCCGCCCGGATCTCCGAGAAGATCATCGACGGGCTGCTGGAACGGGTCGAGCCCGGCGTGCCGAAGAACGAGATCGTGGCGGAGATCTACCGCGACGCGGTCACCGGGACGGAAGGCCAGTGGGGCGACTATCCCGCCATCGTGCCTCTCCTGCCCTCGGGCGCCGATGCGGCCGCCTCTCACCTGACGTGGAACGGCAAACCCTTCGCCACCGGCGAGGCGACCTTTTTCGAGATCTCGGGCTGCGTTCGCCGCTACCACGCGCCGTTCTGCCGGACGATCTTCCTGGGCGAGCCGCCCGACTACATCCTGCACGCCGAGGCCGCGCTGGTCGAAGGTATCGAGGCCGGGCTGGAGGCCGCCCGTGCCGGCAACCGCGCCTGCGACATCGCCAACGCGCTGAACGCCTCGCTGATCAAGGCCGGCATCACGCGGGGGGCACGGTCGGGCTATCCCATCGGCCTGAGCTATCCGCCGGACTGGGGCGAGCGTACCATCTCGATCCGGCCCGAGGACGAGACCGTGCTGGAAGCGGGCATGACCTTCCACTTCATGCCGGGCCTCTGGATGGAGAACTGGGGGCTGGAGATCACTGAATCGATCGTCATCCGCGAGGACCAGGCAGCCGAGTGCCTGTGCGACCGGCCGCGGAAGCTGTTCGTGAAGTGATTTCGCCGCCTTCGGCGTCGATCCGCGGCGGGAGGCCTGGGCCTCCCGCGGCGGACACTCCTGCCATGAGGTCAGGCCCTCGGTTGGAGCTGATCAGGTATTTGGACCAAGATGAAGGGTCTGCCGCGCCGGTCTCGGGCGGCTCGCGGCGGGTGCTGGGCGTTGATCGCGCGGGACGGGGTGTCAGGCGAGTGATGCTGGCACGATGAGCCGTGTGCCGATCTGGATCCGGCTGGCGATCCGCAGGAGGTGATCGGGCCGGAAAGCCACGCAGCCCTCGGTCGGGAAGCCCGGGCGGCGCCAGCGGTGCAGGAAGATGGCGGAGCCGCGCCCCCTCTCGGCCCGGGGCCAGTTCCAGTCCGTCAGGATCACGAGGTCGTAGAGGCGGTCTGCGCGGCGCAGGCGTTCGTGGCTCCATCGGTAGGGGGCGCGGACCATGAGGTTGTAGTCCTCGTGGCGCGGATCGTCAGACCAGAGGTCTCCGGGCCGGATGGGCACCGCCCAGGGGACGGGCCGGGCGATGCGGTCGGGTCGGTACAGAATCCCCACGATATCATGAACGCCCGCGGGCGTGGCGCCGTCGCCTTCACGCTTGTCCGTGCGCACGCCCCCGCGCCCGATGGTGCACGGCCAGACATGACCGGCGAACCGGAGCCCTTGCCGGGTCAGCACCATGTCGCTGGAGGACACTGCGCGCATCAGGCAGCTTCGGCCCGGGAGATCCGTTGCATCGCGTCTGCCGCAATGGCGAAGGACTTCACACGCGCCGCGTGATCGTGGATCTGGCCGGTGAAGATGACCTCGTCCGGGCGGTGCTCTGCGATCAGGGTACGCAGTTGCGCCTCCACCTGCGCAGGATCTCCGACGGCACTGATGCGCAGTGCCTCGTCCAGCGCCGGCATCGCGCCTTGCGGCACCACCTGCGACAGGTCGTCAACCGGGGCTGGCAGCTTGCCGGGTTTGCCGGTCCGCAGCCGATAGAAGGCCTGCTGCATGGTGGTTCTCAATCGTCGCGCTTCGCCTTCGGTGTCGGCCGCGAAGACGTTGACCGCGAGCATCGCGTAGGGTTTTTCAAGTGTCTCCGACGGGCGGAAGTAGCGGCGGTAGACCTCGAACGCCTTTTCCAGTGCTGCAGGGGCGAAATGCGAGGCGAAGGCATAGGGAAGGCCCAGTGCCGCGGCCACCTGTGCACCGTACAGCGACGAGCCGAGGACCCAGAGCGGCACCTCCGTGCCTTCGCCGGGGTGAGCGCGCACCGAGCGATCCTCGACGGGCGGACCGAAGAGTGCGCGCATCTCCGCGACCTCGTTGGGGAAGTTCTCCGCCCGCTCGGGATGGACGCCCAGGGCCTGCATCACCGCGTGATCGCCGCCCGGGGCACGGCCGAGCCCCAGGTCGATCCGTCCGGGATAGAGCGTGGCCAGCGTGCCGAAGGCTTCGGCCACGGCGAGCGGCGCGTGGTTCGGCAGCATGATCCCGCCCGCACCGACGCGCATCCGCTCTGTCAGCCCGGCGACATGGCCGATCAGGACAGCCGTCGCCGCAGACGCGATGCCGGGCATGTTGTGGTGTTCGGCCAGCCAGTAGCGGTGATACCCCAACGCCTCGGCCTGGCGGGCGAGGTCGCCGGTGTTGCGCAGGGCATCGGCGGTGGAGCTGCCTTCAGGCACCGGGGCGAGGTCGAGCAGGGAATAACGCATGGGGATCTCCTTCGGGACAAAGCTATGCCTGCGAGCGCCCGGCGCAAGACCCGCGCCGAAGTGCCGTCGCTAGAACAGGTGGCCTGACTTCTCGGCCTTTACTGCAAGATAACGGGCGTTGAAGGGCGTTTCACCGACTTTCAGGGGCACGCGTTCGGCCACTGCAATTCCGCAATCGGCCATCATGGCGAGCTTTGCCGGGTTGTTGGTCATCAGCCGCACCGCCTCGAACCCTAGAGAGCCGAGGATCTGCGCCCCGAGGCGGAAATCGCGTTCGTCGTCCTCGAACCCGAGCCGGTGGTTGGCCTCCACCGTGTCGAAGCCCTGATCCTGCAGCGCATAGGCCCGCATCTTGTTGGCCAGACCAATCCCCCTGCCCTCCTGCTGGAGGTACAGCAGCACACCGGCGCCTTCCGCGCCCATCTGCATCAGCGCGGCGTTCAGCTGCGGGCCGCAGTCGCATTTCAGAGAACCCAGGAGATCGCCGGTGAAACACGCGGAATGGAGGCGCGCCAGCACCGGAGCGGCGCGGTCGGGGCGGCCGATCTCGATGGCGTAGTGTTCTTCGGAGCCGTCTTCGGGCCGGTAGATGTGCAGGCGCGCATCCTCCGCGGCGCGCAGTGGCACACGGGCAGAGACAACGTGGCGCAGGACCGGGACGGCCTCGAGGAAGGGGGCGGCAGCACCTGCGTCTATGGAGACCAGCCCCTCGGCAGCGGCAAAACCCCGCTCCACCGGCACGACGAGCGCCGCGGGCAAGAGGCGCGCGCCCTTGCACAGCGTGACGGACAGCCGGTGCAGCCCCGCGTCCCCGCCGCGCCGTGTCATCAGCGGGCCTTTCATCGGCTTCGACAGGTCCTCGGACGGATCGGCGATGCCGTGCACCCAGGACAGGGCAGCACCGCCGGGCACCGCGACACGGGCAATGTCGCCGTCGTAGGCCCGCGCCTTCAGCGTCTCGGCCCGGCGGCCGGTGATGGTCAGATCCACGTCGCCAAGCGCCAGCATCCCCGTCAGCCGTGCCGCGGCAATGGTTTCCGCCGCGGCCACCAGCACCGTGCGATCGCCGGAAGTCAGCACCACCGGCACCCCCATCCGCAGGTCCGCGCGCGCCCGCGCGAGGGTCTCGTTCAGATCCGGCCTCATGTCGTCCGCCTCCAGACCTTTGTTTCAACGGCTGTTTCAGGGACCGGCCGAAGCTGTAACAATTCCCGCTCTTGCACACGAGACCGTGAAACTTCTGCCACATTCCTTGTCAGCGCCCCTGCATGGCGCCATCTGCCTCAAAAGACAACATCGAGGAGCCCGACAATGGCGCAACTCAGGAACATCCTTCTCGTGGACGACGACGAGGACCTGCGCGAAGCCTTGGCCGAACAACTGATCATGACCGAAGACTTCGAGGTCTTCGAAGCCGACAGCGCGGCCACCGCGATGTCCCGCGTGAAGGAGCAGGTTTATGACCTGATCATCCTCGACGTGGGGCTGCCGGACACCGATGGCCGGGAACTCTGCCGCCTGATGCGCAAGCAGGGTGTGAAGTCGCCGATCATCATGCTGACCGGCCACGACTCGGACGCGGACACGATCCTCGGGCTCGACGCGGGCGCGAACGATTACGTGACCAAACCGTTCAAGTTCCCGGTGCTGCTGGCCCGCATCAGGGCGCAGCTCCGCCAGCACGAACAGTCGGAGGACGCGATCTTTACCGTCGGTCCCTACACCTTCAAACCCGCGATGAAGGTGCTTGAGACCGAGGACAACCGCAAGATCCGCCTGACGGAGAAGGAAACCAACATCCTGAAGTTCCTCTACCGTTCAACAGACGGCGTCGTGCCGCGCGACACGCTTCTGCACGAGGTCTGGGGCTACAACGCCGGTGTTACCACGCACACACTCGAGACGCATATTTACCGTCTGCGTCAGAAGATTGAACCGGATCCGTCCAACGCGCGTTTGCTGGTAACGGAGTCCGGTGGGTACCGGCTCGTTTCCTGACCGATCACCTCGCCCGGAAAGGCCATGGCATTTGCGCAACACTCCGATAACGTGCAGAACTTGTCGCAGTCTCAGTTGACGCAGATCAAAGTAATATAGGCCCTGCACCTTATATGCAGGTAACAGTTCCCGTCGCATATGCGGGTTATCATATGCACCTCCCTGTTGGACTTGGCCCGGGCAAATGCCCGGGTCTTTTTTTGTCCGGATAAGGGGTCAGGCGCCGCCCTCCTCCGCCCGCGCTTCGAGGTAGATCCGCACCGCCTCCTGCACGTGCCGGAACCTGTCACCGCCCAGGTGCTTGCCGCCGTACCAGCGCGTCACCACGACGATTTCGCCGGTCACACCCTCACGCTCCAGCATACGCAGGATGACCATGCCCGCGCCGCTTTCACCGTCGTCGTTCTTGACCGGCCCGTCGTCGGTCAGCAGCCCCCAGGTGTTATGCGTCGCCTTCGCGAACTTCTTGTTCCGCTTGAGCTTGGTGAGGAAGGCCTGCGCCTCGGCCTCGGACGCGCAGGGGCCGCCAGAGACCGCGTAACGCGATCCACGGTCGGAGATGATGTTTTGCAGGATCAGCATGCCCTTGCGCCTACACCGGGTGGTCGCGCCATCGCAAGCGTCACGGGGGCGGCAGGGCTGACGGAAAGGTGGGCCCCGGCGTTTGCGCACCGGGGCCCTCGGATCGTCCCTCGTCGGGGATCGCAACCGTGATCCGCCTTCTGACAGAATCGTTTTTATCGAAACTCTGTAAAAATCGGGTCAACCCCGTAAGGTGACAGGGGCGGCACAGGCAACGGCGGCGCGCCTTCGGGCGTTGACCTTGCGAAACACCAGTCAGGAGCGCCCATGGCACAGGATTTCAACAGCTTCATGGAAGCGCGCGAGGCGGCGGCCCGGGAATACATGCAGGGCCGCCCGGAGGCGTTGCTGGCAATCTCCGTCGAGGAAGGCCAATCCACCTTCTACGATCCCATGGGCAGCGTCACCGCGGGGGCCGTCGCGGTGAAAAACACAAACGAGCATTCGGCAGCCCGCTTCGCGCCGGGCGGAACCACACATTTCGAAATCCTTGACCAGGGCGCCGCGGGCGGTATCGGGTTCTGGACCGGCTTCCAGCACGCTGAGGTCTGCCTCGCCGACGAGGATGGAAAGACGTCCATGACCCTGCGGGTGACCGAAATCTTCCGCGAGACCGAAAGCGGCTGGAAGCTGATACACCGTCACGCCAGCCGCGCCCGCTGACCTGACCGGCAACGAAAAAAGGGCGGCCCGATGTCCGGACCGCCCGCGTTATCGTAGGGTGGGGCTATGCGCCACCCGGCCCTGAAGGTCAGTCAGCCTGTTCGGCTTCCTTTTCCTTCGCCAGTTCTTCACCGGTTTCCTGATCGACCATCTTCATGGCGAGGCGCACCTTGCCGCGGTCGTCGAAGCCCAGAAGCTTGACATAGACTTCCTGGCCTTCCTTCAGAACGTCCGACGGATGGTTCAGGCGGCGGTTCTCGATCTGGCTGACGTGCACAAGGCCGTCACGCTTGCCGAAGAAGTTCACGAAGGCGCCGAAATCGACGATCTTCACGACCTTGCCCTTGTAGATGTGGCCCTCTTCCGGCTCTGCGACGATCGCGTAGATCATGTCGTAGGCCTTCTGGATCGAGTCGCCGTTCGGCGAGGCGATCTTGATCACGCCATCGTCGTTAATGTCGACCTTGGCACCGGACATTTCCACGATCTCGCGGATGACCTTGCCGCCGGAGCCGATCACTTCCCGGATCTTGTCGGTCGGGATGTTCATCGTCTCGATGCGCGGCGCGTGTTCGGAGAACGAACCCGCCTCGGAGATCGCCTTCGACATCTCGCCGAGGATGTGCAGGCGGCCTTCCTTGGCCTGTGCCAGTGCGGTCTTCATGATCTCGGGGGTGATGCCCGCGACCTTGATGTCCATCTGCAGCGAGGTGATGCCGTTCTCGGTACCCGCGACCTTGAAGTCCATGTCGCCGAGGTGATCCTCGTCGCCCAGGATGTCGGTCAGGATGCCGTAGGAGCCGTCCTCTTCCAGCACGAGGCCCATGGCCACGCCTGCCACCGGCGCCTTCAGCGGAACGCCCGCGTCCATCATGGACAGGGAGCCGCCGCAGACGGACGCCATGGAGGACGACCCGTTGGACTCGGTGATCTCCGACACCACGCGGATGGTGTAGGGGAAGTCGGTCGCCGCCGGCAGCACCGCCTGAAGCGCGCGCCATGCCAGCTTGCCGTGGCCGATCTCGCGACGGCCCGGGGAGCCCACGCGGCCCACTTCACCGACCGAGTACGGCGGGAAGTTGTAGTGAAGCAGGAAGTTGGACTTGTAGGTGCCCTGCAGCGCGTCGATCATCTGCTCGTCGTCGCCGGTGCCCAGCGTGGTCACGACCAGCGCCTGCGTTTCGCCACGGGTGAACAGGGCCGAACCGTGGGTCCGCGGCAGGATGCCGGTTTCCGAAACGATGGAGCGGACCTGGTCCAGTGCACGACCGTCGATGCGGCGCTTGTTGACGACCACGTCGGAGCGCAGAACCTGGGATTCCAGCTTCTTCAGAGCGGAGCCGAGGTTGGAGTCGGCCAACTGCTCTTCGGTCAGACCGGCCTTGATCTCTTCCTTGACGGCGGCAACAGCGGCAACGCGCTCCTGCTTGTCGGAGATCGCGTAGGCGGCCTTCATCTTCTCTTCGCCCGCCGCTTTCACGACGTCGAACAGAGCCGAGTAATCCGGCGGGGTGAAGTCGAACGGCTCTTTCGCCGCGTCTTCGGCCAGGTCGATGATCAGGTCGATGACCGGCTGGATCTGCTCGTGCGCGAACATCACGGCGCCCAGCATCTCGTCCTCGGTCAGTTCGTAGGCCTCGGACTCCACCATCATGACGGCGTCCTTGGTGCCCGCAACCACGAGGTCGAGGCGCTGCTCCGGGTTGTCACGCAGCAGGTGCATGTCGTCGACGGTCGGGTTCAGCACGTAGGAGCCGTCCTCGTAACCCACGCGGGCACCGGCGATCGGGCCCATGAAGGGCGCGCCGGAGATTGTCAGGGCCGCGGAGGCCGCGATCATCGCGACGATGTCGGGATCGTTGACGAGGTCATGGCTCAGCACGGTGCACATCACCAGCACTTCGTTCTTGAAGCCGGGTACGAACAGCGGGCGGATCGGACGGTCGATCAGGCGCGCGGTCAGCGTTTCCTTTTCGGTCGGACGCGCCTCGCGCTTGAAGAAGCCGCCCGGGATCTTGCCGGCGGCGTAGTATTTTTCCTGATAGTGGACGGTCAGCGGGAAGAAGTCCTGCCCTTCCTTCTGCGTCTTGGCAAAGGTCACGTTGGCCATGACCGACGTTTCGCCCAGAGTGGCGATCACGGTGCCGTCTGCCTGGCGCGCAACCTTGCCGGTTTCCAGTGTCAGCGTCTCTTCGCCCCACTGGAGTGTCTTTTTCACTTCTTTGAACATCATCGTATCCTGTCTGGAGGCACTCCCGAGCCCTCTCGGGTCCTCCGATTGAATGGCGGCCCCATTGCCGCCGACCCCTCTCATCGTTTCATGCGCCGGGGTCAGTGCGTCACGTCTCAGATGCAGGGGCCATACAGGAAAAGGCGGGCCGTGGAAACCCGCTTTGAGCGGCACAAAACCAACTGTGAATAGAGGCCGTTCGCGAAGTATCGCGGCCTGCGCGCGGCCCGCTGTGAAGCAGCCCGCAAAGCCGTGCCTGCCGGGTGCGGCGCCTGCCTGCAGACCGCCATTGACACCGCCCGCCACGCCCGCAACCCTTGCGCCGACCCGACGCCGGAGCCGCCATGTTCACCAAGTCTGCCCTCGCCTACGAAGCCCTGCCCCTGCCCGCCCGCGATGCCATGTCCGACGCGCAGATGCGGCACGCCGCGGACCTGTTCCTGGCCGCCATGCAGACCCGGCACACGGTGCGCGACTTCTCCCCCCGTCCGGTGCCGCGGGACCTGATCGAGACCTGCATCCGCACCGCAGGCTCGGCCCCCTCTGGCGCCAATCACCAGCCCTGGCACTTCGTGGCCGTCGCGAACCCGGACCTCAAGCGCCGCATACGGGCCGCCGCCGAGGAGGAAGAGGCCCGCTTCTACGAGGGTGCCGCAGGCGACGAATGGCTGTCTGCGCTAGAACCCATCGGCACCGGCCCCACGAAACCGCATCTCGAGGACGCGCCGTGGCTGATCGTGATCTTCGCCCAACGCTACGGGCTGTTCGACGACGGCACGCGGTACAAGAACTACTACGTCCCGGAAAGCACAGGCATCGCCGCCGGTTTCCTGATTGCCGCGCTGCACCAGGCCGGGCTCGCCTGCCTGCCGCATACGCCCAACCCGATGAAATTCCTCACACAACTTCTGGGCCGACCGGAAAGCGAGAAACCGATCATGATCCTCGCCTGCGGCCATCCCGCCGCCGATGCGACCATCCCCCGCGCCGCGACGATCAAGAAGCCGCTTTCGGAAATCCTCACCATCGCCGAATGAACCACCCAAGCGCCGGATGACGCACGGGACACGCCCGTCCCACAAATGCGCCGGCCTGACGGTTTTGCGCCTGCGCATGCTGGCGGGCATGCTATGGACGGGAAAAATTCAGTATTTTCCGGACAGTGACCATGAACATTCTCCAGATCGCATCGCTTCTGATCGTCCTTGCCGCCGTCTTCGGCACGGTCAACTACTTCATCCTGAAGCTGCCCTCCGCCATCGGCATCCTGGTCGTGGCGCTGCTGACGTCCATGGGCGCGCTTCTGCTGGACAGGCTGGTCCCCAGCTTCACGCTGGCCGACGACATACGAACCATCGTCACGAACATCGACTTTTCCGACGCCCTGCTCGAAGGGATGCTGGGCCTGCTGCTCTTCGCCGGCGCGCTGCACGTCAAGCTGTCCGATCTGAAGGACGTCTGGGCAACCGTGCTGCTGATGGCCACGGCAGGCGTCGCCCTGTCGACCGGGGTCATCGGCCTTGGCTTTCACTGGCTGACCGGCGCGCCGATCCTCGTGGCGCTGGTCTTCGGCGCGCTGATCTCGCCCACCGATCCGGTTGCGGTCATGGGCGTCCTGAAAGAGGCCAAACTCCCCAAGTCCCTTGAAACGCAGGTCGCGGGCGAAAGCCTGTTCAACGACGGCGTGGGCTACGTGGTCTACCTGGTGCTGATCGGGCTCGCCTTTCCGGCAGCCGCGGCACATGGCGCACAGGGCGGCGCAGAGACCTCCCCCGCGCTCGACACGCTGCGGCTCTTTGCACAGGAGGCGCTTGGCGGCGCGGCGCTTGGCCTCGTGCTGGGCTGGCTGACCTTCCGCGTGATGCGCCACATCGACGACTACTCGCTCGAGGTGCTCATGACCCTCGCGCTCGCCTTCGGCGGTTACGAACTGGCCATCGCGCTGCATGTCTCCGCCCCCATCGCCGCCGTCTGCGCCGGGCTGCTGATCGGCGACATCGGGGCCAAGCACGGCATGTCGGACCTGACCCGCGAATACGTCGAGAAGTTCTGGGTCCTCGTCGACGAGATCCTGAACGCCGTGCTCTTCATGCTGATCGGCGTGGAGATCTTTGCCGTCCAACTCAACATGGACGCGTTGGTAACCGGCGTGTTCTGCATCGCGCTGGCCCTGCTGGGGCGAACGGTGGCCGTGGTCGTGCCGATCCTGATGCTGAAACCCTTCCAGACCTTCGCGCCCGGCGTCATGCCGATCATGACCTGGGGCGGCCTGAAGGGCGGCATCTCCGTCGCCCTCGCGCTGTCCCTGCCCGAAAGCGAATGGAAGTCGCTGATCCTGACCGTCACCTACGTGATCGTCGTCTTCTCGATCATCGTGCAGGGCCTGACCGTCGGCAAACTGGCAAACCGTGTCGGGCGGGAACCCGATCTGGTCTGAAGCAGCATCACCCTGCCATAAACTGACAGGGCCCCGGGCTAGCGTGGAGACATCCAGAAAAAGGACTGATCCATGCTTACCCTCTACCATTCGCCGATGTCCCGCTCCTCGCGCATCGTTACCCTGATCGAGGAACTCGGCGCCCAAGACGCCGTCACCGTGCGCACCGTCGGCATCACCCGCGCCGACGGATCGGGCGGCCCCGATGCCGGCAACCCACATCCGGAGAAGAAGGTTCCGGCGCTCGATCACGACGGGACTGTCATCGTCGAGAGCGTCGCCATCGCCCAGCACCTGTGCGAGCTGTTCCCCGACGCCGGTCTCCTGCCGCCCGCCGGCACGCCCGAACGTGCCAAGTGCCTCGAATGGCTGGCGTGGTACGCGGGCGTGGTGGAGCCGGTCGTCGTCGCGAAGTTCCTCAAGATCGACAATACGGGTTTCCGTTCCAACTTCCGCGGATGGGACGAACTGGTGGCCCGCCTGTCGGGCACATTGAACGCGCGGGATTACCTGGTGGGCGACAGCTACACCGTGGCCGACCTGATCGTGAACTCGCTGTTCCGGTGGCTGCCGGACCTCGTCCCGGACGATGCGGGCATTCGCGCCTGGGTCGAGCGGTGCAATGCCCGGCCTGCGTCGCAGAACACGATGGCGCGCGACGCGGCGCTTGCCACTGTCGAGTAACCTCCGGCAAACGAAAAACGCCCGCTCCTGTCGGAGCGGGCGCCTGTCCCTCGGAATGATCCGAATGCCTTAGCGGCGGATGCCGAGGCGCTTGATGAGGTCCGTGTAACGTGCCTCTTCCTTGGCCTTCAGGTAGTCCAGCAGCTTGCGGCGCTGTGCGACGAGCTTCAGCAGACCACGACGGGAGTGGTTGTCCTTCTTGTGGGTCTTGAAGTGCTCGGTCAGGGTGGTGATGCGAGAGGTCAGGATCGCGATCTGGACTTCCGGGGAACCGGTGTCGCCCTCTTTCGTCGCGTATTCCTTCATCAGGCGTGTTTTTTCTTCTGCAGTGATCGACATCGGGGTCTCCTTTCGGATTAAGGGTCATGGCACAAGCCGGGATGTCGTCCAGCAGGGCCCGTGGAGAAATCCGCCCGGGTGTCCCGAACGGATGCGTGCGCATACGCGATTCCATCTGGTTTGGAAAGACCGTTTGTGCCCGATGTGCCGGGCAGGTCATGGGTGTGGCGGCCTCCCTGATGCCGTGCAGAGTGTGGCGGGGCGGAGCAACGGCACACCCGTCTCCTTGAGCCTTGCGTGCGCTTGGCTGGCTGCGCACGATTGCACAGGCAAGGCGTTAGTGCGGCCCCGCCTCCTTGAAATTGAGACTGCGGCCGAGCGACAGCCGCCGAGTCATCCCCGGCGCTGGCCAAAACGCACGACCTCGTACCTCAGCCGATCAGGACGTCGGCCATGCTCTCTCCCACAAGCACCAGCCCTTCCAATGTCAGGGCGTCCGCTGTCGGCATGGTGGTCAGTACATGGCCATTCAGCACGATCTCCGTGACAGCGGGGTTGTCGGCGGACAAGCGGATTTCCAGTTCCGGTTCCGCGTTGCCTGGACTGTCGTCGAACACGATCACAAGCTGGTCCTCGGCCGCGTCGTAATCGACAAGCTCCGCCGCCGGGCCGGCGATCCAGTCACCAAGGACTAGCGTGTCCGCCCCCTCGCCGCCGTGCAGGAGGTCGCCGGATCCTGCGATGATCGTGTCGGCACCGTCACCGCCGTTCAGGAAATCGCCTGCATCCAGGTCGGTGCCATCGGCGTCGCGCGTGACGCCGACAAGGAGGTCATTGCCCCAACCGCCCAACAGCGTGTCGGTGCCACGTCCGCCGCGCAGGAGGTCCGCACCCTCGCGACCGTGCAGGGCGTCGTTGCCTGTGCCGCCATCCAGCACGTCGTCTCCCAGCCCGGCCTGCAATACATCCGCGCCGCCGTTTCCGGCGAGGCTGTCGTTGCCGTCGTGGCCATACAGAACGTCCGCACCGTCGTCACCGCGCAGCACATCGTCACCGCCATCGCCATAGAGCGTATCGTTGCCTTCCCCGCCTCGGAGGGTATCTGCGCCGTTGCCGCCACGCAGGTCATCGGCCCCGCCCAGTCCGTCGACCAGGTCATTGCCACCCCCACCGCTCAGCAGATCGGCTGCATCCGCGCCTGTCAGGGGATCGGCGTCGTCCGTGCCGTCCTCGGTCAATCCAGCGCCGCCCACGCCCAATGCCTCATCGCCGGGCATGGTTTGCGGTTCGGGCGACACCGAAGGCGTGTCCACCTGGCTTTCGCCGAACAACCCGGACAAGCCCATCACATCGAACAGGCTCGGCAGTTCGGACACGACCCGAGCGTCTAGTCCAGCTTGCCCGGTCGGAATGTCCATCGGATCGGCAGACGGTCCCGGCCATGGGATGACCTCTGCAACCGGCGCCGTGTCGGTCGAGCCGTCCAAGGCCGAAAGAAGGCTGTCGACGGAGGTATCCGCATCGGCAGAACTGATGCCATCCGGTGGCAGACCGTCGTCCTCCAGGCCTTCCTCCACGTCGGCGGTGCCGGCGATCACGATCGATCCGACAGCCATCATGCCCAGCAACCCGACGAGAAAGAACATGGTAGACTGTCCCGATGCAAACTTTGCGGAAGATCACAGATCACCCGTGTCCCAACAACGAAATTCCCCCAAACAGGTTAAGGAAGCGTCGCCCCGTTCGGGAAAGACCGGGTCAAACTGCCACGGGGTAACGTGCCTCGACCGGCCACGGCACGGGTTGGCGGGCATAAGGAACGTAAAGCGGGTGGCGCGGGTGGCCTTCGCGGGTCAGTCCGAGGTGCCGGACATCGCCGGTCAGCCTGCGTGCGACGCGCGGCCCTTCTCCCATCAGCGCACCATGAACACCCCATGCGGCCAGCGTCATCTCCGCCCCGGCACACCAGTCCTCCAGCAGCGCCGCGTTCTCTGGCCCGACGGGATCGGCGACGGTGCGCAGTTCCTGCGGACGGGTTGCACGCCATGCAAAAAGGTTGGCGATGCGCATCCCGCCGAACCCGAGCTGGACGGCCCGCCGCTGGCAGCGCTCGATGGTCGGGTCGTTGGCCAGCTCCGTCGCGGTCGACGGGTTCAGCATGATGTACAGCAGCTCCGGGCCCGCGCCCCAGACACGCCGCAGCCCGTAGCGCCACGCCAGGCAGGGCGAATAATACGCCCAGCTCCGAATGCCATCTGTTTTCGCTGTCCGCTCGATCATCGCCCGGCCTTCTGCCTTCTCGGACGGCCCGGCGCAAGACCGCGGGCATCGCCGGCCTGCAGCGCTTGACAGGGGTCGGCCTGCGCAGCACCTTGCCCGCGCGACATGAAGTAGGGCGGGGCTGTGCGCCGCCTCCCTCCGGAGATATCCATGAACATCCAGATGATAGAGGCCGCCGCAACGCGCCTTGACGGCATTGTCCGCCGGACGCCGCTCCTGTCTTCCCCGGCGCTCGACGCGCTGGCCGGCCGGGCGGTCTACGTGAAACCCGAGTGCCTGCAGAAGACCGGCAGCTTCAAGTTCCGCGGCGGTTATGCGGCGCTCAGCGCGCTCTCGCCCGACCTGCGTGCCCGGGGCGTCATTGCCTTTTCCTCCGGCAACCACGCACAGGGCGTGGCCTATGCCGCGCGGCTGCTTGACTCCACCGCAGTCATCCTCATGCCCGCCGACGCACCCTCCGCCAAGATCGAGGGCACGCGCTCCTACGGGGCGGAGGTCATCCTTTACGACCGGGCCGGCGGGGCCTCCCGCGAGGAGATCGGCGCAGAGATCGCCTCATCGCGCGGCCTCACCCTGATCCGCCCCTACGACGAACCGGAGGTCATCGCCGGGCAAGGCACCTGCGGGCTGGAGATCGCCGAACAGGCGGCAGACCTCGGCATTACGGATGCGGATGTGCTGACCTGCTGCGGCGGTGGCGGGCTGACGGCGGGGATCGCGCTGGCACTCGAAGCCCGCGCGCCCGGGTTCCGCGTCCACCCAGCGGAGCCAGAGGGCTACGACGACACCGCCCGTTCCCTCCGCTCGGGCACGCGCGAGCGCAACGCGGTCGAGGCGGGCGGGCTGTGCGATGCCATCCTGACGCCGCAACCGGGAGAGATCACCTTCCCCATCGTGAGCCGACTGTGCGGGTCCGGTGTCGTGGTTTCGGACGAAGAGGCGCTGCGCGCCATGGCCATGGCTTTCCGCCACCTGCGTGTCGTGGCGGAGCCCGGTGGCGCCGTGGCGCTGGCCGCCGCGCTCTTCCACGGCCATGAACTGGAAACGGACAGCGTGATCTGCACCGTGTCCGGCGGCAACGTGGATACGGACGTGTTTGCCCGGGCGCTCAGCTACGCCTGACCACGGGCCGCAGCCGTCACGGATCGAGGCGGCGCGCTTCGTCTACCAGCATCACGGGGATCCCGTCGCGGATCGGATAGGCCAGACCGGCGGGCTCGCTCACCAGCTCCTGCCGGTCGGCGTCGTAGCTCAGTACCGACTGGGACACCGGGCAGACCAACGCCTCCAGCATCCTGCGGTCGAAGGCCACCGCCTCGGCCGCGTCTTGCCCGCCGTCATTCACATCAGCAGTCATTGCAGGACATCCTCTTCACCGCCCCTGAGGGCATATTCGATCAGCGTCACCAGCGTCTCGCGCCGGGTCGACAGCGACGGCGCCTCAAGAAGCGCCTGCTTGTCCTCCGGGCCGAAGTCCAGAAGCATCGACAGCGAGTTGACCAGAAGCTCGTCCTCGGCCTCCTGCAGGGTCTGCCAGTCCACCGACAGATCCCGCGCCGTGAAATACCGGTCCAGGAGGTCGAGGAACGACGCCCGGTCAAAGCTGCGGTCGGCCTCCGGTCCCGCCTTGTCGCGGTCGAAGCCGTCCCAGCTGACACGGCAGCGCCGGTAGGGGTGAAAGCCTTCCAGCTCCTCCTGCACCCGGAACCGGGAGATCCCGGACAGGGTGATCATGTATCGCCCGTCCTCCGTCTCCGAGAACTGGGTCACGCGGCCCGCGCAACCGATCCTGTGCAGCCCCTCCTCGCGCCCCGGCGCAGCCATCGGCTGCACCATGCCGATCAGGCGCGTGTCCGTCTTCAGGCTGTCGTCGAGCATGTGCAGGTAGCGCGGCTCGAAGATGTGCAACGGCAGCCGCGCACGAGGCAGCAGAAGTGCCCCGGGAAGGGGAAAGACTGCAATGATGTCCGGGAGATCGCCTATGCGTGTCATACCCGGCTACCTAGACCGCACGACCGGTCAGGCAAATATCATCGAGCTCAATTTGCGGCGGCCGTTTAGCACCACGGGATCGTTGGGCTTCAGCGCCTCGAAGATGGTGAAGAGCTGCGCCTTGGCCGCGCCATCGTTCCACTCGCGGTCACGCCGGAAAACCTCCAGCAGTTCGGCCACGGCGCCTTCGGAATCGCCATGCGCGTATTGCGCCTTGGCGAGGTCGAAGCGCGCCTGCAGGTTGTCGGGCTCCGCCTCCACCTGTGCGGTCAGTTCGGCCACCGGCCCGGCCTGCGCGGCCTGCTTCGCCAGCTCGATCTGCGCATGGGCGGCCTCAAGTTCGGGGGCCTTGGAGATCTCCACCGGTGCGCCGTTAAGGACCGCCTCTGCCGTGTCGAGATCGCCCGCCGCCAGATGCGCGCGCACCATGCCGCCATAGGCCTTGGCGTTCATCGGGTCCTCTTCCAGAACGGCGGCAAAGACTTCCACCGCGTCCGCCGGGGCGCCCTGCTCCAGCATCTCCTCGGCGGCAGCCAGCGCGTCGTCCAGCCCGCCGGAGGCATCGCCACCCGCCGCCTGCACCACGCGTTCGACGAACGCCTTGAGTTCGGACTCCGGCAATGCGCCCTGGAAGCCGTCGACCGGCTGTCCCTGCCAGAAGGCATAGACCGTGGGGATCGACTGGATGCGCAGCTGACCGGCGATCATCTGCGCCTGGTCGACGTTGACCTTGACCATCTTCACCGCGCCCTTGGCAGCGGTCACGACCTTCTCGAGCGCGGGCCCGAGCTGTTTGCACGGGCCGCACCACGGCGCCCAGAAATCGACGATGATCGGCGTCGTCATGGAGGCATCGACCACCTCTGCCATGAATTCCGCCTCGGTGATGTCCTTGACCAGATCGCCTGCCGTCTGGCCCTGCGGCTGCAGATTCAGCTCCATCGTCTCTCCCCTCCGGGTTCGAATGCGTCAGACAGCTAGATGGATCACGCGGCCACAGGTTGCAAGAGCGCGGCACGCCGCAGGTGCCCGCAAGGCCCTTATCCGTTTGTTAACCACAACTGCATAACCATGACCGCATGCGGCGTTGCCAGGAGGAGGGCGTCCCGTGCCATCGGACATTCCCGTCATGCTCATCGGCCTCGCGATCGCCTTCTCGGCCATCGCCGTGGTCGCCCCGTTCAGGCCCTTCACCGGCCGCCTCACGGCTTTCGTCTCGCTGTTGGTGTCCCTGATCCTCTTCGCGACCCTCGCCCCGCGCATGGCGTTGGTGGATGAGGAGGTCGTCTCGCGCAGCCTGCCAAAGCAATGGACCGCGCCTGCGGACGGAACCGCATTACGCGATCACTGAAACGGTGGGCCGGGCGGATCGTCACGGCCAGCTTCGCTTATCCGCTAAGCCCGGCCGGACAAACGGTCATTGCCGCCGCACGTGAGGCAGGCCGCTGCGTTGTAGGGTGGGGTTACACCCCACGTCCCCTCACAGTTCGAAGGTCGCGAAGACCGGGGCGTGGTCGGACGGCTGTTCCCAGCCGCGGGCCGCGCGCAGGATCCGGCTCGAATGACCGGCGTTTGCGATGTCGGGCGTCGCCCAGATGTGGTCCAGCCGACGGCCCTTGTCCGCCGCGTCCCAGTCCTTCGCCCGGTAGGACCACCAGGAATAGAGCCGCCCATCCGGGATGTCCTTGCGGGTAATGTCCACCCAGCCGCCGGCATCCTGAGCGGCGCCGAGGTGCTCCACCTCGACCGGCGTGTGCGAGACGATCTTCAGCAGCTTCTTGTGATCCCAGACGTCATCCTCGCGCGGGGCGATGTTCAGGTCGCCCACGAGGATCGCTTTCTCGGGCCGTTCGGCATGGAACCAGTCGCGCATCTCGGTCAGGTAATCCAGCTTCTGCCCGAACTTGATGTTCTTCTCGCGGTCCGGTTCGTCTCCGCCCGCGGGGACATAGAAGTTGTGGATCGTCACGCCGTTCTCCAGCCGCGCCGCCACGTGGCGGGCATGACCAAGGGTGGCGAAGTCCTTGTCGCCCACATCCTCCAGCGGCAGCCGAGACAGGATGGCGACGCCGTTGTAGCCCTTCTGCCCGCGCCCGACCATGTACCGATAGCCCAGTTCGGCGAAGACATCGTGCGGGATCTTCTCCACCGGCGCCTTGCATTCCTGCAGGCAGAGGACGTCCGGCGCCTCCTCCTGCATCAGTTTCGACACCAGCGCCTTCCGGAGGCGCACGGAATTGATGTTCCACGTTGCAAGGGTAAAGCTCATCGGGCGGTCCTCGTCTGCTGCCCCGGCGGTATCGCAAGCCACCGCGCGCGGCGCAACCTCCCGCAGGCCCGACGTTCAGATGATTTCGTCCTCGTCGAACAGCGCCGGCGCCTCGAGGTGGGAGTCGAAACCGCCATCCGCCGCGGCCTCCGCGTGTTTGCGAAGCGCGGGCTGGGCGATGTGGAACAGGGCGTCGCCCTCGTTCACGACCGGCAGGTTGGTCCGCCCGATGACGATGCCCGGCGTATCGGCCCTGACCTCGGCCTCGCGTTCGCCGAAGGGGTCGGTGACGATCCCCAGCACCGCGCCCTTTTCGACGTATTCGCCGCTGCCCTTCAGGGTCCGCAGCAACCCGCCCGACGGCGCCCTGACCCAGGAAGACCGCTCGCAGAAGACCGACAGGCCCCGCGCCTTCGGCACGCCACGGCCAGAGATCATCCCGAGCGTCTCCATCACCCGCAGGATGCCCGCGACACCGGCCCGGGCAGCGAACTCGTCGAACCGCAGCCCCTCGCCCGCCTCGTAGAGCAGCACGTCGACGCCCGCCGCGCCCGCCTCCAGCCGCAGCGAACCGTCGCGCACCTTGGAGATCATCGTCACCGGCGCAGCAAAGGCATCCCCCAGTTGCCGCAGCCGCGCGCTGCCCGGTGTCAGGCGGATCTGGGGAAAGTTCTCGCGCCCCACGGCGGCGGAATGCAGGTCGATGCCCACGTCGCAGCGCCGCACGATCTGGGTCATGAACAGTTCGGCCAGCCGCGCCGCGAGCGACCCTTCGCTGTGGCCCGGAAAGACCCGGTTCAGGTCGCGCCGGTCGGGAAGGTAGCGCGACTGGTTGAGGAAACCGAAGGAGTTGACGATCGGCACGGCGATCAGCGTGCCTGACAGGCGCGCCACCGGCCCGGCCCGCAGCAGGCGGCGCACGATCTCCACCCCGATAACCTCGTCGCCATGCACCGCCGCCGAGACGAAGATCACCGGCCCGGGCTTGCGGCCATGGATGACATGGGCCGACAGCGTGACCGGCGTATGATCCGACAGGACAGAGACCGGAAGGTCCACGGTCCGGCGCTCTCCCGGACGCACGATTTCGCTGCCAAGCTGGAACGGATCACGCATGTTTTTCCCCTTTCCCCTTCATAGGGAACGGTTTTTCGGGAAACTTCAAGGCGAGGCCAGCATGGATGCCCGCACTGAAGCCTGCCACCGAGGACGATTGCCCTTAACCGTGCAGACCGATCCGCTGACTGACCGCTTGTGTGATTGCAACCTCTGCCCAGTCCGCAGGAGTCCACCGCTGCGACTCCCGATCAGGCGTTCGCAAGTTCGCGACAGCGACAAACTAAAACGCCCCCGCACGTGCATGCGGGGGCGCAAAGACGTCTGGCCCACGATCTTGCCGCGGGCCGGCTTGATCCCATATCAGGACGGGTTCTTGGCGTAGCGCAAGTACGGCAGCTTGATGTCCAGTTCGCCGTACTTCGCCGCCGCCGCCTCGTTGTCCAGCGACAGGGCCACGATCACGTCCTGGCCGGTTTCCCAGTTGGCGGGGGTTGCCAGCGGCTGGTTGTAGGTGCGCTGCAGACCGTCGAGGGCGCGCAGCACCTCGGCGAAGTTGCGGCCGACCGACATCGGGTAGGTCATCATCAGCTGCACCTTCTTGTTCGGCGCTATGATGAAGACCGAGCGCACGGTGGCGCTGTCCGCCGGGGTACGTCCGTCCGGCAGGTAGGCGTCGGCGGGCAGCATGTCGAGCGCCTTGGCCACTTCCAGGCCGTCATCGGCGATGATCGGGAAACCGGCGGTGGCGCCCGCGGTCTTCTCGATGTCGCCCTTCCACTTCTTGTGCTCCTCGACGCCGTCGACGGAAATGCCCATCACCTTGGTGCCGCGCTTGGCCCATTCGTCCGCCAGTTGCGCAACGGCACCGAACTCGGTGGTGCAGACCGGGGTGAAATCCTTGGGGTGCGAGAACAGGATCGCCCAGCTGTCGCCGATCCAGTCATGCAGGTCGTATTCACCCATATCGGTGACGACGTGGAGGTTCGGAATCTCGTCGTTGATGCGAAGTGCCATGGCAGGGGTCCTTTCTTTCCGACTGTCTCGGGTTCAGGGTTGCGCAACTTAGATACGTTCCAGACTGCCCTTGTAAACCCCTCCCTTGCGCCCACCTTCCCTCGGTGACAGAGTGTCGCCGTTATCCGACCGTGCGGTCGGGAAAGCATCGGACTTGGGAGGGTCAGGCAAATGATCGAACGTCGTCAATTCTATATCAACGGTGCCTGGGTCGACCCGCTGGACGGTCGCGACCACGAGGTGATCGACCCCTCGACAGAAGAGCCCTGCGCGGTGATCTCGCTGGGCGGTCAGGCCGACACGGATGCCGCCGTCGCCGCCGCGAAGGCCGCGTTGCCGGGCTGGATGGCCACACCGCCCGAAGAGCGCATCGCTGCGCTTGAGCGGGTCTATGCCGCCTACAAGGAACGCGCCGAGGACCTGGCGCAGGCCATGTCGATGGAGATGGGCGCCCCGCTCGACCTCGCCCGGTCGTCGCAGGTCGGCGCCGGCATCAACCACCTGAAGAACTTCATCAACGCCGCCAAGGCGTTCGAATGGGAAAAGCCGCTGAGCCCGGATCATCCCGACACCCGCATCCTGCACGAGGCGGTGGGCGTCTGCGCGCTGATCACGCCGTGGAACTGGCCGATGAACCAGGTCACGCTGAAGGTCGGCGCGGCGCTGGTGGCGGGCAACACCATGGTCCTGAAGCCGTCGGAGGAAAGCCCGATCGACGCCATGGTCTTTGCCGAGATCATGGACGCCGCGGACCTGCCCAAGGGCGTCTTCAACCTGGTGAACGGCGATGGCGCGGGCGTGGGCTCGCAACTGTCGTCGCATGCCGATGTCGACATGGTCAGCTTCACCGGCTCGACCCGCGCGGGCATCCTGATCTCCAAGGCCGCAGCCGATTCGCTGAAGCGCGTGCACCTCGAACTGGGGGGCAAGGGCGCCAACCTCGTCTTCGCCGACGCGGATGAAAAGGCCGTGAAGCGCGGCGTGCTGCACATGATGAACAACTCCGGCCAGTCCTGCAACGCGCCCTCGCGGATGCTGGTGGAGTCCTCGCGTTACGACGCCGCTGTCGAGGAAGCCGCCGCCACCGCCGCCAAGGTGACGGTCGGACCCGCCTCCCAGGAAGGCCGCCACATCGGTCCCGTGGTCAACAAGACCCAGTGGGAGAAGATCCAGGACCTGATCCAGAAGGGCATCGACGAAGGTGCGCGGCTCGTGACCGGCGGCACCGGGCGTCCGGACGGCCTGAACAAGGGCTTCTACGTGCGCCCGACGGTCTTTGCCGACGTGACCAACGACATGACCATCGCGCGCGAGGAGATCTTCGGCCCAGTGCTCTCGATCATGAAATTCGACACCGAGGAAGAGGCCGTTCGCATCGCCAACGACACCCCCTACGGCCTGACCAACTACGTACAGTCCGAGGACGCGGAGCGCCGCCACCGCCTGTCGCGGCAACTGCGCTCCGGGATGGTGGAAATGAACGGCAAGTCGCGCGGCCCGGGCGCGCCCTTCGGCGGCATGAAGGCATCGGGCAACGGCCGCGAGGGCGGCAGCTGGGGCATCCACGACTTCGTCGAGGTCAAGGCCGTCTCCGGCTGGGCTGCCGAGTAACCGGCGCTTCCTGAACTGAACCACGAAAGGGGCCCCGCCGGGCCCCTTTGCGCGTCCGCCGCCCGCCGCCTAGAACGGCGCGGGCTGGCGGAAGGTCATGCCCTTGCCGCTCTCGGGATGGCTGAGCCTAAGCTCTTCCGCATGCAGCATCATGCGCGGATACTGTGCCGCCGTCTCCGGCGCATAAAGCTCGTCGCCAAGGATCGGATGACCGAGCGCCAGCATGTGCACCCGAAGCTGGTGACTGCGCCCGGTGTACGGAAACAGGCGCACCCGGCTTTCCGTGTCCGACGCCTTCATCACCTTCCAGCCGGTCAACGCGGGCTTTCCCGTCTCGTGGCAGACCATCTGGCGCGGGCGGTTCGGCCAGTCGACGATCAGCGGCAGGTCGACCTCACCGCTCTTTGGCTCAAGCCGCCCGGCGACACGTGCCACGTAGGTCTTCTTCGTCTTTCGGGCCTCGAACTGCGCGCCGAGGTGCCGCTGCGCGTGGGCGGTCAGTCCAAAGACCATCACGCCGGAGGTGTCGCGGTCCAGCCGGTGGACCAGACGCACCGTGGGAAAGGCCGCCTCGAGCCGGCTCAGCAGGCAATCTGCCAGGTCCTCGCCCTTTCCGGGCACCGACAGCAGGCCCGCGGGCTTGTCCACCACCAGCAGATCGCTGTCTTCATGCAGCACCACGATGTCGCCGGAAGGCGGAGAATAATCGCTCATGCCCCAGCCTCTGCCAGAATGACCCTGCCCCGGCAAGGGGCACACCCCCTGCCTTCACAGCGCCCGCCGGAATGACAGGCGCGTAGCCGCCCCTTCATCTTGGCAAAAATACCTACTGCGGCCTCAGGTCCAAAACCGTAGCCGGGCCCCTGTACCCGCACACAACCAAAGGCTGCCGAGGCCGACAAGGCCCTTTGCATGATAACCCCGCCAACGCCTTGCATGGGCGTGCGGGAAGGCGTTTGTATCAGGCCCGGGTGCGTGCGCCCTTCGGATCGTACATCGGTTTCAACGAGGCCTTTGCCGGCACGCGCACCCCAGCAACGTCGATCTCGTAGGCGGAGGACAGCAGCGCATCGGCGCTTTCGCCCGCGCAGGGCACGTAGCCGAGCCCGACCGCACCGCCCAACGCATGGCCATAGGCACCGGAGGACAGGTGTCCGACGATTTCGCCGTCTCTCAGGATCGGTTCGTTGTGATACAGGAGCGGCTCGGGATCGGTCAGCAGGAACTGCAAAAGGCGCCGGTCCAGCCCGGCCTCGCGTTTGGCCAAGACCGCGTCACGTCCGATGAAGTCCGGCTTGTCGGTCTTCACGGCAAAGCCCAGCCCCGCCTCCAGCACATGGTCCTCGCAGGTGATGTCGTGGCCAAAGTGGCGGAACGCCTTCTCTGCCCGGCAGGAATCCATCGCGTGCAGACCGCAGAGGCGCAGGCCCTCCGGCTCCCCTGCCGCCATCAGCGCGTCGAAGACATGCACGGCCATGTCGGCGGAGGCATAGACCTCCCAACCCAGTTCACCCACGTAGGACACCCGGTGCACCCTCGCCTCCCCCATGCCGATGTGCACATGCTGCGCAGTGCCGAAAGGGTTTACCGCATTGGAGAAGTCGCCGTCCGAACAGCCTTCGAGCACGGTACGGGCGCGCGGTCCCATGACCGCCATGACCGCCTCTCCGGCCGTGACGTCGGTGATGACGGCATTGCGGTCGCCGAGGTGGCGACGCAGCCAGGTTTCGTCCGCGCGCCGCGTGGCCGCGGGCGTGACCACGAGGAAGGCGGTTTCCGACAGGCGGGTCACGGTCACATCCGCCTCGATCCCGCCGCGGGCGTTCAGGAACTGCGTGTAGACGATCCTGCCTGCGGGCACGTCGACATCCGCGCCACAGACGCGGTTCAGGAAAGCCGCCGCGTCGCGCCCCTCCACCTTGATCTTGCCGAAGGAGGACATGTCGTAGAGGCCGACGCCTTCGCGCAAGGCCATGTGTTCGGCACGCTGGTTCTCGAACCAGTTCTGCCGACCCCAGGAATAGGCATACTCCCGCGCCTGTCCGGGCTCTGCGTACCAGTTGGCGCGCTCCCAGCCGGACAGTTCTCCGAAGACCGCGCCGCGGGCCTCCAGCCGGTCGTGCAGCGGCGAACGGCGGATGCCGCGCGCGGTGGCCTTCTGGCGGTAGGGAAAGTGGTCGGCGTAGAGCAGGCCCAGCGTCTCCGACACCCGCGCGGCGAGGTATGCGGGATTGGCCTGGAAACCCTGCGCGCGGGCGATGTCCACGTCGCCCAGATCGAAGGGCTTGGCGCCGTCCACCATCCATTGCGCGAGCGCCATCCCCGCGCCCCCCGCCGACTGGATGCCGATGGAGTTGAAGCCCGCCGCGACCCAGACATTCTCCGTCCCCGGGCAGAGTCCCATGTAGTAGGCGTTGTCCGGAGTGAAGCTCTCCGGCCCATTGAAGAAGGTGTGGATGCCCGCCTGCCCCAGCACCGGCATCCGGTGGACCGCCTTTTCGAGGATCGGCTCGAAGTGATCGAAATCCTCGGGCAGCTGGTCGAACTCGAAATCGGCAGGCAGGCCCTTGACCGCCCAGGGCTTGGCCTTCGGTTCGAAGGCGCCGAGCATCAGCTTGCCCGCGTCTTCCTTGTAATAGGCGCATTCGTCCGGCACCCGCAGGACGGGCAGCGCCCCCAGCCCCGCGATGGGTTCCGAGACGATGTAGAAGTGCTCGCAGGCCTGCAGCGGCACGTCGGTGCCCAGCATCTGCCCGACCTCGCGCCCCCACATGCCGGCGCAGTTGACGACATGCTCGCAGGCGATGGAGCCGGAGGTGCCGTCCTCCGCCTGCCAGTCGACGGCGCTCACACGCCCGCCCTGCCGGGTGACGCGCAGCGCCTTCGTGCGTTCGGCGATCACCGCGCCGCGCATCCGGGCCCCCTTTGCCATGGCGAGCGCGATGTTGGCCGGGTCGCCCTGCCCGTCCTTCGGCAGGTAGACGCCGCCCACCACGCCGTCGGTGTTGAGATGCGGGTACTTCGCCGCGATCTCTGCCACGTCGATCTCGCCAATCTCGACCCCGAAGGCCCGGGCCATCGCCGCCTGCCGCCGGAGCTCCTCGTGCCGCTCGCCGGTCAGCGCCACGGTGATCGAGCCTGTGCGGCGGAAGCCGGTGGCGGTGCCGGTCTCCTCCTCAAGCGTGCCGTAGAGTTCCTGGCTGTACTTCGCGAGCCGCGTCATGTTGGCCGTGGCGCGGAGCTGCGCGATCAGGCCTGCCGCGTGCCATGTCGTGCCGGAGGTAAGCTGCTTGCGCTCCAGAAGGACTATATCGGTCCAGCCGAGTTTCGCGAGGTGGTAGGCGACGGAACAGCCGATGACCCCGCCGCCGATGATGACGACGCGGGCCTGGGTGGGGAGAGTCATGTCCGGATCCTTTGGTTTCGGCCCGCCTTCGGCGCGCCGATCCGCGCGCCCTTCGGGCGCGAATGTGAGTATTTGCAAAGCAGAGAAGACATCAGGCGATCTCATGCCCGGCGGCGCGCAGGCGGCGGGCGATCTCGGCGATATGGGCGGGGCCGGTTTCGCAGCAGCCGCCGAGGATCGTGGCGCCGTGGTCCAGCCAGGACATGGCGTGCGTGGTGTATATCTCCGGCCCCATGTCGCGGCGCGCGACGAGGCTGTCGACAGTGGGCCGGTCCTTCAGGAAATCCTTGGTGATCCGGGTGAAGCCGTTGGCGTAGGCGCCTGTGGGCAGGTCGCCGCGTGCGAGGATGTCGAGCGCGGCGGGCATCGCCTCCGGCGCGGAGCAATTGACGAGGAGGGCGGCGGCGCCGTCGTGCGCGATGGGAAGGACGTCCGCGACCTTTTCGCCGGAGCGCAGCCGCGTGCCGTCCTCGTCGTCGACGCTGATCGACAGCCAGACCGGCTTGCCCGCCTGCAGCGCGCCGGCGAGCGCCGCGCGGCAGGTCAAAAGCGAGGCGGCGGTCTCGAGCACGATCAGGTCGGCGTGAGGGGCCATGAGGCGGACCTTTTCGGCGTAAAGCGGGATCGCGGTGTCGAGGTCGGGATGTTTGTCGGTGCGGTAGCTTGCGCCCAGAGGTGCGGTGCTGCCGGCGACCTTCCCGCTGCCGAATGCCTCGCGGGCCTTGGTCGCCTCTGCCATGGCAGCCTCGACCAGCTCTTCGTAGCGGTCCTCGATCCCGGCGGGGGCCAGACGGTCGCGCAGGATGGCATAGCTGTTGGCGGTCGCGATGGTGGCGCCTGCCGCGAAGTAGTCGGCGTGGATCTCCTGCACGAGGCCGGGCCGGTCGATCATCACCTGCGTGGACCACAGCGGCGTGGGGCGGTCGCCCGCCCGGTGAACAAGTTCCTGCCCCATGCCGCCGTCGAGAAGCGTGACCTTCATGCCCTGATCCTTTCGTTCTTCGGGTCCCAGAGCGGTGAATCGCTCCGCACCGTGGCCTTGCAGAGCGTGCCGAAGATGTCGACCTCGACCTCCGTGCCCGGGATGGTCAGGTCGGTGCGCAGCATCGCCAGCGCCACGGAGGCGCCGACCCGGTAGCCCCAGGCGGAGGAGGTGACCTCCCCCACCACCTGGCCGTTGTGCCAGACGGTTGCCATGGGCGGGGCGTCGCAGCCCTGCGCCTCCACGATCAGCGGGGCGGAGCGTTTCTTCACGCCGGTCTCCGCCTGCGCGGTCAGCGCCGCCTTGCCGCGGAAATGCGGTTTCGACAGGTCCACGAAGCGGTCCAGCCCGGCTTCCAGCAGCGTGTAGTCCGACGAGAGGTCGCCCTTCCATGTCCGGTAGCCCTTTTCGATCCGCAGGCTGTCGAGCGCGAACATGCCGAAGGGTTTGGCCCCCGCGACCGTCAGCGCCCCCCAGATCGCCGGGGCGTCGTCCGGGTCGCAGTGGATCTCCCACCCCAGTTCGCCGGCGTAGGACACCCGAATGAGCGCGCAGGCCTTGCCCGCGACCGTGGCGTCGTACTGAACCGACAGCCATGGCAGCGACAGGTCGGCGTCGGAGATCTGGTCCAGCACCTCGCGCGCCTTCGGGCCGGTGACCAGAAGGCAGTCCACCTTGTCCGAGAAGTCCTCGACCGTCACGCCCTCCGGCGCGCCGTTCGACAGGAGGTCGCGGTCGTGCCATTGCGCCACGGCAGCGGTGATCAGGCCGACCTGATCCGGTCCGTGGTTGAGCGCCGTCATCTCCGTCAGGATGCGCCCTCGGTCGTCGGTGAAATACAGCAGGCCCACGCGGTTCTCTGCCGGGAGACGGGAGGCGGTCAGCCTGTCGACCCAGTCCCGCGCGCCCGACCCGCTGACGATCAGCCGGGTGAAGCCGCAGATCTCCAGCACGCCGCAGCCGTCGCGAACCGCCTCGCATTCCTCGCGCACGCGGGTCTGCCACGGGCCGTCCCGTTCCCAGGTCTCGGTGGCAGCCTCCGAGGTGTCGTCGCCGGGATGCGCGAACCATGTCGCACGTTCCCAGCCGTTGTAGGGCGCAAACTGCGCACCCGCCGCCGACAGGCGCTCGTACAGCGGAGAGAGCCGCCGGTCGGGCGCCGCGGGCCAGCGGTGGCGGGGGAAGTGGATCGCGTATTCGTGGCCGTAGGTCTCGATAGCCTTGGCGAGGCAATAGTCCGGGTCGGTGTAGCCGGTGTAGCGGCGCGGATCGCAGGACCACATATCCCACTCCGTCCGGCCCTCCGTCACCCATTCCGCCAGCACCTTGCCTGCGCCGCCCGCCTGCGTGATGCCGAAGGTGAAGACGCAGGCCTCGTAGGCATTCGGCACCCCCGGCATCGGGCCGAGCAGCGGCAGGCCGTCCGGCGCATAGGGAATCGGGCCGTTGATCACCCGGCCGACACCTGCCTGCCCGAGGATCGGCACCCGCGCCATGGCGTCCTCGATGTACCATTCCAGCCGGTCGAGATCGTCGGGATAAAGCTGGAAGGAGAAATCCTCCGGCATGGGATCGTCCGGCGTCGCCCAGTGCGCCTTGCAGTTCCGCTCGTAGGGGCCGAGGTTGAGGCCGTATTTCTCCTGCCGCAGGTAGTAAGAGGAATCCACATCGCGCAGGAGCGGCAGCTTGCCGTTCTCCTTTGACCAGGCCTCGAGCTCCGGGATCGGTTCGGTCAGGAAGTACTGGTGGCTCATCACCGCCATCGGCACGGTGCGCCCGCCATGGGGCACGAACCACTCGCCGACCCGCTGCGCATAGTAGCCCGCGGCGTTCACCACCTTCTCGCAGCGGATCTCGCCCTTCTCGGTCTCGACGATCCAGTCCGCACCCTCGCGCCGCACGCCGGTCGCGCCACAGAACCGCTCGATCCGGGCACCCTTCATGCGCGCGCCCTTGGCCAGCGACTGTGTCAGTTGCGCGGGATCGATGTCGCCGTCGTCCGGATCGTAAAGGGCGCCTGCCAGATCGTGGGTTTCGAGGAAGGGATAGCGGTCCTTCAGGTCGGAGACCTGCAGCATTTCCAGCGCCATGCCCTGATACTGCCCCATGCCGCGCGCCCGCTCGAATTCCATCATGCGCTCGCGGGAATGGCCCAGCCGGATCGACCCCGTGACGTGATAGTTCATCGGATAGTCGACCTCGGACGCCAGCCGCCGGTAAAGCTGCAGCGAATAGCGCTGCATGTTCATCACCGCCCAGCTGGTGGAGAACGACGGGCAGTTGCCGGCCGCGTGCCAGGTCGACCCGGCGGTCAGCTCGTTCTTCTCCAGCAGCACCACGTCCCAACCCGCCTGCGCGATGTGGTAGGCGCAGGACACCCCCACGGCACCGCCGCCAATGATGACCACGCGGGCCTGTGCCGGCAGGCGCCCCTGATCCTGTGTCGGAGTGTCAGTCATGTCTCACCTCTGGGGAACGCCTTCCGCGATGTCGTAGTAGTCGCCCTTGTCGGCCGTGAAGATATGCTTGGTCAGCCGCAGCCCCGTGGGCGCATCCAGCGCGCCGAGGGCAAAGCTGATCGTGTCCTCGTCATGCGCCTGCCAGAACAGGAAGGAGCCACAATCCGGGCAGAACCCGCGCTGCGCCTTGTCGGAGCTGTCGAACCAGCGCACCTCTCCCTCGACCGTCAGGGCGTCCTTCGGCACATAGGCCGAGGCCCAGACATGCCCGGACATCCGGCGGCACTGGCCGCAATGGCAGGCGCTGGCGCCCTGCGGCTCGGCCTCTGTCCGGAAGCGCACCGCGCCGCACAGGCATTGTCCCTGGATCATGATCTTCGCTCCCTCTTCTCCGTTGCCGCGCTCAGTACACCGGCGGCGCGATCACCCAGATCGCAACCGCCGCCTCGTCATGTGGATTTTCCCAGCGGAACGGCTCTCCCCTGATGCGAAAGCTGTCGCCCGGGAAGATGCTGAACCGGTCCGCGCCGATGGTCATTTCCAGCCGCCCGGACAGCAGGAAGGCCACCTCCTGCGTCGGGCGGGTCACCGTCTCTCCGATCTGTGAATGCGGCTCGAACCGGCAGTGCACCATCTCGAAGTCGTCGGCGAGGTCGGGTGACAGGAGTTCCTCCACCAGCCCCGACACCCGCGATCCGATGGGCCGCCGGGTGCCACGACGCACGATCCGTCCGACCTCCTCCGGTGCGGCGGCCTCGTGCCGGGCCAGCATGGAGACGGACACTTCGAGCGCCTTCGCAAGGTGCCGCAGATCGGTGATCGAGGGCTCCGACAGGTCGCGTTCCACCTGGCTCAGCCACCCGACAGAGCGGCCCAGCTTGTCCGCAAGTTGTTGCAGAGTCAGCCCGCGCGTCCGCCGAAGCGTCCGGAGGTCAGAACCGAGCGTGGCCGGAGGCGCGTCCATCTGCATGTGCGTGAAATTCTCCCGTTTTTTTTCATGATGCCGGGAGCGAGTGAAAAATCAAGGGGATTTTTCACGGGAGGAGGCGGAAAAGATGTGGGCGCCGCCCCCGAACTCGGGGGCACCCCGCCATACCCGTCCGAAACAGCGCAAGGCCGGCACATCGCCGCCCCTGAGCCGCGTCAAGGCCTTGTCAGATACGTTCGATCGCGATGGCGGTGCCTTCGCCGCCACCGATGCAGATCGCCGCGACACCGCGCCGTGCGCCGCGTTTCTCCAGCGCGTTCAACAGGGTCACGATGATCCGCGCCCCCGAGGCGCCGATGGGATGCCCCAGTGCACAGGCCCCGCCGTTCACGTTCACCACGTCGCGCGGCAGGCCCATCTCCTTCATGAAGGCCATGGGCACCACGGCAAAGGCCTCGTTGACCTCCCAGAGGTCCACGTCGCTCTTCTTCCAGCCGATCCGGTCCAGCAGCCTGCGGGCCGCCGGGATCGGCGCGGTCGGGAAGTCCTTCGGCGCCTGCGCGTGGCTCGCGTGTCCGAGGATGCGGGCACGCGGCAGGACACCCCGGCGCACAGCCGAATCCAGCGTCGTCATGACCAGCGCCGCCGCCCCGTCCGAGATCGAGGACGAGTTCGCCGCCGTCACCGTCCCGTCCTTGCGGAACGCCGGTTTCAGCATCGGGATCTTCTCGGGCCGCGCCTTGCCGGGCTGTTCGTCGCGGGTGATGATCTCTTCGCCATGGCGGGTGTGCAGCGTCACCGGGCAGATCTCGTTCTCGAAGGCGTCGGAGCGTTCCGCGTCCAGCGCGTTCGACAGCGACGCAAGCGCGTACTGGTCCTGCGCCTCGCGGGTGAACTGGAACGCCTCGGCGCAGTCCTCGGCGAAGGTGCCCATCAGGCGGCCCTTGTCATAGGCGTCCTCCAGACCGTCGAGGAACATGTGGTCGACGACCTGGCCGTGACCGATCCGCGCGCCGCCGCGCATCTTCGGCAGCAGGTAGGGCGACAGGGTCATCGACTCCATGCCGCCCGCCACGATGCACTCCGCATGTCCCAGCGCCAGCCGGTCCCAGGCCAGCATCGCCGCCTTCATGCCCGAACCACACATCTTGTTCAGCGTCGTCGCCGGGACGTCGTCGCCCAGGCCTGCCGCGAATCCCGCCTGCCGGGCCGGGGCCTGCCCCTGTCCCGCAGGTAGCACGCAGCCCATCAGGACCTCGTCCACGCTCCGGTCGGGGTGGCCGTCCAGCGCGGCGCGGATCGCGGCGCCGCCCAGCTTCCAAGCCTCCTGTTCGGCAAAGACCCCCTGGAACCCGCCCATCGGCGTCCGCGACGCCCCTGTGATTACTACGTCCTGCATGTGGAACCCTCCCATCTTAGGACATGCATACCGAATGGTAAGGATTCGCGTCTAGGGTCCGTTGCCGAGGGACGCGGTGTGCGCCGCACCAGGGAAAGGGCAACCATGGAACTCAGCACCACATCCGACATGGGCGTGACGATCATCCGGGTCGACGCCGACCGCATCGACGCCGCGGTCGCGATCAGCTTCAAGGATCGGATGCGCGAACTCCTCGGGGGGGCGTCGGGCCGCGTCGTGCTCGACCTCGAAAAGGTGGACTTCATCGATTCGAGCGGGCTTGGCGCCATCGTCGCCGCGATGAAGCTGATGCCGCCGGGTGCCAAGCTGGAACTCGCCGGACTGTCCCCGGCCGTCGACAAGGTCTTTCGCATGACCCGCATGGATTCGATCTTCCAGATCCATGAGACTGCCGTCACCGCGCTGAGCGCCTGACCGGCTGTGCCGCGGAGGCAGAGATGAATGCAGAACTGCGGGATGACGGGAGTTTCGTCATCCACGGTGTTCTTGGCAACACGCCGCAGGCGGTCACTCTGGCCCTTCGTGAAGTACGCGCACATCTCGAACGGCGCCCACCTTTAGCCGACCTCGACGCATCGTGGGAGATTGTCGTGGCGGAGGTGCTCAACAACATCGTCGAGCATTCCTATGCCAACGGCTCCGCCGGGAGAATCGGCCTCCACCTGGCCTTTTACCCCGACACCCTGCACGCCGAATTCCTCGACACCGGCCTTTCGATGCCCGGGAACGCCCCGCCGCAGGGGCCCGCCGCCAACCTCGACGTGCCGACCGCGCACCTTCCCGAAGGTGGATTCGGCTGGCACCTGATCCGCACCCTCGTGACCGACCTCGACTACTCCTGCGCCGAAGGCACCAACCGCCTCGCGCTGGAAATGCCCCTATCGCGCGCATCGTGATGCCGCTCCACGCGCCCCGATGGCATATCCGCTGTTTCACGCTTCTCTGAAGGGTCACGTTCCCGAAATGACCCTACGGCAGCCACAATCGCGCCCGATTGGAACGTCATCTTCGGTCTTGTAGCTGCATATGGCTTCACCTCGGTGCCGCGTGTTATCAGCCCCCACCCAGTGCGCGGCACCGAGGTTCTATGCACCTAGAACACGCCCCATCGCGGGCGTGTTCTTGCGTTTCGGCCCCCCGCCACACCGCGCAACCCAAGCCACGAAATGACCCACACCGGATCACATTTGCGCCGCGATCCGCCAGCATACATGGCCTTGTAGCTGCATATGGCTTCACCTCGGCGCCGCGCGTTATCAGCCCCCACCCAGTGCGCGGCGTCGAGGTTCTGACTTCCCCCTTCCGCATGGATTGACGCCCCCGCTTGGCTGCCTATCCTGCGCGCAAGACGCAGGGAGGCAGAGCATGCGCGATTTCCAGAAACCAGGACGGTCCCCCGTCCTCGCCATGAACGGCCTGTGCGCCACCTCGCATCCGCTGGCGGCTTCGGCTGCCGTGGACGTGCTGCGCCGGGGCGGCAACGCCATGGACGCCGCCATTGCCGGGGCGGTGATCCTCGGCCTGTGCGAACCGGCGATGACAGGAATCGGGGGCGACTGCTTTGCGCTCGTCTCGCCTGCGGGCACCGAAGACGTCGTTGCCGTCAACGGCTCCGGTCGCGCGCCTGCCGGTCACAACGCGGCGCTGCTGCGGGGCGAGGGGCACGGCACCGTGCCGCTCGACCACCCCTATGCCGTCACCGTCCCCGGTGCCATCGACGCGTTCTGCGCCATGTCCGACCGCTGGGGCAGGCTTGGCCTCGCCGACAGCCTCGCCCCGGCGATCCGCTACATGGACGAGGGCGTGCCGATCGCGCCGCGCGTCGCCTTCGATTACCAGCAGGCGCACGAGAACCTGCAGGGCGTCGCCCGCCGCCACTTCCTGAAGGACGGCAAGCCGATGCAGACCGGGGACATCCTCACCCTGCCCGGACAGGCGGAGGTCCTGCGCCGCATCGCCAAGCATGGCCGCAGCGCCTTCTACGAAGGCGAGGTCGCCGAGGACATGCTCGCCGCGCTCAACGCCGGTGGCGGCCGCCACACCGCCGAGGACTTCGCCGCCGCGCAAACGACCTTCGCCGATCCGCTGGCGGGCCACTACAAGGGCCGCGAACTGCTGGAGCATCCGCCCAACGGCCAGGGCATCACCGCGCACCTGATGCTGAACATCCTGTCGCATTTCGATCTCGCCGCGATGGAGCCTTTCGGGGTGGAGCGCGCCCATGTGGAGGCCGAGGCCGCAAAGCTCGCCTACGATGCCCGCAACCGCTTCCTGTCCGATCCCGACACGATGACCGGCCTCGCCCATCTTCAGGCGCCGGAGACGGCGGAACGGCTGGCCGCGCTGATCGATCCGAACCGGGCGATGGCCTCGGCCACGACGATTTCCGAGGCCGTGCACAAGGACACGATCTACCTGACCGTCGTCGACCGCGACCGGATGGTCGTGTCGCTGATCTACTCGGTCTTCCACAGCTTCGGCTCCGGCATCGCGTCCGAGAAGTTCGGCATCCTGTTCCAGAACCGTGGCGCCGGCTTCTCGCTGGCCGAGGGCCACGTGAACGAGATGGCCGGCGGCAAGCGTCCCTTGCACACGATCATCCCGGCCATGGTGCGGGACGAGGGCCGCGTGACCATGCCCTTCGGCGTCATGGGCGGCCAGTACCAGCCCAACGGCCACGCGCGCGTCATGACCAACATAACGGATTACGGCATGGACCCGCAGGCCGCGCTCGATGCTCCACGCAGCTTTGCGGAGAACGGTAAACTGATGCTGGAACGCGGTTATGCGCCCGAGGTCGCCGCGGCACTGGCCGAAAAGGGGCACAAGGTGGAAACGCCCGTCACCCCGATCGGCGGCGCGCAGGCGATCCTGATCCACCCGTCGGGCGTGCTCGAAGGCGCGTCCGATCCGCGCAAGGACGGCTGCGCCATAGGCTACTGATCCGGTCGCGGTGCCTCTCCCGGGGGGGCACCGCTCCGCCCCGCAAGGCGATGCCACGGTCTGGCGCCGCCGTTCGGGCAATTGATCTCGAATGCCGTCAAGAAATCTCAACGCCGCCGCAATCTCGCCCCGGACAACCCTCAACAATAGGGTGTCACCCGTTGGAGAGCTTGCCACATGATCGGACCCCTGCCGGCCATCGGCCGTTTCTTCACCCGCGCGCTGGACTTCGGCGGTCGTGCCACCCGGGCGGAGTTCTGGTGGGTCCAGCTGGCCTATGTCCTGCAGGCCGCCGCCCTCGTCGCGGTCGTCGTGACGGGCACGGTTCCGAAGGCCCTGCTGTTCGATCCGGCCACCGGCGCACCGGGGATGGCGATACAGCTCTACGGGCTGTTGATGACCGCGCTCTTGGTCCCGGGCCTGACGCTCTGCATCCGGCGTCTGCACGACACGGACCGCTCCGGCTGGTGGTACTGCATCCTCTTCGTGCCGCTGATCGGTCCGCTGTGGTTCATCTTCCTGATGCTGCAGCCATCTGACGACACGAACCGCTTCGGGCCCAATCCGCACGATGGGCCGGACCGTCCACTGCGCGAGGCTCCGTCCAGCGCGCCGGCACCGCAACCCAAGGCCAGAGCCCGTCACGCCAAGGGGCCGAAGAAATCGACCGCCTGGGACAGCGCCCATGTCATCCTGCAGGTGGACTCCGCGCCCAGCCCGGCCATGCGGCAGGCCCGCAAGGCGGAGATCAGCGACTACTACCGCCGCAATATCCTCAAGGAAGTCCCGGCAGAGTGACCTCTCGGCCCCCCCACAAGCGACACCGACGGTCTATCCGACACGCACCGCCAAACGGCATGACCCGATGTAGGGCGGAGATTCTCCGCCCTCCGCCATGGCCAGCGGCACGTTTTCAGTACGAATAGGCGGCGTAGATCCGGTTCAGGTCGCCGTTCCAGTCGCCATGGTAATGCTCCAGCAGTTCGTCCGCCGGTGTCATGCCGCTCTCGACGCTTTCCTTCAGAGCGCTGAGGAAATGCGTCTCGTCGGGCACCAGCCCGCCCGCGCCGGGACGGGCCCGCGCCTTCAGACCCGCCTCGCAGATCTCCAGCACCTCACGCGCGAGGTCGTGCATCCGGATGCCATCGACCTCCGCCGCCAGCGCATCGCGCGTGGCCGCCAGCCGCAGCGCCTCGCGCTGCTCCGCCGTCCAGTTGCGGCACAGGTCCCAGGCCGCGTCCAGCGCGGTCTGGTCGTACATCAGCCCCACCCAGAAGGCCGGCAGCGCGCACAGCCGCCGCCACGGACCGCCATCGGCGCCGCGCATCTCGATGAACTTCTTCACGCGCGCATCCGGGAAAGCGGTGGTCAGATGGTCTGCCCAATCCGAAAGGGTCGGCGTCTCGCCCGGCAGCGCGGGCAGCTTGCCCTCCAGGAAATCGCGGAAGGACATCCCCAGCGCGTCCACGTACTTGCCGTCCCGGTAGACAAAGTACATCGGCACATCCAGCGCGTACTCCACCCAGCGCTCGAAGCCAAAGCCCTCCTCGAAGACAAACGGCAGCATCCCCGTGCGCGAGTCGTCGAGCGTTTCCCAGATCTGCATCCGCTTGGATTTCACGCCAACCGGCTTGCCTTCGAAGAACGGCGAGTTGGCGAAGAGTGCGGTCGCCACGGGCGACAGCGCAAGCGCCACGCGCATCTTCTGCACCATGTCCGCCTCCGACCCGAAGTCGAGGTTGACCTGCACGGTGCAGGTCCGGCGCATCATCTCCCGGCCCGTGGTGCCCACCTTGGGCATGTAGGCGTCCATCAGCTTGTAGCGGCCCTTGGGCATCAGAGGCATCTGGTCATGCGTCCAGACCGGCGCCGCACCCAGTCCGATGAAACCCACGCCCAGTTCATCGGCAACCCCCTTCACCTCGCGCAGGTGCTCGTTCACCTCGTCGCAGGTCTGGTGGATGGTCTCCAGGGGTGCACCGGACAACTCCAGCGCGCCGCCGGGTTCGAGCGAGACGTTCGCCCCGTCCTTCGTCAGGCCGATGAGGTGACCGCCTTCCTCGACGGGTGCCCAGCCGTGGCGGTCGCGCAGCCCCTCCAGCACCGCCCGGATGGAGCGTTCGCCGTCATAGGGCAGCGGGTTCAGGGTGTCCTTGCAGTAGCCGAACTTCTCGTGCTCCGTCCCGATGCGCCAGTCTTCCTTCGGCTTGCACCCGGAGGCGAGGTAATCCGCCATCTGGTCAAACGATTCGATGGGGCCGCCGCCGGACTGTGGGATGGACATGGTGGGAGGCTCCCGATCTCTGTTCGCTGTCGTTCTGGTTACCGTCCTGTCGGCATTCTCACGGACTGTCAATGCAACCGATCTGGTGCATTGCGCAGGGGACCTGCGCGCCAGATCACGACCGGGATGCGCGACCCCGCCTTCATCTGTTTCAGCATGTGTTCCGTGCGGATGCCCGGCAGGCTGGCAAAGGCGTCGAACAGCCCCTCTGCCCCGCGCGCCGTCAGGGGGATCGACAGGGGCGCCTGCCCGGGCACGCGCAGCACCCAGTGCGGTGGCTTGCCGGAGGGGTCGAGCACCACGCTCGACAATGCCTCAAGGTCGACCACGCCGCCATCCAGCGGCCCGAAGTAGCTGACCCGCTTCTCGACGATCTGCACCACGCCCGGCCCGTCGCTGCCGACGCGGAACCGCGCCCGCTGCACGCCCGCCGCCGCCAGCAGGACCCCTGCCGCCACCAGCGCCCAGCCGATGACCGCCAGAACCGGCCCGGTGGCCGCAATTGCCCAGTAGAGCCCGAGCGCCGCGACACAGGCCGCGGCGGCCACCTCGCGCCACCGCCACAACAATCTGCGCGCCTCCCTCCGGATCATGGGGCAGTCCCCAGGGTCAGCGGCTCGCGCAGGATCGTCACACGGTAGTCGCCGCACCGGACAAAGCCGATCCGCTCGTAGGCCTTGGCCGCCGCGGGCGAAGCCGCGAAGAGGATCGCAAGCTCCGCCCCGCGTGACCGCGCATTCGCCAGCAGCCCGGAGACGACCCGTCCGGCGCGCCCCTCTCCGCGCAGGTTTTCCGGCACGAAAACACCGCCCACCTGCACCGCCTGCCCCGCACGCGCGTTGATCCGCGCCATGGCCACCGGCCGGCCGCGCTCTTCCATGATCTGGGTGTCCGCCGACCCGACCGCCGCCCGCGCCCGCACCGCCGCCTCGCGGTCGATGCGCGAGGCCGGACAGGTTCCGGTCTCGGACAGGTAGCGCACCCACCAGTCCGCCAGCATCGTGACATCCGACTCCTGCGCTTGCCGCACGGGCGGCACCTCTCCCAGTCCGGAAAGCGGCAACCGGTACAGCGGCTCCACCCGGTTCAAGGACAGCGCATCCGGTGACACGGGCAGGGCACGCAGGAGCGCGTCCATCTGCGCCACGTCCCCTGTCATCCCGGTCAGCGTGTAGCCTTTCAGCAGATGGGCATAGGTCTGCGCCTCGGTGGCGGAGAGGCCGGGCAACTGGCACATCAGGAAGCCGCCGTTGGTCGCACCGAAAACGCCGGTGATGCCCTCACCGGTCTCGCGCAGGAAGAAGGACGTGCCATGCGGGTGCGTCGCGTTGTTCACGCCATGCGCTTCGAGGTTGCCGAGCAGGAACATCGAATGTTCGATCCGCTTTTCGAGGAACGCGACCATCGGCCCGATGTCTGCCTCGGTGGCCTTGCGGATCATCTTGTCATTTCCTCGAACCAGGTCGTCACGCTGCAAAAGATGCCTGCATTCCGGCATCGGCCGGAAGCGCCAAGATGCCGTGCCGCCACGCCGGAGGCAACCCGCCTGCCCCGCCATCCGCGCGGCCCGTTGGCTGCCAAGCGGGGTTCCGCCCCCGCCTTCCTGCGCAAGCCTCCCCCGAGGTGTTTGTCACCAAGACAAGGGCGAAACATCACATCCTTCATCTTGGTCACAAATACCTGAATCCCCGACCGACCACATGCGGACCGACCGGGCATTATGAGGCAGCCTTTCCAGGGGCGGCGGTCACGTCCAGTCGCCCAAATGCGCCTGCCAAAGCGCGAGCGCCGCGACGGCGGCGGTTTCCGCGCGCAGGATGCGCGGGCCGAGGCTCACGGCGCGGGCGCAGTCCATCTGCGCCAGCCGGGCACGTTCGCGGTCGGAGAAGCCGCCCTCGGGTCCGATCAGCACCGCCCAGGGGCCGGGGCTCAGCCCGTCGAGGGCGGTCGGGGCACCGGCGGCGGTTTCGTCGCAAAAGAGGATCTGCCGGCTGTCGTCCCAGTCCGCCAGCAGCCGGTCGAGCCGCGTCATCTCCGCGACCTCGGGGACGAAGGTGGCGCCGCATTGCTCGGCGGCCTCCACCGCATGCGCCTGCTGCTTGTCGACCCGCAGCCGTTCGGAATTGGTGAACTCGGTCTGCACCGGCAGGATGCGGCGTGCGCCCAGTTCCACCGCCTTCTCGACGATGAAGTCGGTGCGGGCCTTCTTCACCGGTGCGAACATCAGCCAGAGATCGGGCGGCGTGCCCTGTGCCGCCAGCCTGTCGCGGCAGACGAGAGTGCCGCCGCGCTTGCCCGCCTCGGCGACTTCTGCTGCCCATTCGCCATCCCGCCCGTTGAACAGGGCGACGCGGGCGCCGGGCTCGAGCCGCATGACACCGAAGAGGTAGTGCGCCTGCTCCCGCGACAGCGCGACCTCCTGTTCCTCGGACAAAGGCTGGTCTACACAGAGGCGGATTTTCGGTTTCTCGAACGACATGGAGGGGACCATATGACCGGTGCGCAGCAGACGCCAGAGGCGCAGAGGCCCGAACCCTCGGGTCAGGTTTCGGATGCCGTGAAGGGCAACTGGGTCGACCACCACGCCCCGGCCTTCGCCCGCCCCTACCTGCGGCTCAGCCGCGCGGACCGGCCGATCGGGACGTGGCTGCTGCTGCTGCCCTGCTGGTGGGGGCTGACGCTGGCCATGGTGTCGGACGGCCGCGCCAGCTGGTTCGACCTGTGGATCTTCGCGGGCTGCGGGCTGGGCGCGGTGCTGATGCGCGGCGCAGGCTGTACCTGGAACGACATCACCGACCGCCACATCGACGGCTCCGTGGCGCGCACGGCGTCGAGACCGATCCCCTCCGGCCAGGTCACTGCGAAACAGGCGCTCGCCTGGGCCGTGGCGCAATCGCTCATCGCCTTCCTGATCCTGCTGACCTTTCCGCCCATGGCCATCGCGCTTGGCGTGCTCTCGCTGGCGCCGGTGGCGATCTACCCCTTCGCCAAGCGGTTCACCTGGTGGCCGCAGATCTTCCTCGGCATCGCCTTCAACTGGGGCGCGCTGCTGGCCTGGACCGCGCACACCGGCACGCTGCAATGGCCGGCCGTCTTCCTCTATGTCGCTGGCATGGCGTGGACGCTGTTCTACGACACGATCTACGCCCATCAGGACAAGGAGGACGACGCGCTGATCGGGGTGAAGTCCACCGCCCGCCTCTTCGGCGACGCCGCGACGCCCCGCTGGCTCGCGCGGTTCCTCGCCCTGACCGTCGCCCTGCAGGGGATCGCCATCGTGATGGCGGCGCCCGAAGGCGAGATCCTGAAACTGGTCGTGGCGCTCGCCGGGCCCTGGGCCATGGGCTGGCACATGCTCTGGCAGATGCGCAGGCTTAAACTGGATGACAACGACCGGCTGCTGGAGCTCTTCCGGTCCAACCGGGACGCGGGACTCCTGCCCGTGCTGTTTTTCGCCGCCGCGATAATCGCCTGATTGCACAGACCCTTTGGACTGCGTATCTACCGTAACACTCGAAACCGGGACGTCACCACGTACATGCGGCTCTCTTCGCTCTTCACCATCGCCGGGACTTTTCTCGCCGCCAGCGGGCTGAGCGTACTGACTGCATACTTCACCGCCCAAATGATCGAGACAGCGTCGCAGTCCAGCGTGCTGAACGAACTCGACCGCGAGGGCCTCCCCTGGGCCGAGGTCGACACCAACGGTCTGCAGGTCTTCCTGATCGGCACGGCACCGGACGAGGCCGCGCGCTTCAAGGCGCTGTCGACCGCCGGGCGTGTCGTCGATGCCTCCCGCGTGATCGACCAGATGCTGGTGGAGGAACCCGAGGACGTGGCACCGCCGCGCTTCTCGGTCGAGATCCTGAGAAACGACGCGGGCGTCTCGGTGATCGGGCTTGTGCCCCAGTCGACCGACCGCGAGGCGCTGATCGAGAGCTTCCGCCAGATCGCCGGTGGGCAGGAGGTTTCCGACCTGCTGGAAGCCGCCGATTTCCCCGCGCCCGACGGCTGGGAACAGGCCCTGCGCTTCGCCACCAGCGCGTTGCGCGACCTGCCGCGCTCCAAGGTGTCGGTCGATGCCGAACGGGTGGAAATCAAGGCCATGACCGAAAGCGCCGAGGCGCGCAGCCGGCTGGAAACCAACCTCACGCGGCGCAAGCCGGAGGGTCTGCGGCTTGCGCTCGACCTCTCCGCCCCGCGGCCCGTCATCACGCCTTTCACCCTGCGCTTCCTGATCGACGACGAGGGCGCGCGCTTCGACGCATGTTCCGCCGACACCGAAGAGGCGCGGTCCCGCATCCTGCGCGCCGCCTCCGGTGCAGGTCTCGAAGGCAAGGCGATCTGCACCCTCGGCCTCGGCGTGCCCTCGCGCCGCTGGGCCGACGCGGTCGAGCTGGGCATCGCCAAGCTGAAGGAAGTGGGCGGCGGCTCCATCACCTTCTCCAACGCCGATGTCACGCTGGTGGCGCTCGAAGGCACGCCGCAGGGCACCTTCGACCGGATCGTCGGCGAACTGGAAACCACCCTGCCGGAGGTCTTCGCGCTGCATGCCGTGCTGCCCAAGGCGCCGGAACAGGATGCCGAGGGCCCGCCCGACTTCACCGCCACCCTCTCGCCCGAGGGCAAGGTCCAGTTGCGCGGACGCCTGACCACCGAGATCGCCCGCCAGACCGCAGACAGCTACGCCCGCGCGCGCTTTGGGTCGGAGGCGGTCTATACCGCCGCCCGCCTGGCCGACAACCTGCCCTCGGACTGGCCGGTGCGCACGCTCGCCGGGCTGGAGGCGCTGTCGATGCTGGCCAACGGCTCTGTCACCGTGACGCCCGACGACGTTATTGTGACCGGCCAGACCGGCAACCAGGAGGCCAGCGCCCAGATCGCGAAACTTCTGGCCGGTAAGCTCGGTGAAAACGCCACCTTCGACATCGACGTGACCTATGTCGAACGGCTGGACCCGACGCTGGGCATTCCCTCGCCCGAGCAATGCGTCGGCATGATCAAGGAAGTGGTCGGCACGCGGAAGATCAACTTCGAGCCGGGCTCTGCCACGCTCGACATCTCGGCCCGCGACATCCTCGACGAACTGGCGGACCTTCTGAAGACCTGTGGCGACATCCCGCTGGAAATCGGCGGCCACACCGACAGCCAGGGCCGCGAGTCGATGAACCAGCAGCTCAGCCGGGACCGCGCGCAGTCGGTGCTCGACGCGCTGCGCGGCCGCCGCGTGCCGGTGCGCATGTACGAGGTGAAGGGCTACGGAGAAGAGCAGCCCATCGCCGACAACGGCACCGAGGAAGGCCGCGAGGCCAACCGCCGGATCGAGTTCAAGCTGCTGATCGACGAGCTGGAAGAGGCCGTCGCCGAAGCCGAGGACGCTGCCGAAGAGGCAACCGAAGCGGCCGAGACCGGAGAGACGGCCGAGCCCGCCGACACGGCAGATACCGCGGCGACAGACGCGCCCGCGGCCTCCACGACCGAAGACACCGACGGGGAACAGACCGCCGACACGACGGACGCAGAGCCGGACGGCCAAGACGACACGACGGATGCCGCCACGGACACCCCGCCGATGCAGGACCCGGAGGCCACAGAGGCTGCCGCCGGCATCGGGGCGGACAAGGCGGTGCCACAGGGCGCGGTGCGCGATGCGGATTTCAAGCCGGAAAACGGCGAAGACGGCTAACATGCCGGAGGGACAAAACACCAAATGGACAGAACCCAGTTCATCATCGCGACGGCGATCATTCTTTTTGTCGCCTTTTGCCTGGGCTGGTTCGCCCACTGGCTGATCCACCGCTTTCGCCGCGTCAGCCAGGCCGATGTCGATCAACTCGAACGCATGAGCCAGGAACTGCATGAGGCGGAGGAAACCCGGGATCAGGCGATCACCTACCTCCAGCAGCGCGAGGCCGAGCTGACCAACCAGCTTGCCCAGACCGAGGCAGAGCTGGCCGCAGCCATGGACGGCCTCCGCGAAGCCCGGCAGGAGGCCGAGGAAATGCGCGCCTACGCCGAGCGGATGAGCCAGAACTGACAGACCGCGCCACCGTCGCACAAGCGCGGGCTTGACCGGAACAGTTTTCCGCCCGTCGCATCGGCGGGGGCACTTAGGTATCATGTTGCGCCGTGCCACGGAACGTGGGCGGACCATGCTCAACGCAGCAGCCCATCCTCGGTCATGGTCTTGCCTCCCGGCCCTTTCGAATGGCCTTCGCCTGCCCCGGCAAAGCCGCGCGTTCCCGCCTGAATCGCCTGTCCTATTGCGTCCGCAGCCTCTATGCAGGGGCCAGACATTCCCGACCACCGGACGCCCCAATGACCCAGATCATCTCTGCCCTTTCCGACGTATCCGACCGCTATGACGCGCTGTTCGTGGACCTGTGGGGCTGCGTGCACAACGGCATCAAGGCCATCCCCTCTGCCGTCGCAGCCCTTCAGGACTACCGCGCGAAAGGCGGGGCCGTCGTGCTGGTGACAAACGCTCCGCGCTCCCGTCACGAGGTCGCAAAACAGCTGAAGAAGTTCGAGGTGCCCGAAGACGCCTACGACGACATCGCCACCTCCGGCGACGCCGCCCGTGCCGCCATGTTCCAAGGCGCCGTGGGCTCGAAAGTCTATTTCATGGGGCTCGACTTCGACCTGACCTTCTTCGACCCGCTCCAGATCCTCGACAACCCTGTCGAGATCACCCGCGTGCCGCTTCAGGAGGCCGAGGGCATCGTCTGCTGCGGCCCCTTCGATCCCCATGCCGATCCGGAAGTGAACCGCCCCGACTTCCTCTATGCCAAGCAGAAGGGCCTGAAGCTGCTCTGCGCGAACCCGGATATCGTCGTCGACCGTGGCGAACGCCGCGAATACTGCGCCGGGGCCCTGGCGAAACTCTACACCGAGATGGGCGGCGAGAGCCTCTATTTCGGCAAGCCGCACCCGGCAATCTACGACCTGGCCCGCCGCCGTCTTGCCGCGCATCGCGCGGACGTGCCCGACAGCGCGATCCTCGCCATCGGCGACGGCCCGCACACCGATATTCTGGGCGCGATGGGCGAGAACTTCGATTCCCTCTTCATCACCGGCGGCCTCGCCCGGACCGAGACCAAAACGACGCAGCAGCCCGATCCGGACGCGCTAAGCGCCTATATCGAAAAGGAAAGGGTGGCGCCGACCTACTCCATGGGCACGCTCGGGTAACAAAATTACCGCTTGCTTTTGCTGCGTTCGCAAAGTAATAAAATTACCAATCTCGCCTAGAGATGACGCTTTTATTACCAGACGGATGCTCATGGAGGGCAAGATGTTGGACAACCTGCCACGCGGAACGATCTGCATCGAAGACATCGAGATGGGCATGACCCGTTACCTCCGGAAGCAGGTGACGGATCAGGACATCGAGATGTTCGCCGAGGTCTCCACCGACCGGAACCCGGTGCACCTCGACGACGCCTATGCGCAGGACACCATCTTCGAGGGCCGCATCGCCCATGGCATGCTGACCGCGGGGCTGATCTCCGCGGTCATCGGCGAACAGCTTCCCGGTCACGGCACCGTCTATCTCGGCCAGTCGCTGAAGTTCCTCGCGCCCGTGCGCCCGGGCGACACGGTCTATGCCGAGGTCAAGGTGACCGACATCGATATCGCCAAGCGCCGCGTGACGCTGGAGACGCACTGCTCGGTCGACGGCAAGAAGGTCGTCATCGGCGAAGCCAAGGTCCTCGCCCCCTCCCGCAAGTTCGACTAAGCCGAAAAACCTCCGTGTTTTTCGGCTGGTGGGCAGGCGAGTTTTCCAAAGGAAAACGCAGCGCCCGCACCCAGCCATGCCGGGCCCACCACCCCGCGTTCTTCGGCTGGTGAGCAAACGCGCTCCCCAACGGAAAACGCAGCGCCCACACCTAAACATGCCGGCCCCCAAGATCACGCGCACCACACGACCCGCCCCACCCGGCGGGCCCATCGCGTTCAGCCCAGCCTGAACCCATCGGGAATCCCCTCGTCCCGACCGTCCAGCACCAAGTCGGCCATCACCTCCGCCACCTTGGGCGCCATGCCAAAGCCGATCTTGAACCCGCCGTTGGCGACGAAGTGCCCGTCGCGCCCCGGCCAGCCGCCCAGCACCGGCGCCCGAGTCCGTGCCCGGGGCCGCACGCCCGCCCAGCGGGACACGACCTCCGCCCCTGACAGATCCGGCACAGCCTCTCGCGCCGCCGCGATCAGCTCCTCGCATTGCGCGTCCAGCGCCGATCCATCCTCGAAATCCCGCTCAGAGGTCGATCCGATGGCGACCGTCCCGTCCGCGTGCGGCACGATGTGCAACCCGCCGACGAACAATTGCGGCGCCTCGCGCGCCTCGAACCGGAAAGCCGCCGACTGGCCCTTCACCCCGTCGCCGACCTTGCGTCCCAGCGCCTCCGACAGATCGGCTAGGCCGCGCCAGCCGGTCGCCCAGATCACCGCGCCCGCAGCCTCGGCCTCCGGCACCACCGATACGCCTTTCGCCTGAAGCGCCGCGACCAGCGCCGCGCAGGCCCGGCGCGGGTGCATCCGCGCGCTCAGCGTGTCGCGGATCAGCCAGCCCGAAGGCGACACCGGCGCAAAGGACCCGGCCTCCGACTGCGGCACCACCTCCCAGACCGCCCTGCCCTGCCACAACGCGGCGGCGCCTGCACCCCGCGCGCGCGCCAGCGCCAGCCCGGCCTCGTCCGCCACGGGTTGCAGCCGCCCCGTCCGGGCATAGCCGGCAGAGACGCCGCCCAAGGCCTCGACCTCCCGCCAGAACCGCTCCGCCATCAGCAGGCTCTCCAGCTGGAAGGCCTTCTTCTCGTTCCAGTTCTCCGGGACATGCGGCGCCAGCGCCCCCACCAGCCCGCCCGAGGACCCGGCCCCGGCGCCATGGGGATCGACCACCTGCACCCGCGCCCCGCGCTGCACCAGCGTCCAGGCGATCGAGAGCCCGAAGATCCCCGCGCCCCGGATCGTCACGTCCACGCTTGCCATTGCCGTCTCCCCGCGTCACATCTCGGCACATCCCATAAGGACTTCCCCCATGGCCGACCAGAGCCCCGCGCTCGACTGGCGCGACGACATCCCCGTGTCGACCCGTTTCGACGACCCCTACTACTCGCTCGAGAACGGGCTGGAGGAGACGCGACACGTCTTCCTGTCCGGCAACGGCCTGCCGGAACGGTTCCGTGACGGGTTCCACATTGCCGAGCTGGGATTCGGCACGGGGCTGAACCTTCTGGCCGCGCTCGACCTCTGGCGCAGGACCGGCCAGCAGGGCCGCCTCAGGTTCACCAGTTTCGAGGCCTATCCGCTGGACGGCCCCCAGATGATCCGCGCGCAATCCGCCTTCCCCGCGGTGGCGGAGGTCGCCCACGATCTCGCCCCCCACTGGCAGGACCGCGCCACGCGGATCACCCTGCCCGACCTCGACTTCACCCTCGTCACCGGCGACGCGCGCGAGACGCTGCCGCGCTGGGACGGCCTGGCCGACGCATGGTTCCTCGACGGCTTCGCCCCGGCCCGCAATCCCGAACTCTGGGCGCCCGACCTCATGGCCGAGGTCGCCCGCCACATGGCCCCCGGCGCCACCGCCGCCAGTTACACCGCCGCGGGCCACGTCCGTCGCGCGCTGGCCGACGCGGGCCTCGACGTGACCCGGCAGCCGGGATATGGCCGCAAGCGCCACATGACGACGGCAAAGAAGCCCTGACATGACCGAACAGAACACCCGCCTCGGCATCCTTCTGATGGTTGCCACGACCTTCGTCTTCGCCATGCAGGACGGGCTCTCGCGGCACCTCGCGACGGAATACAACGTCATGATGGTGGTGATGCTGCGCTACTGGTTCTTCGCGGCGTTCGTCATCGCCGTGGCCGCGCGCCAGCCCGGCGGCCTGCGCCGCGCCACCCGCAGCGGCCACCCGCTGGTGCAATGCTTCCGCGGTGCGCTGCTGGTGGTCGAGATCAACGTGATGGTGCTGGCCTTCGTCTTCCTGGGCCTCGTGGAAAGCCACGCCGTCTTTGCCTGCTACCCGCTGCTGGTTGCGGCGCTCTCCGGCCCGGTGCTGGGCGAAAAGGTCGGCTGGCGGCGGTGGGCGGCCATCGGCGTAGGCTTCGTCGGCGTGATCGTGATCCTTCAGCCCTCGGGCGGGGTGTTCTCCCCCTATGCCGCGATCCCACTGCTGGCGGCGCTGATGTTCAGCCTTTACGCGCTGCTCACCCGCTACGTCGCGCGGACCGACACGGCGGCGACCTCGTTCTTCTACACCGGCACGGCGGGCGCCATCGTGGCCACCGCCATCGGCCTGTGGTTCTGGGAGCCGATGACCGCCCCCGACTGGGGCTGGATGGGGCTGCTGTGCCTGACAGGCGCGCTGGGGCACTGGTTCATGATCCGCGCCTACGAGGTGGCCGAGGCCAGCGCCGTCCAGCCCTTCGCCTACCTGCAACTGGTCTTCGCCAGCACCCTCGGGCTGATCGTCTTCAACGAAACGCTGCGCACCAACGTGGTGATCGGCGCGGCAATGATCGTTGCCGCCGGGCTGTTCACCCTCTGGCGCGCCCGCGTCAAAGGCTGATCCTCGGCGTCACGCCGCCACCTGCCCGAGGCTCCGGCCGCAGGGCCGGAGCCGAGACACCCGGCATGGGCGCCCGACAGGGCGCGCATTCCGCAAGGTTCAGTCTGCCACCACCGACCGCGCCAGCATCGACGCGCCGACCAATTCCTCGGAAAACGGCACCGGCAGGGGCTCCTTGCCCAGCCGCGCGCGATAGACCGGCAGGCTTTCCGCCACTCGCATCACATAGTTGCGGGTCTCGTCGAAGGGGATCATCTCGATCCAGTCGACCACGTCCACCGCGCCGTTCCGCGGGTCGCCGAACTCCGCCATCCAGCGCAACGGGCGCGACGGCCCGGCGTTGTAGCCCGCGGCCATCATCACGACGTTGCCGTCGAAGGTGTCCGCCAGCCCGGCCAGGTAGGTCGATCCCAGCGTCGCGTTGTACGCCGGATCGGACAGCAGCCGCGCCGCATCGTAGGGCTCGCCCACCTTGGCGGCGACCTCGCGGGCGGTGCCGGGCATCAGCTGCATGAACCCGCGCGCGCCTGCGCCCGAAATCACGCCGGGATCGAACTCCGACTCGCGCCGCGCGATGGCCAGCACCAGCTCCTTCGGCACCGGGTATTCCGTGCCCACCACTTCCGGGTGCAGCGCGTAATACGGCCCCGCCAGCTCGATCCCGAACTGCGCCGCGCGCTTGCCCAGCATCACCTGGATGTGCGGGCGCTTCATCTCGGCCAGCATGTCGCCCATCTGGCCCATGCCCGTGCGGTCCTGGCTTTCGGCAAGATGCGTCAGGAAGCGTTCGCCCAGGTCGATCTCGCCCGCCGCCAGCAACAGGATCCCCGCCTGGAAGACCGTCGACTTGGCAAACCCGGCCTCGCGCCAGTCCGGGAAATCCTCCTCGCCGGACAAGAGCGGGTTCACAGGGATGCCGCCCCGTTCCGCCGCGAGCAGCCCGTAGAAGGAGGTCTGGAAGGCCGCGCCCTCCGTGTAGGCCGCCTGTGCGCCCTCCGCATCGCCCGTGGCCTCCAGCGCCCGGCCCAGCCAGTAGCCCGCCCGGCCGACCGAGATCGGCGTCCACACCGCCTCCCGGAAGTTGCGGAAGTGCTGCACGGCAAGGTCCGTGCGGTCAAGGAACTGCATGGCGAGGTAGCCCGACAGCCACTCCAGCTCCGCGAACTCGGAGCCTTCGACAAGGTAGTGCCGCGACGCGATCTCGTAGGCCTCGTCATAGGCGCCCGCCCGCATCCGCATCCGCGCGAGGTCCACCCGCTCGTTCGCCCAGGCCCAGGGCTCGCCCAGCCCTGCCAGCGAGGTGGACCGCTCCTTCAGCAGCTCGATCGCCTCGTCGCGGCGCCCCTTGCGCACCCGCCACAGGAACCGCTCGTAGGCCAGCCCGGCGTTGTCTGCCAGTTCCTCAGGCACGCGCGAGATCAGCGAATCGACGTTGCCGACCGCCGCGCGCAGGCCCATGCGCGCCTCGGCCAGCGCGCGCCAGCCATCGTCCGCGAAGGGCAGCATGGCGGTGGCGTTCTGGCTCCAGCCGTTCCACAGCGCCATGTCCAGGCGCGCGATGTGGTGCGGCTTCAGGATCTCGCCCCAGGTCGCCATGAAGGCGCGGCGCTCGTCGCTGGTCAGCGACAGCGTCCGCCACGCCAGCACGATGTCGGCCTGCGCCAGCCCCTCGTCTCCTTCGGTCATATGGACTCGCGCCAGCGCCAGCGCGCCCGCGCCGGACTGCGGCTGGTGATCCGAGAAGAAGTGCTGGATCTGCGCATTCGTCGCCTCGTCGGCCATGATCGGCTCCGACTTCTCGCGCAGGTAGTCCATGCCCGGCCAGTCGGGGTTGCGGGCGATGAAGTCCATGACCTCTTCCGAATCCCCCCGCCCCGACCGCAGCGCGTGCCACAGGATGACATCGACGGCGATCTGGCCGTCGCCACGCGCCTCGATCTGGGCGGCGGCCCAGTTTCCGGTGCGCATCGACTGCATGGCCTTGGCCAGCGCCTGCCCGCTCTCCTGCGCGGCGGCGGCCATGCTGGTGCATATCAACAGCAAAACGGCTAGAAGGCGCGACATGAGCTTGCAATTCCCGCAATGAAACTTAATAGACCCCTCCGGAGGATATCGCCCGCACTCATGGCTTCAACTCACATTCCCGCTGGGTCGGCGGAAATTCTCCACAAGCGACGACGAACCCGAAACAACAAAGGAGCGTGAGATGTTCAAGGGATCGATGCCTGCCCTGGTCACGCCGTTCAAGGACGGCGCGGTGGATTTCGACACGCTCAAACAGCTTGTCGACTGGCACGTCGACCAGGGGAGCCACGGGCTGGTGCCCGTCGGCACGACCGGCGAAAGCCCGACGCTGACCCATGACGAGCACGAAGAGGTCATCCTCTGCGTGGTCGAGGCCGCCGCTGGCCGCATTCCGGTGATCGCCGGGGCCGGGTCGAACAACACCGACGAGGCTGTGCGCTTCATGGTCTACGCCCAGACCGTCGGCGCCGATGGTGCGCTGGTGGTGACGCCCTACTACAACAAGCCGACTCAGGCCGGGATGATCGCGCACTTCAAGGCGGTACACGATGCCGCCGACCTGCCGATCATCATCTACAACATCCCCGGCCGCTCGGCCGTGGACATGAGCCCCGAGACCATGGGCGAACTGGCCAAGCTGCCGCGCATCGTCGGCGTCAAGGACGCCACCGGCGACCTCGCCCGTGTCTGCAAGCAGCGGATCACCTGCGGCAAGGACTTCATCCAGCTCTCGGGCGAAGATGGCACCGCGCACGGCTTCAACGCCCAGGGGGGTGTCGGCATGATCTCCGTCACCGCCAACGTGGCGCCCGCCCTCTGCGCGCAGATGCAGGAGGCCTGCCTCGCCGGGGACTACGCCGCGGCGCTGGATCTGCAGGACCGGCTCATGCCGCTGCACCAGGCGATCTTCCTCGAACCGGGACTCTGCGGCGCGAAATACGCCATGTCGCGGGTCGGCCTCTGCGCCGAGGACATGCGCCTGCCGCTCCTGCCGGTCACCGAGCCGGTGCGCGAGCGGATCGACGCGGGCCTGCGCCACGCCGGGCTGCTCAACTGATGACGGACCGGGCCGGGATATCGTTTCTCGGCCCGAACCCGCTGCGCGCGCGGCGGCGCATCTTCCTTGCGACGGCCGCGGGCGCTCTTGTGCTACTCGGTCTCGACGTGGCGCTGCACGGCCTCGATGGCAGGGGCCCGCTGATCGTCGCCTCTCAGGTGCTGTCTGCAGTGGCACTCTACGTCCTCGTCTTCCGGCTGGTGCATCCGGCCATCATCCGCTGGATGCTGGCGCGGACGCGCAAGGGCTCCGCCCGCAGGCTGTCCCGTTTCACGCGATGGTATCTCGGCACGGGCGTCAGCGATACGCCTTCAGACCCACGGTGAACGCGCCCAGCTTCAGGTCGCGCTTGTAATAGGCGTGATCGCGGTCCAGCCGCTTCACCGCCTCCTTCGCGAACCCCAGAACGTCGTCGACGAACAGATCGAACGGCTCCATCGCCTCAAGGATGCGCGGCTCGATCCGGTAGTCGAGCTGCCCGGCATCGTCGGACCGCGCATGGGCCTGCGCCAGGGCACGGCCACAGGCGGCGGCATAGCGCTTCCAGCTCTTCTTCGACAGGTCGTCGAGGTCGATGTCCTCGCGGAACGGCGCGCGCTCCCGGGACATGAAGCTGACGCCGTCGATCTCCACGTTGCCGTAAAAGACGTCGCCGTTGGCCAGATGCACCGCCTGCCCGTGGGCAATGCGGTCACCCTCCTCGCCGGCGTGGAAGTCGTTGGCGGGCACCAGCCCCTCCAGCGCCGAGCGGCGGGCGCGCTTGAACTCCACGATCAGGTCGTCCGTGGCGTCCTCCGACGGTCCTTCCAGCAGGACGTAGTACCGCGCCAGCCCCAGCGAGGCCGTGCCCTGCCCGTGACGCAGGCAGACATCCTTGACCTTCAGGCGGTTCACGCGGCCCGACTTCTCGACCCCTGCGGCCTTTGCCAGCTGGTCGACATAACCCTGGAACTCCTCGACCCGGGTGGTCAGCGGCGTCAGCTCGTGGTTGGCGCGGAAGCCCAGCCCGTTCTCAGACAGGTAGCGGTCCCACAGCCAGTCCCTGCGGCTCTCCCGCGCCTCCTCGAAGAGCTTGCGGATCACCTTCGGCGAATTGTCCTGCCGCATCTGCTGGCTCGATTCCGTGTCGTGCCGGGCGTAGAAGGCGATGCCCTCGCGATATCCCTTGATGAAGCGGCGCGCGATCTTCAGCCGGTGCTTCTCCTTCAGGTCGCCCTCTTCCTCGGCGGCCAGCAGGAAGCCGGTCACGCCACGCTTCAGGTCCCAGGTGAAAGGGCCATAGACCACGTCGTCGAAATCGTTCACCCCGAAGATCGGCGCGTTGTCCGCGTTGGGCATCACTCCGAAGTTCTCCGGATGCACGTCGCCCAGAACCAGCACCGTGGGCATCCGCGCGTCGTCCCCCACCATGTCGCGGTGAAACAGCAGCGATGTGCCCCGGAAGAACGAAAACCGGCTGTCCGCCAGCTTGCGGAACTTGGCATCCGCGCCGTCCGACTTCTGCGAGATCCGGACGGCGTGATCCTCGATGATCGTCTCGCGCACGTGGCGCCGCCGTGCCTCGCCGGTCAGGTTGCAGGGCCGCATGACGCAGGGATCCTCGACGAACCGTTTCGCGAGACGGCGGTAATCCTCGACCCGGCTCTTCAGTTCGGTCACGGGGTTCTCGGCGGGCGTCTTGACGGACGGGGCCCGCTTTGCCTCCTTCGAATTGCCGGATGCGGATTTCGGTTTCTGCTGCCGTTCCTTCGCCTGCGTGGCCACTGGTCCCTCCTGTCATCTGTCAGGAGCGCAACGCAGCCCCGCGCCGCTTCGTTCCGGCAGCCAGGGCGGCGCACAGCCCCGCCCTGCATGGCCACGCGCCCCTTCCAAACGGCAGACAAAAGAAAAGGCCGGGACAATGCCCCGGCCCGTTCCTGCGTCCTGGCCCAAAGACCTGAGGGGGTTTCCGGAGGGCTGAACCCCCGGCGGACTACCTGCACTGCACGCGCAGGCGATGCCCCTCACTGACCGACGGTCGCGTCCTCCAGCCCCTCGGGTTGGCCCACCACGACGAAGTGCAGCTCCTCCGGCTTCATCAGCTCGGCCGCCACGCGCTTCATGTCGTCGAGCGTGATCGCCTCGATCTTGGCGTTGCGCGTCGTGACGTAGTCGATGCCGAGGTCGTCCATCTGCATGCCGACGAGGATCTGCGCGATGGGCGCGTTGCCGTCGAAGCGCAGCGGGTAGGCGCCGGTCAGGTATGTCTTCGCCTGCTCCAGCTCTTCCTCGGTCACGCCCTCCGCGGCCACCTTCGCCCATTCGTCCCGGATGACCGAGATCGCCTCGGCGATGCGGTTGTTGGCCGAGGCCACGCGCCCGATCACCAGTTCGGCGTGGTCCTTGGGCAGCAGGTAGGAATAGACCCCGTAGGTCAGGCCGCGCTTCTCGCGCACCTCCTCCATCAGCCGCGCCTCGAAACCGCCGCCGCCGAAGATCGTGTTCAGCATGTAGGCCGCGAAGAAGTCCGGATCGGCCCGCTTCAAGCCGCGATGACCGAAGACCGCCACCGACTGCGGCGTGTCGAAGGGCACCACGGTCACGCCCGCCTCCGTCTCGACCGTCACGTCCTCGGGCATCGGCGCGCCGGTCTCCGGCAGGTCGCCCAGCAGCCGGTCCATCAGCAGGCCAAGTTCCTCGGCCGAGATGTCGCCCGCCGCCGCGATATAGACACGGTCCTGCGCCAGCGCGTTCTTCCACGCCTCCACCACGTCGTCACGGGTCAGCGCGGTCACGCTCTCGATCGTGCCGGAGTAGTCGGAGCCATAGGGATGGTCGCCGAACACCATGCTGTCCCAGGCGCGGGTGACGATCTCGTCCGGGTCCGTCGCGTCGGAGCGCAGCGAGGACAGCACCTGCTGGCGCACCCGCTCCACGCTCACCTCGTCGAAGGTCGGCTCCACCAGCGAGGCGCGCAGCAGGTCGACCGCCGCGTCCTGCGTCTCCGTCAGGAACTTGAAGGAAATGCTCACCGCGTCGTCGCCCGCGTCGTACCCGATCTGCGCGGCCAGGTCTTCCTTCGCCTCGGCAAAGGCCTTGGCATCCATGTCGGCAGAGCCTTCCTCGAGCAGGCCGACCATCAGGTTGGTCGCGCCGCGCTTGCCCTCCACGTCCAGCGAGGTGCCGCCCCTGAAGCGCAGTTCCAGCGCCACGAAGGGGATGGAGGGTTCCTCCACCAGCCAGGCCTTCAGGCCGCCGGGGCTCTCCACCTCCTGGATGTCGATTTCCGCATGCGCCACCGTGGCGCCGAAGATCAGCCCGAAGGCCAGGATGAAACGCTTCATTGGGTCACCTCCTCGGCGGGCATCAGATAGCCCGTGACGGATTTCTGCGGATCGAACACCTCCTTGGCGGCGGCGATCACGTCTTCGCCGGTCACTGCCTGCAGCACGTCTGGCCAGGCCTGCACGTCCTCGATGGTCAGGCCGGAGGTCAGCGCGTCGCCGTAGCGGCGGGCCAGGCGGCTCACGTCATCCTGTTCGTAGATCCGCGCGGCCTTCATCTGGAACTTGATCCGCTCGAGCTGCTTTTCGTCCACGCCGTTCTCGATGAAGGCCTGAATGGTCGCGTCCATCTCCTTCTCCGCGTCTTCGAGGCTCACGCCCGGCGCGGGCACCACGACCAGACCGAAGGTGGTGTCGTCCAGCGACACGCCGCCGTAGTAGGCGCTGGTATAGACCGCCTTCTTCAGGTCGAACTGCAGCCGCTGGTTCAGGACCGAGGTCTGCCCGCCGCCCAGGATCTGCGACAGGATCTCCAGCGCCGCGGCCTTTTCCTGGTCGCCCGGATCGCGTTCCGGGGCAAGGTAGGTGCGGGTCACGTAGGGCGTCGAGACGCGCGGGTCGCGGTAGGTCATGCGCCGTTCGGCCAGCTGCCGCGGCTCCGACGCGCGATCGCGCTCCCCAAGCTCCGGATTGGGCGCCAGAGGCTCGTAATATTCCTTCGCCAGACGCAGCACCTCTTCGGGCTCCACGTCGCCAGCGACGATCAGGATCGCGTTATTCGGTGCATAGTACTTGTGGTAGAAGCTCAGCGCGTCGTCAAGGTCGAGGCTCTCCATCTCGTGCCGCCAGCCGATGATCGGCGTGCCATACGGATGGTTGAGGTAAAGCGCGGCCTGCGACTGCTCGCGGAAAAGCGCGCCGGGGTCGTTTTCCACCCGCATGTTGCGCTCCTCGATGATCACCTCGCGCTCCGTCAGGATGTCCTGCTCGGAAAGCTGCAGGTTCACCATCCGGTCGCTTTCCATGCGCATCATCATCTCAAGCCGGTCGGCCGCGACGCGCTGGTGATAGGCGGTCTGGTCGGCGCTGGTGAAGGCGTTGTCGGATCCGCCGTTCGCTGCCACGACCTTCGAAAACTCGCCCGGCTCAAGCTTCTCGGTACCCTTGAACAGCAGGTGTTCGAGGAAATGCGCCACGCCCGATACGCCGCGCTCCTCGTCGGCGGCACCGGCCTTGTACCACACCATGTGTTCGACCACCGGGGCGCGGTGATCCTCGATCACCACGACATCCATTCGGTTGTCGAGCGTGTATGTGGTGACCGGCACTTCGGCCTGCGCGACCTGCGCCGCCAGAGGCGCCGCGAGCAGGGACAGGACCATGGGAAGTTGGCGCATCTCGTTTTCATCTCTCTTAGGGAAAGGTTGACACAATAGGTACGCAGGCGGCCATTAACTTCAAGTTAACTCTGGTGTCCCTCGCGCAGTGGTGACGGGGACGTGAAGCGCAGGCCGGTCGATGTCTGCGGTTTGCCGTGCATTCACAGCAAAAGCCCCGCAGCCACGGGACTGCGGGAGCAAAGTTCACCCGATTTCAGATGCAGATCAGGGGGCCGGCGGTGCCGACGGCGTACGCGCGCCCGCCTGACGATAGCGGCGCAGCCAGGAATAGGAATCCAGCTTCTGACCGCGGTACGCGCGTTCGTAATCGTCGCGCGGCACGATGGACCACGAGAAGCGGCCCTTGTTCTTGCGGTACTGCTGATCCTCTGCCGCCAGCGTCTGGCGTATGGTGCTGTCGCGACCGTAACGGCTGGCCTGCTGCACGAGGGCAGCGTCGCCCGCGCCGATGGAACCGGCCGCGCCCGGCTGCAGCGCCGCCGGATTGCCGCCAAGCGCCGCCACGGCGTCGGCCTTCGGCGTCTGGTCGGTGCGGTTGGCGCTGCCCGGCGTGGGCTGCGGCAGTTCCGCGAAGGTCTGCGGCATGGTCAGCGGCTTGTTGGGAACGATGGCGAACTCTTCCGGCTCACCGCTGTTGGAACGCAGGTCGTGCAACGGCTTCGGTTCGCCGCTGCGCGAACAGGCCGACAGCGCCAGCGCGCCCGTCATCACAATGATCGCCAGATGCGCAAGCCGCATCACACCCTCCGTTCACCCATGGTCTGACCGCTTCTAACCCATCAGGACGGCGCCGTCACGCCCATCCCGGCATCAAACCCCGAAGATCAGGTGTTTTTCGCCGACGGGAAGATCACAAGCCCGAAAGCCCCGGCAAAGATCGCGATATCGGCGACGTTGAAGGCGAAGGGGTTGGAGAAGCCGCAGCAGGACATGTTGAGGAAATCCGCCACCGCACCATAGAGCACGCGGTCGACGACATTCCCCAGCGCGCCGCCGATCAGCATCCCGGCAGAGATCAGGCCAAGCCTGCCCGGCGGGTCGCGGCGCATCCAGACCAGCACGAACAGCACGATGCCAAGCGCCACGGAGATCAGGATCCACCGTGTCGCGGGCGCCTCTCCGGCCAGAAGGCCGAAGTTGATGCCGTAGTTCCAGGCCATGTGGAAATTCAGGAACGGCGGCCAGACCTCGATCTTCAGCCGCGTGGCGAGGTCGAGCACATGCACCACCCAGATCTTCGAGATCTGGTCGATCACGAAGACCCAGAAAGCCACCCACCAGACCAACCGGAGGGTCCCTTGCCGTACTGCGTTCTGCCTGCCTGCCACTGCCGTCTCGTTCATTTTCAACCCGGCCCTGTTAACCGTTCTCGACCGGGCGGGATAGGTCCGTTTTCAATCAACTCTTCGCAATCTGCCAGAGGCGGCGCGCCGGATGACGACGCGGCCGCCCGATCCGGAGGCCCTGCCCCACCTGCCGAGAGGCTACGCGCGCCCGAAAGCGCGCACAACCCAAGGCTGCGTGAAACGGCAGGCCGCTATCGCCCGGATCAGTGGCGGAAGTGCCGCATCCCGGTAAAGACCATCGCCAAGCCAGCTTCGTCGGCTGCGGCGATCACCTCGTCGTCGCGCATCGAGCCGCCCGGCTGGATCACGCAGGTGGCACCCGCCGCCGCCGCTTCCATCAGCCCGTCCGGGAAGGGGAAGAACGCGTCCGACGCCACGGCGGACCCGCGGGTCAGCGGCTCCGGCAGGCCAAGCGCCTCGGCCATCCGCTCAGCCTTCTTGGCGGCGATCAGGGCGGAATCCACGCGGCTCATCTGGCCCGCGCCGACACCCACCGTGGCCTTGTCCTTGACGTAGACGATGGCGTTGGACTTCACGTGCTTGGCGACCTTCCACGCGAACAGCAGGTCCTCCATCTGCGCGTCGGTCGGCGCGATCTTCGTCACCACCTTCAGGTCGTCCACCGTCAGCACGCCGTTGTCGATGTCCTGCACCAGTATCCCGCCGGACACCTGCCGATAGGACACGCGATGCTCAGACGTGTCGGCAAGGCCCGGCGCCAGGATCAGGCGCAGGTTCTTCTTCTTCGCGAAGATGTCCCTTGCCTTCTGGTCGATGGCCGGCGCGATCACCACCTCGGTGAAGATCTCGGAAATCGCCTCGGCCGTGGCAGCGTCCAGCGTCCCGTTCAGCGCCACGATCCCGCCGAAGGCAGAGGTCCGGTCACAGTCGAACGCCTTCCGGTAGGCCTCAAGCAGGGTCGCGCCCTTCGCCACGCCGCAGGGGTTGGCGTGCTTGATGATCGCACAGGCCGGGCCGTCGCCGGGCAGGAATTCACTGACCAGCTCGAAGGCCGCGTCGGTGTCGTTGATGTTGTTGTAGCTCAGCTCCTTGCCCTGAAGCTGCTCGGCCACCGCAACGCCGGGGCGGTTGGTGCCGTCCACGTAGAACGCCGCCTTCTGGTGGGGGTTCTCGCCATAGCGCATGGTCTGCTTCAGTTCGCCCGCGAACACACGGCGGCGCGGAGTCGTCTCGCCGATGGCGCCCGCCATCCATGTCGACACGGCGGCATCATAGGCGCCGGTGCGGGCATAGGCGATCTGCGCCATCTTCTTGCGGAACCCGAGCGTGGTCTGCGCCTCTTCCCCGCCGTTCGCCTTGATCTCTTCCAGGAGCGCGCCGTAATCCTCCACGTCGACCACCGTGGTCACGAAGGCATGGTTCTTCGCCGCCGCGCGGATCATCGCCGGGCCGCCGATGTCGATGTTCTCGATCATCTCGTCATAGTCCGCACCGCGCGCCAGCGCCGCCTCGAACGGGTAGAGGTTCACCACCAGCAGGTCGATCGGCACGATGCCGTGCTCGGCCATGGACGCCACGTGCATCCCGTTGTCCCGCAGCGCCAGAAGGCCGCCGTGCACCTTGGGATGCAGCGTCTTCACCCGGCCGTCCATCATCTCGGGGAAGTTGGTCAGGTCGGACACGTCGCGCACCTCGATGCCCGCGTCGCGGATCGCCTTGGCGGACCCGCCCGTGGACAGCAGCTCGATCTTCAGGTCGGCCAGCGCGCGGGCCAGCTCGATCAGGCCGGTCTTGTCGGAAACGGAAATCAGCGCGCGGCGCACGGGTGCGAGGTCGGTCATGTGGGGCACTCCAAGGGTCAGACTCAGACGTCCGTCGGATCCTGCGCAAGATCGCGCACGGCCAGCGCGGTCTCCTGCGCCTTGGCCAATGACCACCGGACGCGCGTCGCATACTGCATCGCCCGCCCGGATAGAACCACCTGCTTCGTCGCACGTGGCCGCAATCGCCCCTTTTCGAGATACACCGAGGGTTCGAGGGTCAAATCCACGCCGCCGTCGAAGCGCAGCACCCAGATTTCACCCGACCGGAGCGCCATCGACACCGCGTTGCCGCCCATGTCGACGGTCACATCGACCTCCGGATGCAGGTGAAAGCGAATCTCGTAGGGCAGCCCCCCCAGCTTCACCGCGTCCATCGCCTTGTCGAACCGCTTCTTCGCCGGACCGTCGAGCGCGACGAGGTAGTCCTCGCCCCTCAGGCTCCGCCCGTCCAGCGACAGCTCCAGCGACCGGGCATGGGTCAGCCCCTGCACGGCGACATAGCCGTCGTGCCCACCTTCGAAGCGCAGCGATTCGGCAAGGTGGGTCATCTGGATCGGCACGTGCTTCGGTGCGTCCTCAAGCAGTTCCCGCCGCGCCTGTCCGACCCAGCGCGGCGCCGCCAGCCGGGCCGAGCTGTAGCCCTGCAGGCACAGCACCGAATGCGACAGCGTGGCCCGCCCCGCGCGGCGCCAGTCCTCGCCGAACCCGCCGCCCGAGCCGCAGTTGACGATCAGCGGCCGTCGGCCCGAAGTCAGCTCGAACGCGAGGGTGGAAGCATGGGCGTTGCCCGAGGCCGCCCCGACCGGCGGCACGGCGGCATCGATGACGATGCTCGTGCGCCCGGCCGAAAGCCGCGCGAACCCCATCGCCAGCCCGTCCGCCTGCCGCTTCTTCGATCCGGAGGCCGCCAGCGCCATGTCCAGCCGCCCGTCCAGACCGCGCCCGCCGCCATGGAATCGCGCCAGCCCGCCGTCCGCATGGCGCAATGTGCGCAATGTGGGCGCGATCCGCGCGATGGCCTCAAGGTGGTCCTTGTGGGGGACGAGGTCCGCCTCCTCCAGCGCCGCCTGCGCCCATGTCAGCAGGGTGAAGACCTCAAGCAGTTCCTCCGGGTTGCGCGTCGGGATGCCGCCCTGCGCCGACACCTGCCGCCGGCACTCCGCGCCAAGCGCCTCGCGCGCCGGATCGACATGCGCCTCCATCCCCTCCAGCGACAGCGCCGCGTAAAGCAGCCCGGTCATCGCCTCGAACCGCGCCAGCCCCGGCGGGGCCGAGGCACCGCGCCGCGCCAGAAACGTCGCCTGCGCACCCAGGGCGGCATAGAACGCCTCGCTCTTCTCCGACGGAAGGCCGCGCAGCACGAACAGCGCGTGATGTATCCAGCGGATCAGCCGCCGCCCGGTCAGTTCCGGCGTCCAGCCCGGCCCGGTGCCGCGCCCGTACCGCGCGATCCAGCCCCAGAGCCACTCCTGCGCCAGCTTGCGCGCCTTGATGTCGCCCACCGCCGCAAGATCGTCGAGCCAGGCAAAACCGTTGATTTCCTCGGTGAACGTGGCGTCCGGCGCGGGGATGTCCCAGAGCATGGCGCCCGGCGCCTCGACGAAATGGCCGGCGAACATCAGGTTGCCCGCGCACATCTGCCGCCCCTTGGCAAAGAAACCCACGGTGCGCGGTTCCGGCTGGCTGACGAATCCGTCCGCCGCACGCGCACGTGCGGCCAGCCGTGCGTGCACACGGTTCATGACCCGCTCCGGCGCGGTCCGCCAGTTGCGCTGCGTCGTCATCGCTGCCTTGCCTCGTTGCCCTTCCGGGGACCCTTGACGGGAACGGCCCTTTGCGGGCGCTTGCGCGGGATCATAGCTTCCGCATTCGACAAAGTCATTAACGAACGCCACCGGTAAGGCCGCGGATCAGTCCTTGGTCACGCAGGCCATGTAGAAACCGTCCATGCCGCCGCGCTCCGCCCAGAAATCGGGCCTGAGCCGCAGCCCGCCCTCCTCGCTCTGCCAGGCGGGTTCGATCCAGGGCGCCTCGGCCGGGACGACGCGCAGGCCGGGATGACGCTCCAGCGCCTCCTCGATCTGGCACTCGCCCTCGTCGGGGAGCAGCGAACAGGTGGCATAGACCAGCCGCCCGCCCGGTTTCAGCAGCGACAGCGCATGATCCAGCATCCAGCCCTGCAGCCCGATCAGTTCCGAGATCTTCTCGCCCATGTGCACATGCGGCAGGTCGGGATGGCGGCGGATCGTGCCGGTCGCCGAACAGGGCGCGTCCAGCAGGATGGCATCGTATTGCCCGCGATGCTCCAGCGCGTCGCCCGCAACCAGCGTGGCCTCCAGCCCGCAGCGGTCGAGGTTCTCGCGCACCCGCGCCAGCCGCGCCTCCGATATGTCGAGCGCGGTCACCCGCGCGCCCCGGGCGGCCAGTTGCAGCGTCTTGCCGCCCGGCGCCGCGCACATATCCAGCACGTCGAGGCCTGTCACGTCGCCCAGCAGCTTCACCGGCAGCGCCGCGGCGGCGTCCTGCACCCACCACACGCCCTCCGCAAAGCCGGGCAGCGCGCTCACCTGGCCCGCGTCCTTCAGGCGCACCGATCCGGTGGGCAGCGTCTCGCCCGGCAAGCCCTCCGGCAGGTCGCCTTTCAGCGTCAGGTCGACCGGCGCGCCCGCGAAATGCGCGCGCTCCATCGCCGCCACCGCCTGCGGGCCCCAGGCCTCCACCAGCGGGGCGCGCAGCCACTTCGGCAGGCGCGGCACCCGCAGCTTCGCCCATTCCGCCGGGCCTGTCTCGGCCACCTTGCGCAGGACGGCGTTGACCAGCCCCTTAGCACCCTGCGTCCGCTTGCCGCGCGCGGCGATCTCGACGCAGTCGCTGACCACGCCATGCGCGGCCCCGCCGGTGCACAGCTCGGTCGCGCCCAGCCTGAGGATATTCATGACGCGCCCCGCCGGGGCCTTCCTGAGATGCGGCTTCAGCACCCGGTCGGCACGCTCCAGCGCGCGCAGCACCTCCGTCGCCAGCCGCTGCGCCGCCGCGCGGTCGGGCGCCTCAAGCCGGTCGAGACGGTCGGTCTCCGACAGCGGGCGGTGCTGCACCAGCACCATGTCCAACAGGTCGACGGCGGCCAGACGGGCCGGGCTGGGGTCTGCCATGGAGTCTCCGGAATCTGGCCCGGGCTTGCCCCGGACGGCACCGGGCGCCTATATCAACAGCCATCGCCCTAGGAAAGCCCAGCGAGGACCGTCATGCCCGAGACCCCCGAAAGCGACCTGCCCCCCGCCGCGCAGCGCGCCCTTGCCGAAGCGGCGGAACGCCGGGCAAAGGCAGAGGCCGAGGCAAAGGCCCTCCCCAAGGAGTACGGCGGCCGCGACGGCCCGGAACCCGTGCGCTACGGCGACTGGGAGAAGAAGGGCCTCGCCATCGACTTCTAGGACGCGCGCCCGAGCGGGCCGGTCAGCGCCAGATCCAGAGAAGCAAATCCGGTGCCGCGACCCGTCACGGCTGTACAAGCGCGCCTCACGCCAGCGGCCACCTCCAAAACGCGGCCCAATCCCCACAATACCTGAATTGTGCAAGTCGCCACAGACGTCGCCTCGCGTCCAAAGCGTCATCACCGCGCTTTCGCAGGGGAGGCTCTTCGTGCCAACATCGGGAAACAACAAGTTACAGAGAATGGGTTGCAGTCAAAAACTCGGCGCAAACCTCTAAGGCGGGACATCAGATCGTCCGCGCAAACCATAAATATCGTGTAGGGTTTTGGGACCACATCTCGAGACACCTCGCCAACCTGGAAGCAATCCAAGGGCTGCGGGCGCCAATGAGAATATCGGATTATCGAAAGAACGGCACGCATCGTATCCTGCGGCCGCCAGCGCGAAACACCAGCGCCGGATTTCCGCCAAACATCGCAATTGTGAAAGAAACCCGAACGACCCGGCCTTCACCCAACCGGACAAATGCGCCATAAACTCCCTGCCTGACCCCACGCCCCGGCGTCCCCGCGCCCTGAGCGGGGCGCCGAGGGTGGGCGGGTGGGCGGCGCTCCGGTCAGGGCGCGGGGACGCCGTCAGCCCAGCCCCAGCACGTCCAGCATGTCGTAATGGCCCGGGCCCTTGTCCTGCCCCCAGAGCGCGGCCTTCAGCGCGCCGCGGGCAAAGAGCGTCCGGTCGGAGGCGACGTGCTTCAGTACGATCCGCTCTCCCGGCGTGGCGAACAGCACCTCGTGCTCGCCGATGATGTCGCCGCCGCGGATCGCGTGGAAACCGATATCGCCCCGCTTCCGCGCGCCGGTGATCCCGTCGCGCCCCCGGTCGGACACATCCGACAGCTTCACGCCCCGCCCCTCTGCCGCGGCCTCGCCCAGCATCAGCGCGGTGCCCGAGGGCGCGTCGACCTTGTGGTGATGGTGCGCCTCGATCACCTCGATGTCCCAGTCGGCATCCAGCGCCGAAGCCACCTGCTTCACCATCCGCGTCAGCAGGTTCACGCCCAGCGACATGTTCCCCGCCCGGACCACCACGGCGTGGTGCGCCGCGCGGTCGATGGCGGCGATGTCGTCATCCGACAGCCCCGTGGTGCCGATCACGTGCACCGCCCGCGCCTGCGCCGCCAGTTCGGAAAACGCCACGGTCGCCGCCGGGGCGGTAAAGTCGATCACCGCCTGCGCGCACGAGAACGCCTCCAGCGCGTCGTCGCTCACCTTCAGGCCCATCTCGGCAGCGCCCATGGCCAGCCCCAGGTCGCGCCCGACCCAGTCGTGGCCCTCGCGCTCCAGTGCGCCGACAAGGGTCAACCGGTCCGAGGCCATGACCTCCTTCACGAGCATCTGACCCATGCGTCCGGAAACGCCCGTTACAACGACACCTGGCTGATCCGTCATCGTCCACACTCCTCAAGTCCGTTGCGATCCCATACAGCGGTCGTCGGCGCTTGGCAAAGCGACAGCTTCGCTCTACTTCTCCCCCCATGGCACGCAACAGATTCCAAGACGGCCCCGGGCCAAGCCAACGTCAGCTCCGGGTGAGCGAAGTCATCCGGCGCCAGCTGTCGGATGTGCTCATGCGCGGCGACGTTCACGATCCGGAGCTCAACCGCCTCTCGATCACGGTCGGCGAAGTGCGCGTTTCCCCCGATCTCAAGGTCGCCACGGCCTATGTCGTGCCCCTGGGCGGGCAGAACGCCGACGACATGTTCGCGCTCCTCGACCGCAACAAGGGCGAGCTGCGCCGCGCCGTCTCGAAGGGGCTGACTCTGAAGTTCGCGCCCGAGCTGCGCTTCCGCCTGGACGAAACCTTCGACAATCTCGACGAGGCCCGGCGCCTGTTTTCCGACGAAACCGTGCGCCGCGACGTGGAGGGCTGACCCCATGCTCCGTGTCTGCCTTGCGCTGACGGCGTTGCTCGCCTCGGTGGCAGCGCCCGCCGGCGCGGTCACCTGCCAGAACGTCGAGTTCGAGTCGATCCGCTACGCCGTCTGCGAGGTCGACGCCACGAAGGAGGACCTGCGCCTCTTCCGCGCCGACGCCAACGGCCAGCCCATCGGCCAGTTCTCGCGGCTGGAGGCGATGCTGGCCGAGAACGGCGAGACGCTCGCTTTCGCGATGAACGCCGGCATGTACCACGAGGACCGCGCCCCGGTCGGCCACTACGTCGAGGACGGCAAGGAAGAGATGCGCGTCATCTCCTCCCCCGGGCCGGGCAACTTCGGCCTGCTGCCCAATGGCGTGCTCTGCATCACCGACAAGCGCGCCCGCGTCTACGAGACCCGCGATTTCCTTGCCGCGAAACCCGCCTGCCGCGACGCGACACAGTCCGGCCCGATGCTGGTGATCGGCGGAGAGCTGCACCCCCGCTTCCTGCCCGACTCAACCTCGCGCTACATCCGCAACGGCGTCGGCACCTCGAAGGACGGCAAGCGCGCGGTCTTCGCGATCTCGCAGAGCCTCGTGACCTTCCACGAGTTCGGCCGTTTCTTCCGCGACGGTCTGAAGCTGCCCAACGCGCTGTTCCTCGACGGCAACGTCTCGCGGCTCTACGCGCCGGAACTGGGGCGCAACGACCTCGGGCGGCGCATGGGTCCCATCGTGGCGGTGACGCAGAAGGCCCCCTGACCGGCCGAAGCCTGCGCTGCCAGCGGACACCGCCGGGGCGGAAGCGATTGCCGCGCGTGGGTCCGCGTGGCAGGCTGCCCGGACAGACCATTCGTTGCTGCGATCTTTCATGACCGGACCTTTGCGCACCCTTTTCGTGCTCCTCCTGCTGGCCCTGCCCCCGTGGCGACCCGCCTTGGCGCAGGAGACGGTCGACCTCGCCGCCCCCTTCACCGCCGAGGACCTCTCGATCCAGGACCGGCGCTTCCTTCAGGTCGCGCTGGCTTTCGAAGGGACCTTCGACGCCCCCGTCACCCCCGACTGGACCCCCGGTGCGGAGGCGGCGATGCACGGTTTCGTCCGCACCGCATATGGCGCCGCGCCCTCCGCGCTGCACATGGCCGCGCTGGCGCAGGATCTGACGGACCGCATCGCGCGGGACGGCTGGACGTGGCGGCACCTCGACACGCTGGGGCTGTCGCTCCTTTTCCCGGCCAAGACCGCGGACCCCGCCCCGCCGGAAGGCGCGTTCACCGTCTGGGACCATGGCGGATCCTCTCTCCGCTACCGCTTTGCCACCCTCTCGCGGGTCGAGGCGCAGGCCCTGCACCGCGACACCGTGGCGCTTCAGGCAGAGGGCGGCACGGCGATCCGCACCCGCGACGCCAGCCTGGCCGTGACCCGGATCACCGGCGCGGACGGCACCCTGCGCCACGTCCGTTCCGACTACATCGACGGCGCGTGGTCCACGGTGGTCCTGTCGGCAGAGGCGTCCGACCGCGCGCTCCTCGGGGCGGTGGCGGCCAGCATCGCGCCGGGACTGGCGGCGCCGCTTGCGGTGACGCGGGGCGGGCGGCTCGACCGGACACGAACGGCCGCGGCGCCACTGCTGGCAACCCTCGACCGGCTGCCGCAGGACGCGCCCACCCCGAACGAGGCCACCCTCCCGCACCCCCTTCCGCCCCGCGCCGCCAGCACCGGCAGCGGTTTCTACGTCTCGGCAGAGGGGCACGTGCTGACCAACGCCCATGTCACCGACGACTGCACCACGATCCGCGTGGACGGCCTGCCCGCCCGCCTGCTGGCGGAGGCCACGGACAGTGACCTTGCGCTTCTTCTCTCGGACGGCCTGGCCCCCGCGGTCGCCACCTTCTCCGAGGCGCCCGCGCGGCTCAATTCCGACGTGACCGCGCTGGGGTATCCGCTGTCGCACATCCTTGGCGGGATGAACGTGACGCGCGGCGCGGTCTCTGCCAGCACCGGGCTGTCGGGCGACCGTGCCACGATGCAGATCACCGCGCCCGTTCAGCCCGGCAACTCCGGCGGGCCGCTGATCGGTGCCGATGGCTCGGTGGTGGGCGTCGTGGTGGCCAAGCTCGACGCGCTCTCCATCGCCGACCAGCTCCGCGACATTCCCCAGAACGTGAACTTCGCGGTGAGGGCCGAGGTGGCGGCGCGGTTCCTGGCGGCGCAGGGCATCTCTCCGCGCCACGCCGCACCGCACGCGGCGCTCCCGCCCGAGGACCTGGCCCAGCGGGCCGCCGCCTTCACCGCCTTCGTGGAGTGCGATCCGCGCTGACCGGCAGGGCCCGGCCCCGCGCCCTTCCGCGAAACGCTTGCACCCCGACGCGCGGCGCCCTACCTCGGGACAACGACCGACGAAAGGCTGCAGATGTCCCAGACCCCGACCGAGCTGACCCAGGCCCTGCTCGACGCCGCGAAGAAAGCCGGCGCCGATGCCGCCGACGCCATCGCCATCGAAGGCACGTCGCTGTCCATCGACGTGCGCGCCGGGACGCTGGAACAGGCGGAACGGGCCGAGGGGCGCGACCTCGGGCTGCGGGTCTTCGTGGGCAAGCGGGTCGCCAGCGTTTCCACCTCCGACACCCGGGCCGAGGCGCTGACCGCCATGGCCGAACGCGCCGTCGCCATGGCCCGCGAGACACCCGAAGACCCCTACGCCGGCCTTGCCGACCCCTCGCAGCTTGCGCGCGACTGGGACATGGACGCGCTGCAACTGGCCGACCCCACGGCCGAACCAGCCCCGGCAGAGCTTGAGGACGACGCCCGCCGGGCAGAGGCCGCGGCGCTGGCCCATAAGGGCATCACCATGGTGCATTCCGCCTCCGCCACCTACTCGGCGCAGAACGTGGCGCTGGCGGCCTCCAACGGCTTTGTCGGCGGCTACCGCCGCACCGGGCGCTCGCGGTCCTGCGTCGCCGTGGCGGGCACCGGGCTGGCCATGGAACGCGACTACGACGGCGACAGCCGCATCTTCCAGTCCGACCTGCGGTCCGCCGAGGACATCGGCAACACCGCCGCAACCCGCGCGCTGGAACGGCTGAACCCGAAACGTCCGAAGACCGGCGCCTACCCCGTGCTCTTCGACGAACGCATCTCCTCGTCGCTGATCGGCCACCTCGTCGCCGCGTCGAACGGCGCATCGGTGGCGCGCGGCGCGTCATGGCTGCGCGGCGCCCTCGGCGAAGATGTCCTGCCAAAAGGCCTGTCGCTGATCGAGGACCCGCACCGCCCGCGCACCTCCGCCTCCCGCCCCTTCGACGCGGAGGGCCTGCCGACCAAGGCCCGCAAGCTGATCGACGACGGCGTGCTGACCGGCTGGACGCTCGACCTCGCCAACGCCCGCAAGCTGGAGATGGAGAGCACCGCCAACGCCGCGCGCTCCGTCTCGGGCGGGATTTCCCCGACCGTCTGGAACCTCGAACTGACGCAGGGCGACAAGACCCGCGAAGAGCTGATGGCCGAGATGGGCAGCGGCCTGCTGGTGACCTCGATGATCGGCTCCACCATCAACCCCAACACCGGCGACTACTCGCGCGGGGCGGCGGGCTGGTGGGTGGAGAACGGCGCATTGGCCTACCCGGTCTCCGGCGTCACGCTGGCGGGCAACCTGCGCGAGATGCTGCGCGCCATCACCCCCGCGAACGACGCCCGCCCGTGGCTGTCCCGCGTGGTGCCGTCGCTGCTGGTCGAGGGGCTCACCCTTGCCGGAGACTGAGGCAGACGCCGACCTGCGCCTGCTGACCGATGCCGCGCGCCGGGCGGGCGAGATCGCGACCGGCTTCATCGGGCAGGACCTCGATATCCGCTACAAGGACGACGACGCGGGCCCCGTGACGCGCGCCGACCTCGCCGTGGACACGGCCCTGAAGGAGATCCTGCGCCCGGCCCGCCCCGATTACGGCTGGCTGTCGGAGGAAACGCCCGACGGCGACACCCGGCTTGGAAAGCAGCGCGTCTTCATCGTCGATCCCATCGACGGCACGCGCTCCTACATCGAAGGCTCGCGCGCGTGGGCGCATGTGCTGGCGGTGGTCGAAGACGGGATCGTGCAGGCGGCGGTGGTCTTCCTGCCGATGCTGGACGCGCTCTACAGCGCCCGGCTGGGCGGCGGTGCCCGGCTGAACGGCGACACGATCGCCGTCTCGCCCCGCGGCGCGCTGGCCGATGCGGAGGTGCTGGCCACACGGCCCAACCTCGACCCGCACCACTGGCCGGGCGGCGTGCCGCAGGTGAAGCGCCACCACCGCCCCTCGCTGGCATACCGGCAGGCGCTGGTGGCGGAAGGGCGCTATGACGCGATGTTCACCTTCCGGCCAAGCTGGGAATGGGACATCGCCGCCGGCGCGCTGATCCTGTCGGAGGCGGGCGCCACCGTCACCGACCGCCGCGGCCTGCCGCTGCGCTTCAACGGGCCGCATCCGCAGGTCGACGGGCTGGTGGCGGCCAATCCCGGCCTGCACGGCGCGCTCATGGCGCGGCTCAGCGACGCGGCACCGGGGACGCCCGGTTCGGCGGCAAAGGCCCGCAACCGGTAACGAAGTATTTGGCACGACACCCGAAACGCCCCGTGGCAAGCTTGACCCCGTCCCCGCGATGACTACGGTCATGGCCCGTCACCCCGGCTCCCATCCTTCAGGAGAAGCGCATGCAACGGCTCCATCTCGTCTTCGGCGGCGAACTCGAAGACCCCACCAAGACCGTGTTCCGCGACGTGAACGACCTGCACATCGTCGGCATCTTTCCGAACTACGAAGAGGCTTTCAACGCATGGAAGGCAGAGGCACAGCGCACCGTGGACAACGCCCACATGCGCTATTTCATCGCCCACCTGCACCGGCTGAGGGAGGAAGGCAAGGAAGCCTCCTCCACCGAAGAACTGGGCTGACGCCTTGAGCAGTCGCGCGTTGTCGCTCCAGGCCTATCTGGCCACGACGCGCGGCCCGGGCGCGGAAAAGCCGCAACCGCTGCCGCCGCGCCCGCCGGGGCCGGTCGTCTGGGCCTGGGCCTCGGGCGAGGAACGCGGGCGCGCGCTGGCCAGCCTCTGCGCCCGCCTGAACGGCCACCACCCGGACACCGAGATCGTGCTGTCCGGCGACACGCCCGCCACCGGCGAGGCGTTGCACCTGCCCGCGCCCGCCGAACGGCTGCCCGACTGCACCGCCTACGCGCGGCACCTGAAGCCGGACGTGGTGCTCTGGGCCGGGTCCAACCTGCGCCCCGCCCTGCTGCACGCGCTGTCGGAGGAGGGCGCGCATCTCGTCGCGCTCGACCTCGCCGACACGCCGCCCGTGGCGCCCGCCGCCGCGCGCTGGCTGCCCGATCCGGCCCCGGCGGCGCTGGCGCTCTTCGACACGCTCTACGCCACCGACGAGGCCGCCGCCCGGCGCCTCAGGCGGCTGGGGATGGAGGCCGCGCGCATCCACGCCGCAGGCCCGCTGATGGACACGGAGATGCCCCTGCCCTGCGCCGACACCCAGCACGAGGAGGTCGCGGGGCTGATGGCGGGGCGCCCGGTGTGGCTGGCCGCCCGCCTGCGCGGCGCGGAAACCCACGACATCCTCGCCGCCCACCGGCAGGCCGTGCGCCTCAACCACCGCCTGCTGCTGGTCATCGTCCCCGCCTGCGCGCAGGACGCCGAGCGGATCGTCCGCGCCGCCCGCCAGGCGCAGCTCCGGCTCTGCCTCTGGGACGAGGGCGACACCCCGGACGAGAACACCCAGGTCATCATCACCGAAGGGCCGGAGGCGCTTGGCCTGTGGTATCGCATCGCGCCGCTGGCCTTCCTCGGCGGCTCGCTCCTGACCGGCGTCGGCGGCGAGGACCCCTACGAGGCCGCCACGCTGGGCACCGCGATCCTTTACGGTCCGAACGTCGGCGGTCACCTGCGCAGCTACACCCGGCTGGTGGAGGCCGGGGCCGCACGAATCGTCCGCGACGCAGATTCGCTGGCGACGGCGGTGCTGCACCTCGTCGCCCCCGACCAGGCGGCGGCGATGGCGCATGCCGGATGGGACGTGATCTCCTCCGGGGCGGAACTGGTCGACAAGGTCATCGCCGAAGTGGCCGAGGTCCTCGACGAACGCGGGGCGGTCTGATGCAGGCGCCGCGCTTCTGGTTCACCCCGCCCGACGCCCCCGCGTGGCAGGCCCGCGCGCTGGCCCCGCTGGCCGCGCTCACCGCCCGCGCCACCGCGCGCCGCGTGGCCCGCGCCCCGGACCATGCTCCCGGCATCCCGGTGATCTGCGTCGGCAACGTCAACGCGGGCGGCACCGGCAAGACCCCCGCCTCCATCGCGCTCGTCCAGCGCCTGCAGGAGCGCGGCCTGACACCGCATGTGCTGTCGCGCGGCTACGGCGGCACGCTCGACGGCCCGGTGCAGGTCGATCCGCTCAGCCACACCGCAGACCAGACCGGGGACGAACCGCTCCTCCTCGCCGCCTTCTGCCCGGCATGGGTGGCAAAGGACCGCGCCGCGGGCGCCCGCGCGGCCGAGGCTGCGGGCGCCGACGTTCTCGTGCTCGATGACGGGCTGCAGAACCCGGCGCTGCGCAAGGACCTGACGCTGGTGACGGTGGACGCGCACATGGGCTTCGGCAATGGCCGCTGCCTGCCCGCAGGCCCCCTGCGCGAACCCGTGGCGGCGGGCCTTGCCCGTGCCGACCTGCTCCTCTCCATCGGCCCGCCCGCCGCGCAGCAGCGCTTTGCCGCCACATGGGGCGCTCAGGTGGACATCCCCCACCTGACCGGCGCGCTGGAGCCGCTGCAGACCGGCATGGACTGGCAGGACACGGCCGCCTTCGCCTTCGCGGGCATCGGCCATCCGGAGAAGTTCTTTGCCACCCTCAGGGGCCTTGGCGCCGATGTGAAGGGCACCGTGGCGCTCGGCGACCACCAGCCGCTGACCGCCGCCATCCTGACCCGTCTCGTGCAGGACGCGCGCCGGATGAACGCACAGCTCGTCACCACCGAAAAGGACGCCGTCCGCCTGCCCGCCGACATGCGCCGCCACGTGCTGACCGTCCCTGTCAGGCTGAAGATCGACGATCCCGCGCCGCTCGACGCCGCGCTCGACCGGCTGTTCGGCTGAACGGCACACCAGCCGCCCCGCGAATCGCGTCGGACCGGAAGACCCCCGTCACTCCGCCGCGAGCTGCCCCTGATCGCGCGCGCCCATCGCGGCCAGTTCCGCCACGACACCGCGCAGCACCCGCCGCACGTCCTCGAAATGCGCGCTCGGGCAGATGTTCCTCTCGTCCATGTAGAGCGAGCGGTCGATCTCCACCTGCACGGCATGCTGGTTCCGCAGCGGCCGCCCGTAGGCCTGCGTCGAATAGGCCCCGGCAAAGGGCGTGTTGCGCGCCACCACGAATCCGGCCGCGCGGAAGGCCGCCTCCACCCGTTCCACCACGTCCGCCGCCGAGGAGGCGCCGAAGCGGTCGCCGATCACGATCTCGGGCCGGGGCACGCCGTTACGCAGCGCGCCGTCCAGCGCCTCGCGCGGCATCGAATGGCAGTCGATCAGGATCGCCTCGCCAAAGATCGCGTGCGACTGCGCCAGCAGCGACGCCAGCTTCTCGTGATAAGGCCGCCAGATCTGCTGCAGACGGCGCTCCGCCTCCAGCCGGGACAGCTTGCCGCGATAGATCGCCCGGCCCCCCGCCACGACCCGCGGCACCACGCCGAGGCCCGAGGCCACGCGCGGATTGTGCCCCGAACGGCGCACCCCCTCGATCAGCGCCGGGTCCAGTTCGTCGACCGCGCGGTTGAGGTCGACGTAGGCGCGCGGCGCACCGGCGCGCAGCAGCGGGGCACCAAGTTCGGGCGCGGAATCGAACAGCCGGTCGACCCAGGCATCCTCCGACGAGCGAATCGTCCGCTCGTCCAGCTGGGTCGTCGCAAGGAAGCTCGGCGGATAATCGCGCCCCGAATGCGGGGACGCGAACACAACGCAACTCGACAGCGTCTTCGGAAGATGAAGATGGTAAGCTGTGCTGGGCATTGGCGCTCCTTTGCAGCAAATCATAGACCGAAAACTTTCGACTCCAAAAGCCCTTGATCCCGCTCCGGAACCTATTTATAGACCCCTCCACCGGCGCGGACCTCCCGCGCCCCTTTCTTTCGGAGGGGGCACGGACCAAGGGGAACCGATCGGCCATACGGGCGGTTAGCTCAGCGGTAGAGCACTACGTTGACATCGTAGGGGTCACTGGTTCGATCCCAGTATCGCCCACCAGATTTCACCCCCCGGGGGGTTGCGGGCGCGTCCTGAACAGGACCGCGCCCGAGATGTTCCGGGGACTTGCAACGCAGGACGCTCACGCGTCTGGCACAACCCATGGCGCTCGCGCGCCGCGAAAGACGAAGGAGAGACCGATGAAGGTCGCAAACTCGCTCCGCTCGCTCAAGAATCGCCATCGCGACTGCCGCGTTGTGCGCCGCAAGGGCCGCGTTTACGTGATCAACAAGACCCAGCGCAAGTTCAAGGCGCGTCAGGGCTGATCGCACGACCCGACCTTCGGGCCGGGATCGACGCAAGAAAGAACCCCCGCAGGCACAAGCCTCGGGGGTTTTTCGTGTTCATGGGCTCCGCAAACGTGACCCTCGGTCTGCGCACCCGCCCCTGCCGTGGTGCAGAGGTCGGGCCGCCGGGCCTGCTCAATGGCCCGGTCGGAGCGTCCAAAAGGCCCAGCCCACTGATTCTCCGCCCGCGTTTCCCGCCGGTCAGCCGCCGCGCGTCCGTTCGATGACCGCCAGCATGTTGCGGGCCTGCGTGGCACGCGCGCCGTTCGGGTAGGCCCGCAGGTAGCGCCGCACCTGCTCCTCGGTGCCAAGGCGCTCCACCTCGGCCCACATCGCCGCATCGGAGGGCCCGCGGCGCGGCGCAGGCTCGGCCCTTGCCGCTTCCGCCGCTGCGGCAGCCTCCTGGGCGGCCCGCTTGCGCTCCGCCTCCGCTGCGGCGGCCTGGCGGGCACGTTCGCGGGCGCGCTGCGCATCCGCCGCCTGCTCCTTCGCCGCGGCGTCCGCCTCGATCTTCGCGATCTGGTCGAGGTCGAGATAGCCGGTCTCTTCCATCCCTGCGTTCTTCTGCCAGCCGCGCACCGCATCGCGGGTGCCCTCGCCGAAGATCCCGTCCACCGCCCAGGTGTAATACCCCAAAAGGTCGAGATCGCGCTGGATGTCTCGCCGTGCCTCGCGCGTCAGGCCAAGGAAGTCCTCCGCCCGCCGCAGGTCATAGAAGGGATCGGACCTGATCGCCTTGATCCGCTGGTTGGCGGCGTTGGTATAGGCGCCGTCCGGCTGCGCCTTCAGGTAGGATGTATAGCTGGCCTCGGTGTTCTCGATCCGCGCCGCCCGCCAGGCCGCGTCGTCGGCTGCGATCTCCACTTCCGAACGGGTGTCTTCCGGCTCCGCCACCGGGGCGGTCTCGGCCACTTCCGGCGCGACCTCGTCCGCCGGAGCGGGTTCCGCGGTCTCCGCCATCACCGGCTCCGGCGCTTCGGCAGGTTCCGGCTCCGCGGCCACGACCGCCTCCGCCTCGCCCGTGTCCGCAGCCTCCGGCGCATCCGCCACCTCGGCCTCCGGCGCTTCGGTCACTTCGGCCACAGGTGCTTCGGCTGTATCGGCCTCGGGCGCTTCAGTCACCTCCGCCACGGGCGCTTCTGCTGTATCGGCCTCCGGCGCCTCGGTCACCTCCGCCACCGGCGCCTCTGCGGTGTCGGCCTCCGGCGCCTCGGTCACTTCCGCCACGGGGGCATCAGCCGTCTCCGCCTCGGGCATGTCCTCCGCCGGGGTCTCTGCAACCTCTGCCGCGGGGGCGTCCGCCTCCGTCTCCGGCTCGATCACCTCGACCACCTCATCGGACGGCATCTCCGACGCATCGGTCCCTTCGGCCTCGGCCACCTCCGCCTCAGCGACCGGCGCAGGTTCAGGCGCGGCGCTCTCCGCCACGTCCGGCGCCTCTTCGACCGCCTCGGGCTCTGGCTCCACCGCAGCGACCGGGCCGTCCTCCGGCACGCCGCCCGGCGCGCCGCCTACGTCGTCCACCGGCTCGCGCTCGACCACCACGAGGTCCGCGCCGCCGTTGCCGCTGACCGTCAGGCCCGCCGCCCGCGCCGCGGCCACCACCGGCACGCCGACCTTCACCAGATCGCCCGCCGCGAAGCGCGCCACCTTGGCCTCCTCGCCGCGCAGCACGGTCACACCCTCGGGCACGCGCAGCTCTCCCAGGCCCGGTTCGAGGAAATCGCCGAACTCGCCTGCCACGCCGCTTTCGGCCAGCACGAGGAAAGACCGCCCCGGCGACTTCGCCAGCACGCTCAGCACCGCCTCCACCGGGAAGGCCTCGACCATCACCGCCGCGTCGGCAAGGCCCGATCCGTCCGCCGCAGGCAAGAGCCACGACCCGTGGTCGGCATGGGCAAAGGCCCCGGCCAGGATCACCACCACCGGGCCGTCATCGCCGTCGATTGCAGACACGAAGGTGCGGAAGCCGTCCGACATCGCCGCGCCGCCCGCGTCGCGCGCCTCGGTCACGTCGAAGCCGTTGTCCCTCAGCGCCTGCGCCGTCTCTGCCACCTGTGTCGCGGCAAAGAGCGTCTGGACGCCGTTGTAACTGCTGTTGCCGATCACGAGGGCGTCGCCCTCGGCTGCCGCAACATTGGGCATCAATACGCCCGTGATCGTTCCGGAAACGAGTCCTGTAAAGGCAAGTGCAAGAATCCGCATGACAAATCCTCCTTTGTCCACAAGCCTACCGCGCTTGGCCCTTCCGACAAGACACGATTCTGCCAGAGCCGAAAACTTCTGCGGCGTGACAAACCCGCGCGCCCCGGAGGGCGCGGGAATTTTTTCCGGATTCTCAGGAAGATGCCCCGTTGCGGGTACAACCGTCAGTCGTAGGTGCGCTGATCCTCGATCACCAGCCCGTCGCGCGGCAAACCGCCGGGGGCCACCAGTTCGACCCGTCCCTTCATCTTCAGAACGCCTGCCACGCTGTCCTCGACGCCCGGGACGGCCTCTGCCCCGGTTTCGATTCGCACCGTCATCACGTCCATCTCGCCCTCGCGGCTGGCGACCACGCGGGCGCGGTCGATCTCGGCATGGCGGGCGACCAGTTCGGCCACCTGCTCGGGGCGCACGAACATGCCCTTGATCTTCGTCGTCTGGTCGGCGCGGCCCATCCAGCCCTTGATCCGGGTGTTGGTCCGCCCGCAGGGGCTTTCCCCCGGCAGGATCGCCGACAGGTCGCCGGTGGCGAAACGGATCAGCGGGTAGTCGGGGTTCAGCGTGGTCACCACGATCTCGCCCACCTCGCCCTCCGCCACCGGATCGCCGGTGCCGGGGGTCACGATCTCAAGGATCACACCCTCGTCGAGGATCATCCCCTCCTTCGCCGAGCTCTCGTAGGCGACGTTGCCCAGATCGGCTGTCGCGTAGCACTGCAGGCAAAGGATGCCGCGCTCCTCGTACCAGGCGCGGAGGGAGGGGAACAGCGCCCCGCCGCCCACCGCCGCCCGGGCGATCTGCAGCTCAAGCCCCATCTCGTCGGCCTTTTCAAGGATCACCTTCAGGTAATCCAGCGTGCCCGCGTAGGCGGTGGCGCCCACGTCCTTCGCCGCCCGCACCTGAAGCTCCGTCTGGCCGGTGCCGGCGGGCAGTACGGCAGCGCCCACCGCCCGCGCGCCGTTCTCGAAGATCATCCCGGCGGGCGTCAGGTGGTAGCCGAAACAATTCTGTACCACGTCGCCCACGCCGATCCCGCAGGCATGCAGGAAGCGGCCCACGCGCCACCAGTCATGGCTCACGCCGCCCGGCTCGTAGATCGGCCCCGGCGACTGGAACACATGCGCGAGGTTGCTCACCGGCAGGCCACCGAAGGGCGGGGCCTCCTTCTGGCGCGCCACGAGGTCCGCCTTGCGCAGCACCGGCAGCGACTTCAGGTCGGCCAGCGTCTCCAGCGCATCCAGCCCGTGCCGCGCCAGTTGCGCGTTCAGGCCCTCGAGCTGCGCCGCCTCCCGTTCGTCGCGGCTGCGCGTTTCGAGCGCGTCGAAATAGGTGCTCATCGGGTTGTCCCTCCCCTCGGGCAATCTGCATTTATCCGGATAGCTATTTTCCGGCGTTCTGATATTTTCCGTGCCGAAGGGGATAGTCCGTGATCACCCAACTGGAACGACGCCTGCGTTTCGATCATGACCGGAGGGTCATGCACCTGGATGTCTCCGGGCTGCGCTTCGAGCATCCCGTGGACGTCGATATCCACTTCGACGCGATCGAGGACAGCATCGCCGCCTCCGGCGAACGCCACTGGTATTTCCTGATCGACCTCACCGGCACCGCGATCCTGCCGGCGGCCTGCAAGGCCTACACGGGCCGCGTGCACGCGCTGAACCTGCATCACGCCCTGGGGTCCGCGCGCTACGGTGCCACGCCGGACATCGCCGCCGCGCTGGCCACGATCTCGCAGCAGTCCGGCTTCAACATGCCCGTGTTCCCGGACGAGGCAACGGCGCTGCGCTACCTTCAGGACATCCGCGACGCCAACCTGCCGCCGCGCGTGGACGAACGGACGCTGCGCTTCCACGACCTCTATCCGCGGGTCAGCTTTGATACCAACCGCCGCATCGTCGAGATCGACATGTCGGACATGACGCTCCACCATGCCCGCGACGTCGCCGACCTCTTCGACCACGTCGAGGCGCGCGTTGTCGCCATGGGCCGCCCGATGCGCTGGTACGCGCTGGTCAACTACCACAATGCGCAGGTCATGCCCGCCGCGTGGGTCGAATACGCCCGCCGGGGCCGCGACCTGAACACCAGTTTCTCGCTCGCGACGCTGCGCTACAACGTCGCCGAAGACGAGGCGGAGAACATCCGCGCGCGCAGTGCCAGCGCCGGCTTCGCGCCCAACATCTTCGCCACCCGCGCAGAGGCGCTGGCGCAGCTCGACCTCCTGCGCAGCATGCGCGAGGCGTGACAGATAGGCGCCGCCTTCGGGACAGGTCTTCATCGCGCGCCCCTCAGGCCAGCCAGCGTTTGCGGCGCCGGTAGGAACGCACGTCGCGGAACGATTTCCGGCCCTCGTCCGACATGCCGAGGTAGAACTCCTTCACGTCCGGGTTCTCGCGCAGCTCGCTGGCCGGGCCTTCCATCACAACCCTCCCGTTTTCGAGAATGTATCCCGAATGCGCATAGCGCAGGGCGACGTTGGTGTTCTGCTCGGCCAAAAGGAAAGACACGCCCTCCCCTTCGTTCACCGCCTTCACGATCTCGAAGATCTGCTCCACAAGCTGCGGCGCCAGACCCATCGAAGGCTCGTCCAGCAGGATCGTCTCGGGGCGGCTCATCAGCGCACGGCCGATCGCCGTCATCTGCTGCTCCCCGCCCGAGGTATAGCCCGCCTGGCTCTTCCGCCGCTCCTTCAGCCGCGGGAAATACTCGTAGACCATGTCGAGGTCCGCCTCGATGGCGCCCTTGCCGTCGCGCCGCGTGTAGGCGCCGGTCAACAGGTTCTCCTCGACCGTCAGGTGTTCGAAACAGTGCCGCCCCTCCATCACCTGGATGACGCCCCGCTTCACCAGTGCCGCCGGATCGAGGTCCTGCACCCGCTCGCCCTTGTAGACGATGGAGCCCTTGGTGACCTCGCCGCGCTCCGAATGCAGCAGGTTGGAAATCGCCTTCAGCGTCGTGGTCTTGCCCGCGCCGTTGCCGCCCAGAAGCGCGGTGATCCCGCCCTTCCGGACCGTCAGCGACACGCCCTTCAGCACGAGGATCACGTGGTTGTAGATCACCTCGATGTTGTTGACCTCAAGCAGGGTCTCGGTCTTCCCGGCGTCCAGCATGGCGTTCCTCTCGCAGCCCGCCGGACCCTTGCCCGGACCGCTGCCTCGTCTCTGTGAAAATCCCTTGGGTGCCCGGCGGCAGCGGCCCGCGCCGCCGCCGGACGTATCGTCACGCGCAGGCCGTCAGCCGCCGCAGGTCTCGTTCACCGGCCAGGGCTGGTTGGCCTCGGCGTATTCCGCCGCCGACGACGCGATCAGGTCGGCATAGCCGTCGGTGTTCGGCACCAGATGGTCGGAGGCCTTCACGAACTTCTCGCCGTCCCACTCCAGCATCCAGCCGCCGGACTTGCCGGTGTGGTCGTCGCAGGAGGTCTTGAACGGCGGCACCATGCCGGTCAGGCCCAGCTCGTCGATGCGCGCCTCGGTCATGTCGATGTTCTCGAGACCCCAGCGCAGCTGCGCCGCGTCGATCTCTGCCGTGCCGTATTCCTCCTGCGCCATGCGGATGCCCTCGGCGAGGATGGCCGAGATGATGATGCCGCGGTTGTAGAACACGCCTTCCATCTCTTCCGGGTTCGACTTCGTCAGACCGGCGTCGACCACGTGCTTCTTGATGTCCGCGATCACCGGCGCATCGGCGTTCGGGAACGACCACGAGATCGACTTGTAGCCCTTGCCGTCCTCGCCGACGATCTTGAGGTCGGCGTCATGCCCGGCCCACCACACGCCGATGAAGTTCTCCATCGGGAACTTGGTCTTCACCGCCTCGGTGATGGCCCCGGCGTTCATCGCGCCCCAGCCCCACATGATGACGTAATCCGGGCGCTCGCGGCGGATCTGCAGCCACTGGGCGGACTGGTTCTGCATCTCCTTCAGGCCGACCGGGATCGGCACCAGCTCGAACCCCTTCTCCTCGGCCAGCTTTTCGAGAACCGGCAGAGGCTCCTTGCCGAACGGGTGGTCGAGGTGCAGGTGCACGATCTTCTTGCCCTCCAGCGACCCCTGGCTTTCGAGGTACTGGATGATCATGTCGGCGCCGTCCCAGTAACCGGCAGGCGTGTTGAACGCCCACTGGAAGGTCGCGCCGTCCATCATCGGGCTGAAGCCATAGCCCGAGGCGAGGATCGGGATCTCGTCCACATTGGTCTTCGGCAGCACCTGCAGGGTGATGCCCGTGGACCACGGCTGGGTCACGATGGCCTGCCCCTTGGTCTTCTCGTAGCACTCGACGCCCTTCTCGGTGGAATAGCCGGTCTCGCATTCCTCGAAGTTGATCTTCGCGCCGCCGATGCCACCGTCCCGCTCGTTGAGCATGGTCATGTAGTCGGCCTGACCGTTCATCAGCGGAATGCCCGTCGCGGCAAAGGGGCCGGTCCGGTAGCTGAGGTTCGGGGTGTACAGTTCCTGCGCCATGGCAGCGCCTGCGGTGACACCCGCGACGACCGCGGCCACCGCCAGTTTCGTGAAGTGTTTCATTGGTTCTCCTCCCTGAAATCTGTCACTTCGTTTCTTACGTCGTCTTTCGGGCCCACCCTTCGCGGGACCCCGCGCAGGGCGCAGATCCTGCCCCCGCACGCGCGTCACCGGCCGCGCCCCGTCAGTGCGGGAACGGCCAGAGGATCATCTTCTCCCGGATCAGCCGCCACAGCTGCGCCAGCCCGTGCGGCTCCACGATCAGGAAGAACACGATCAGGCTCCCCACGATCATGATGTTGAGGTGCTCCACCAGCGCGCTGTCGATGGAAATCCCCAGCGCGTTCGGCAGCAGGTTCAGCACCACCGGCAGGCCCACGATCAGGATGGCGCCCAGGTAGTTGCCCATGATCGATCCCAGCCCGCCGATGATCGCGATGAACAGGATGCGGAACGACAGCGGGATGTCGAAGAGGTTCGGCTCCGCCGCGCCGCGCCACATGAAGACGAACAGCGCCCCCGCCACGCCCACGATGTAGGACGAGATCGCGAAGGCCGTCAGCTTCGAGCGCATCAGGTTGATGCCGATCAGCTCGGCGGCGATGTCCATGTCCCGCGTCGCCTTCCACGTCCGCCCCAGCGTGCCGCGCGTCAGGTTGATGCAGAGCATCGTCAGCAGGCAGACGATGAACAGCACCACGTAATACTGCACGATGCTGCTGGCCTGCGGCCCCGCCACGTAGACCCCGAACATCTCGAGGTTCGGCACCTGGATCGCGCCGCTTGCGTTGTAGTTGTAAAGCCAGGCCCACTTCTCGAAGAGCCACACGAGGAAGAACTGCGCCGCCAGCGTCGCGATGGCGAGGTAGAACCCCTTGATCCGCAGGCTGGGAATGCCGAAGGCCACCCCCACCCCGGCCGAGAACACCCCCGACAAGAGGATCGCGATCACCGGGTTCATCCACGGCATGAGCGTGATCAGCTTGTAGCAGGCATAGGCGCCGACCCCCATGAAGGCCGCGGTGCCCAGCGAGAGCTGCCCGGCATAGCCCGTCAGGATGTTCAGCCCGAGTGCCGCAAGCGAATAGATCAGCACCGGGATCAGCAGCGTCTGGAAGGCGAACTCGCTCGCCGTCAGCGGAAAGATCACCCAGGCGCACAGCAGGATCACCCCCAGCAGGATCGCGTCCTGCCGGACCGGGAACAGCGCCTGGTCCGCCTCGTATGTCGTCTTGAACTGTCCGGCGGTGCGATAGAGCATCCGCGGTCCTCCCTCTTCATCGCCCGGATCGGTCTTGCCGCCGGTCCCCGGGCGCTTTCACGTTTCAGTCGTTCCCGCGCCGCCGTGCGCCCGGGATGGCCGACGCCCAGAAGGCCGCCATGGCCTTCAGCGACGTCGTGGTGGCATTCATCGACGCCGACATCATGGTGTTCATGACGTCCATCTGCGCCTTCATCACGCCCTGCACCGCCTCGTGCTGCGTGTCGTAGTATTCGCTCAGCCCGTTCGCCGCGCGGGCGATGTCGGCGGCCTCCTCGCTGGCCGGCGCCCGTGCGCGCGACGTGCGGTCCCGTTGCGGAGCGCCGGTTTTCTGGGCGGTCTTCGGAGCGCGCGTCCTGTCCGTCCCGGCGGGGGTCTTCTGTGTGGCCATCAGGCATCCAGTCCTTCGTCTGCATCGTGACGCGCCCGGCTGCTGGCCGGCCGCGCATAGCCGGTCGCCTCGGTGTGCCGCACGATCCGGAACCACGCCCAGATCCCCAGTGCCGCCCCGAAGGCTGCCAGCAGCAGCGCAACGACCATGCGTCCACCCTGCTCCACCGGCGTCGTCAGCGCCAGATAGCCAAAAGACCAAAACCCCGCCCAGGCCACCACGTTGAGAACCGCGATCAGTTTCGTCATGCCTTCCACCTCCCGGACACCCGCCGCACCGCGCTGCCCGCCCGCCATTCCACTCGTCACGCCCCGCCCGTGTCCGGGGCCGTCCAGACCGCCCTCGGCATCCGTGAACGCCGCTGGCACTCTCTCGCCGCTGGCCCGCTAGACCCGCTCGATGATCCGCTCCCCGAACAGCCCCTGCGGCCGGAACAGCAGCACGATCAGCGCCAGCACGAAGGCGAACCACGTCTCGGTATTGCCGCCCAGCAGCGGCTGGCCCCAGTAGATCTCGAACAGCTTCTCCAGCAGGCCGATCATCAGCCCGCCGATGATCGCCCCGGTGATCGACTCGAGCCCGCCCAGCATCAGCACCGGCAGCGCCTTGTAGGCGATCACCTCCAGCGCAAAGCTGACCCCCGCCCGCGCGCCCCAGGCGATGCCCGTGACCAGCGCGATGATCCCCGCGATGAACCACACCAGCACCCAGACCGTCTGCAGCGAAATGCCCACAGACAGCGCCGCCTGGTGGTCGTCGCCCAGCGCCCGGATCGCCCGGCCCATCCGCGTGTAGTTGAGGAACGCCAGCAGCGCCGCCACCAGCGTGCAGGCCACCAGCACCACCGTGATGTCCAGATGCTGCAGGATCAGCAGCCCGCCCCAGGGCTCCAGCACCGTGTCGCCGGTGGGAATGCTCAGCTCCTCGGTGATCATCACCTTGTTCTCGCCGCCGAAGATGATCTCGCCAAAGCCGATCAGGAACAGCGTGATGCCGATCGTCGCCATGAAGAGGATGATGTCCGGCTGCCCGACCAGCGGCCGCAGCACCACCCGCTCGATGGTCACGGCCAGGACGAACATCACACCCAGCGTCAGCGCCAACGCGATCCACGCCGGCACCCCGAAGGCATGCAGCCCCACCAGCGTCAGCGCCGCGAAGACCACCATGATGCCCTGCGCGAAGTTGAAGATCCGCGACGACCGGAAGATCAGCACGAAGCCCAGCGCGATCAGCGCGTAAAGCACCCCAGACACCAGCCCCTCCCAGAGCACCTGCAACAGGAAGTCCGGCGCGTCGATCATGTCCGCGAACGGCTTGATGAAAATATCGTTCAGCATGAACCTTCCCCCTGCGCCCATAGGGCTTCTCTGCTTTCCAAGTACTCCGGGGTGAATGCGCGCCAGCGCAGAGGGGCAGCGCCCCTCCCCCCGTGGGGGCGCCCCCCGCCCCCCCCCCCCGGGTGCGACCCCCCCCCCACACCGCCCCTGACATGCCGCACTGGGGGCCGTTCCCCCTTGTGGGGGGGGCCGTACTCCGGCGGCCGGCGCGCGTGGCCCCCCCACGGGGGGAGGGGCGCTGCCCCTCTGCGCTGGCGCGCATTCACCCCGGAGTACTTGGAAAGCA
>NZ_JBRBWD010000026.1:0-137734 GCF_052825245.1 Sagittula sp.
CCCCCCCCCCCCCCCCCCCCCCCCCCCCCCCCCCCCCCCCCCCCCCCCCCCCCCCCCCCCCCCCCCCCCCCCCCCCCCCCCCCCCCCCCCCCCCCCCCCCCCCCCCCCCCCCCCCCCCCCCCCCCCCCCCCCGGATCGCCTGCCGCAGGGCAGGCGAAACCCATTGACCCCGCGGCGCGGCTCGGCGCAGATGACGCCATGACAGAACGCTTCACCGGCTCATTCACCCAGCAGGAACCGATCCCGGACGAGGGCATCGCCGCGGCCTTGGCCGTGCTGCGCCACGGGCGCCTGCACCGCTACAACACCGCCCCCGGCGAGCTGTCGGAAACGGCCCTCCTGGAACAGGAATTCGCGGGCTTCACCGGCGCGGCCTATGCGCTGGCGGTGGCCTCCGGCGGCTATGCGCTGGGGTGCGCGTTGCGGGCTGTCGGCGTGTGTCCGGGCGACAAGGTGCTGACCAATGCCTTCACGCTGGCGCCGGTGCCGGGGGCCATCGCGGCGCTGGGGGCCGTGCCGGTCTTCGTCGGCGTGACGGAGCGGCTGGTGATCGACCTCGACGATCTCGCGCTCAAGGTGCAGTCGAGCGGCGCGAAGGTGCTGATGCTCAGCCACATGCGGGGCCACATCTGCGACATGGACGCGCTCATGGCGATCTGCGATGCGGCGGACGTCACGGTGATCGAGGATTGCGCCCACACCATGGGGGCCTCGTGGAACGGCGTGCCCTCGGGGCGGCACGGCGCGGTCGGCTGCTATTCGACCCAGACCTACAAGCACATGAACTCGGGCGAGGGTGGTTTCCTCGTCACCGACGACGCGGAGATCGCGGCGCGGGCGGTGATGCTCTCGGGCTCCTACATGCTTTACGAACGCCACCTTGCCGCGCCGCCGCCCGAAGCCTTCGCCGAGGTGAAGTACATGACGCCCAACGTCTCGGGGCGGATGGACAACCTGCGGGCGGCGATCCTGCGGCCGCAGTTGGCCTCCCTTGGGGCGCAGGTGGCGCGCTGGAATGCGCGCTACGCGGTGGTCGAGGCGGGGCTGGCGGACACGCCGGGCCTGACGCTGGTTGCGCGCGATCCGAAGGAGGTGCCGGTCGGCTCCTCCTTCCAGTTCCTGCTGCTCGACTGGAGCGACGAGGCCATCGCCGAGGTGCTCCGCCGCTGCGCCGCACGCGGGGTCGAGCTGAAGTGGTTCGGCGGGGCAGAGCCCACGGGCTTCACCTCGCGATATGACAGCTGGCGCTACGTGGAGGCCGAGCGGATGCCCGCCTCCGACCGCATCCTGAAGGGCATCGTCGACATGCGCCTGCCGCTGACCTTCTCGGAAGAGGACTGCGCCCTGATCGCGCGGATCGTCCGGGCCGAGGTCGGCGCGGTCTATCAGGCCGGCTGAGCCAGCAGCCCGCGGGTGTCCAGCGCGTGGCGCAGCGGGGTGAGGTGCTCGGCATAGGCCTGCCACGCGCCGTCGCTGCCGGTGTAGATGCCGTCGCGGACCTGCAGCGAACTGGCGGTGGCGACAACCCGGTCGGACCTGCCGAAGGACAGGCAGGCATTGTCCCAGGGCAGCCCCAGCGCGTCGAGCAGGGCCGCAACGGTATCGCGCGGGGCCTCGGTCAGCGCGCTGTAGGACAGGCGGTGGATCGGCACGCCTTCTGCCTGCCAGTGGTCCAGCGTCTCGCGGTAGAGCGCCATGGCCCCGGCGATGTCGTCGAAATCGTAGGCAAAGCCGTTGCCGGTCTTCACGAAACACTGCCGGAAAAGTGACCAGCCGAGCGCCATGGGATCGCGGTCGAGGGCCACGATCCGCGCCTCGGGGATAAGCGCGTGCACCAGCCCGAGCAGAGGGAAGTTGAGCGGCATCTTGTCGACCACGAAGGCCTTGTCGCCGCCGCGTTCGGCCAGCGCCCGGCGGTAGCCGTCGCGCAGCCGGGCGAGGGTTGCGGGATCGGGGGCGCCCTTGTCGGGGGTGCCGGTCTTCATCGCGGGCAAGAGGTTCGCGCGCAGGAAGGTGCATTCCCCCGCCGTGCCGACCTGCGGGTGGGCCGAGAGGATCGTTTCGGTCAGCGTGGTGCCGGAGCGGGGAAGCCCCACGACAAGGATCGGCACCGGCGCGCCGGGCGCGGGCTCCGGCAGGACGGGGAGGTCCTTCAGCCGCGCAACCTCTGCCGCGTAGGGCGCCAGCGACAGGCCGTGCGCCTTCTTCTTCTGGGCATTGCCGAGGGCATAGTGGCGAAAGGCCTCGCGCGGGCGGCGGAGGTCGTCGAAGGCCTTGCCGAGCGCGAAGTTGAGTTCGTAGAGCTCCGCCTCGGTCAGCTTGCCGGAGGCGGCGAGCTTCTTCATCTTCGCCAGGTGCGGGTCGCTGCGGGAGGTGTAGCGGCTGGTTTCCGCCAGTGCCCGGTGCGCGGCGCCGTTGGTGGGCTGGAGCCGGGTGAGCACGGCAAAGCGCGCCCGCGCCGTTTCCCGCGCGCCGTTCACATGGGCCGCGACGGCGGCGAGCCGCACCGCGTGCGGGTCGTCGGGCAGGGCGTCGGCGGCGGCCTCTGCCGGGGCGCGCAGGGCCTCCATCTCGCCCAGGTCCATGAGGGTGCGGGCGAGGTCGCGGTAGAGCGCCGGCTTGTCGGGGTTGCGGCAGAGCGCCTCCGCCACCGCATCGCGGGCCTCCCTCGGGCGGCGCAGGGCGGTGAAGGCGTGGTAGAGCGCCTCGTGCGGGGTCGCGGCCTCCGGGTAGCGGGCGGCGAGCGCGCGGGCCATGGTAAGCGCGGCCTCCGCCTGTCCGCCGTTCAGCATCATGGCGAGGCGCTGTGCCTCTGCCGGGGAGGGGCGGGCGGCGCCGAGGCCGGGCAGGGCGGGCGGACGCAGCCGGTTGCGCAGGCGGTAGGCGCGGGGCGCGTGCCGCAGGCTGTCCGGCAGCGCGTCGAGCAGGGCCCGCGCGCCGTCCCTGTCGCCCGCGTCCAGCAGGCGCTCTGCCTTGTCGAAGTCTGACACCCCTGTTTCCTTCCTGTCCCGGCGGCGTTTGTCGGCGGGCAGTCTCTCCGGTTGGCGGGGGAAGGACAAGGGCGCGGCCTGTGCTTTGGCCGGGGCGGTGGAGGTTGGGGTGCGGTCAGGCGGCGGGCGGCGATGCCTGTGCCGTGGAGAGTTCGGCCAGGCGGGCGTCGATGTGGTGCAGCCCGTCGAGCGTCAGCGGTTTCGTCATGAAGTCGCGCACCACCTGGAACGCGCGGGCATGGGCCTTGTCCTCCTCCCGCGCGGAGGTGGAGAGCATGATGACCGCGCTTTTGACGAAATGCGTGCCGAAGCGGGCGGTGGCGGCTTCGAGGAACTCGAACCCGTTCATGCCGGGCATGTTGATGTCCAGTAGGATCACGTCGATGTCCGGGCCGTCGCCCGCGGCAAAGAACGCCAGCGCGCTTTCGGCGCCGAGGTGCTGGTGCAGCGTGCCCACGAGGCCGGAGCGTTCGATCAGCCGTTTGTAGAGCTTCTGGTCGATGGGCTCGTCGTCGATGGTCATCAGATGGTCGATCATGTCAGGCTGCCTTCATCGTGATGGTGAACGTGCTGCCCTCGCCGGGGGCGGATCTGAGGGTGATGTCGCCGCCGTGGGTCTGCGCGATCCGCTGGCAGATCGGCAGCCCGAGCCCCGAGCCGTCGAATTCGGTCCGGTTGTGCAGCCGGGCGAAGAGCGCGAAGATCCGGTCCTGCTGGTCCTCCGCGATGCCGATGCCGTTGTCGCCCACGGTGAAGGCCACGGTGCCTTCCGACGCCTCCGCCGGGGCGATGGAGACCACGGGCGCCACGCCGGGGCGGCGGAACTTCAGCGCGTTCGAGACGAGGTTCTGGAACAGCTGGCGCATCTGCGGCGGGTGGGCGGCGAGACGGGGCAGGGGGCTGCGCCGGATCTCTGCCCCGGCACCTTTGATGTCGGCGCGCAGGTCGGTCAGCACCTGGTCCAGCACCGCGTCGAGGTCAACGTCCTCCCGCGTGAATTCGGTGTCGAGCGAGCGGGTGTAGGTCAGCATGTCCTCCACCAGCCGGTTCATGCGCGTCAGGACGCCGCCGAGGTCGCCGATCAGCTCTGCCGCATCGCCCGGCAGGTCGGTCTTTGCCTCGTCGAGGTCCTGCCGGACGGCGGCCAGCAGCATCAGCGCGGTGTTGGTCGGCGCCTTCAGGTCGTGCGAGATGGCATAGGTCATCTCTGCCTGTTCGCGGTTGATCTGCTGGAGCTGGCGGTAGGACATGGCGAGGTCGCGGCGGTGCCTGACCTCGGTGTCGAGCGCGGCCTCCTGCGCCTTCAGCTGGTGGAAGGCTTCGCGGGCGCGGGCGTGGTTGCGCAGCTCCTGTCCGTACAGCACCAGCAGCAGGAGACAGGCGAAAAGCGACGCCAGCATCGCGCGGCGCACGGGTTGGTAGGCGTCCCTGTAGGCGTTGCTGATGGCGCGTGTCGCCCTGTCGAGGCTTTGCCGGGCGTCGCGGTCCGACACGCGCACCATGGCATCGACATCGCCGATGCTGTCCGTCGCGGCGCGCCGTCCCGAAAGGAAGTCGAGGTTGGCGCGGTACTGGCCGAGCGCCTGTTCGAACAGCGAAAGATCGACCTCCAGGCTGCGGTCGGCAGCCAGGCTGCGCAGGGTCGTAAGCGCCGCCATCGCACGGTCGTAATCGGCCATGGCATCGGCGATGTAATGCGGTTCGTCCGGCCGCAGGACCGCGTTCTTGAAGTCGTGGATGAAGCCCGTGTAGCCGGTCACCCGCTCCAGCTCGAGCGTGGTTTCGATGTGCAGGCGCCAGTTGGTGCGCACCTGATCGGAGGCGTACCAGAACCAGACGAAAGCGGCGCCGGAAATGGCGGCGCCGCCGAGTGTCACGGCACTGATGACGAGGTGTTGTCTGCGGCGCGGCATATCTTCGGCTCGGGTCGCCTTGCGTGGTCTGGTGTGGGTTCCGGCAGGCGCCGCATCGGACATGCGCTGCCCGTTTGCTGCGGCGCCGCCGGAGTGCGGGCTTCGGTTCTTTGCAGGATGCGGGCGGAGGTCTTAATAATCCGTTGCCCCGGACGCGGAACTCAGGGAACCCTTGACGCAATGCTTTCTGCGTCGTTAAATGAACAAGCGTTCAATAAGGGGGAGGAGAGGCGATGTTCCTTGCGAGCATGCGGTTCGATCTGGGCGAGGATGTGCACGCATTGCGTGAAATGGCGCATCGCTGGGCCCAGGAACGGGTGAAGCCGATGGCGGCGGCGATCGACCGCGACAACGTCTTTCCGCCGGAGCTCTGGCCGGAGATGGGCGAGCTGGGCCTGCTGGGCGTCACTGTCGAGGAAGAGTACGGCGGCGCGGGCATGGGCTACCTCGCGCACACGGTCGTCGTGGAAGAGATCGCGCGGGCCTCTGCCTCTGTCTCGCTGTCCTACGGGGCGCATGCCAACCTCTGCGTGAACCAGATCCGGCTGAACGGCTCGGACGAGCAGAAGCGCAAGTATCTGCCGGGGCTGATCTCGGGCGCGCACGTGGGCGCGCTGGCCATGTCGGAACCCTCGGCCGGGTCGGACGTGGTGTCGATGAAGCTGCGCGCCGAGAAGCGCAACGACCGCTACGTGCTGAACGGCAACAAGTACTGGATCACCAACGGCCCGGACGCGGACACGCTGGTGGTCTATGCCAAGACTGATCCGGAGGCCGGCGCGAAGGGTATCACCGCCTTCCTCGTCGAGAAGTCGATGAAGGGATTCTCGACCAGCCCGCATTTCGACAAGCTGGGGATGCGCGGGTCGAACACGGCGGAGCTGATCTTCGAGGACGTGGAAGTGCCGTTCGAGAACGTGCTGGGCGAGGAAGGCAAGGGCGTGCGCGTACTGATGTCCGGCCTCGACTACGAGCGGGTTGTGCTGGCGGGCATCGGCCTCGGGATCATGGCCGCCTGCATGGACGAGATCATGCCCTACCTGCGCGACCGCACCCAGTTCGGCAAGCCCATCGGGTCGTTCCAGCTCATGCAGGGCAAGATCGCAGATATGTATACCGCGATGAACTCGGCCCGCGCCTATGTCTACGAGGTCGCCAAGGCCTGCGACCGGGGCGAGGTCACGCGGGCGGATGCGGCGGCCTGCTGTCTCTATGCCTCGGAGGAGGCGATGAAGCAGGCGCATCAGGCGGTGCAGGCGATGGGCGGGGCGGGGTTCCTGAACGATGCGGCGGTGGCGCGCATCTTCCGCGACGCCAAGCTGATGGAGATCGGCGCGGGCACGAGCGAGATCCGCCGGATGCTGGTCGGACGCGAGTTGATGGGGGCGATGTGAGCGGAGCGCCGGGTGCGGCTGTCGGGGGCCGTTCGGGCTGGTCCGGGGCTGCGCCCTGCGTGCAGAGCGCTCGGCTGCGGACGCTTTTCGCGAACCCGCTGCGGTGACTCCGCGTTGGGTCATGTGGCTGCCGCTTGGCGTGCTGGTGACCTGCGGGGCGCTGTTGGCCTTCCGCTATGGCTGGATAGATGCCAACCTGACGGAGAGCGCGGCGATCGAGGCCTACGGGCGGCGCTACATGCGCGAGGCGGGCGCCCCGGCGGCGGATTGCACCGGGGTGCCGGGGCAGGGCGTCTGGCTGGTGGTCCGCTGCGGGCCGGAGGCGGCACGCTGGGAATACCGGGTGAACCGGTTCGGGGGACTGGTGGAGATCACCCGGCCGAACGGAATGGGAGAGGGGATATGATGCTCAGGATCATCGGCATGGCGCTTCTGGCGATGCCCGTCGCGGTGACGTTGCCGGTCGGGGCCGTTGCGCAGGACCTTGCGTTCTCGCCGCAGGTCACCGCGGATTGCGTGTCCTCGGGCCAGCCCTTCGAGGAATGCATCGGCGCGGCGGCGGAGGACTGCATGGAGCGCAACGGTTCCGCCACCGTGGTGATGAGCGCCTGCTACGGCGCAGAGGCGGACTGGTGGGATGCGCGGCTGAACGAGATCTATTCGGGCGTCATGGCCGAGGCCAAGGGCATGGACCGGGAAAACGGCGAACACGCCCCGAGCCAGGCGGAGGCGCTGCGCCGGATGCAGCGGGCCTGGATCGCCTACCGCGACGAGACCTGCAGCTACGAGGCGAGCCTCTGGGGCGGGGGCACGGGCTCCGGTCCGGCGTTCAACGCCTGCCTCATGCGGATGACGGCGGAGCAGGGCCGCTACCTGGACACCGCGACGATCAACTGATGCTGGAGCGCGCGGACACATACGAGGCGCTGCGGGCGGGCTTCAGGTGGGAGATCCCCGACCGGCTGAACCTGGCGGAACAGGTCTGCGACGGCTGGGCCAACCGCGAACCGGAGCGTCTGGCCATCCTCGACCTCTCGGAGGAGCGCGCGGAGCGGGTGTCTTACGCCCGGCTCCACGCCCTGTCGCTGCGGGTCGAGGACGTGCTGCGGCGCCGCGGCGTGGCGGAGGGCGACCGGGTGGGCGTCCTGCTGAGCCAGTCGGCGCTTTGCGCGGCGGCGCATGTGGCGGCGTGGCGGATGGGGGCGATCAGCGTGCCGCTCTTCAAGCTCTTCCGGGAAGATGCGCTGCGTTCGCGGCTGGAGGACAGCGGCGCGCAGGTCGTGGTGACGGACACGGAAGGATCGGGGATGCTGGCGCCCTTCGGGGTGGTGCCCGTGACCCGCGCCGACCTGCCCGAGGAGGGCCGGGGCGGCCCGGTTGCGCAGACCGGGCCGGAGACACCGGCGGTGCTGATCTACACCTCCGGCACGACGGGCAAGCCCAAGGGCGCGCTGCATGGCCACCGCGTGCTGGCCGGCCACCTGCCGGGCGTCGAGATGAGCCACGACTTCCTGGGCCAGGAGGGCGACATGCTCTGGACGCCCGCGGACTGGGCGTGGATCGGCGGGCTGTTCGACGTGCTGATGCCCGGTCTGGCCCTGGGCGTGCCGGTGGTGGCCGTGCGGGAGGCAAAATTTTCGCCGAAAATTTTGACGCGCGTGGCGAAGGCCGGTGCCCGGAATGTCTTCCTGCCGCCCACTGCCCTGCGGATGCTGAAGGCGGAGAATGCCTCGGTCCGGGGGCTGCGCTCCGTGGCGTCGGGCGGAGAGCCTTTGGGCGCCGAGATGCTGGCCTGGGGCCGCGTGGCACTTGGCGTCACGATCAACGAGTTCTACGGCCAGACCGAGTGCAACATGGTGGCGTCGAGCTGCGGTGCGCTGTTCGACGTGCGGCCCGGGTGCCTCGGCCGCGCGGCGCCGGGTTTCGACGTGGGCGTGATCGACGCGGACGGGCAGGAGACGGAGGGCGAGGGCGACATCGCGATCCGCCGCGGCGCCGGGTCGATGATGCTGGAATACTGGAACAATCCCGCCGCCACGGCCGAGAAGTTCCGGGGCCACTGGCTGGTGACCGGCGACCGGGGCGTGATCGAGGACGGCTTCATCCGGTTCGTGGGGCGCGAGGACGATGTCATAACATCCGGCGGCTACCGGATCGGCCCGGCGGAGATCGAGGATTGCCTGATGACCCATCCCGGCGTGGCCACCGTGGGTGTGGTCGGCAAGCCGGACGCGATGCGCACGGAGATCGTCAAGGCCTACGTGGTGGCGAAACAGGGTGCCTCGGTGAGCCCGGAGGAGCTGCAGGACTGGGTGAAGGCACGGCTGGCCGCACACAGCTATCCGCGCGAGGTGGCGCTGGTCGAGGACCTGCCGATGACGGTGACCGGCAAGGTGATCCGCAAGGAGCTGAAGCGCCGGGCCGTGGCCGAGACCGAAGGAGGCGGGGCGTGAACGGTGTGTCCACTGGCTTTGCGGGGCTTTTGGAGCGGGGGGTGACGCCAGCCGGTCCCGCAGGCGCGCGCGATCCTCAGCGGGAGGGCCTGTCGTGAAACCTCTGGTGCTGGGTGTCTGTCTGCTGGCTGGTTCGGCCATGGCGCAGCCGGAGGAGGCGCCGCCGGACTACGCGCCCCTGCCGAGCTTCGGCGAATGCATGGACGAGGAGGCGGCGCGCTACGAGCGGGCGCTGAAGCGGCTGAACGAGATGCCGGAAGACCAGGAGTTCGAGATCGGCGACACCCGCGGCACGGGCTATTGCGGCTCGGTGGGGTTCGTCCATTGCGACCGGGAGCCGACGCTGGAAGAGGTGCAGGACTGCCAACTCGAGCTGGCGGCGGAGGAAGAGGCGCTGGCCGAGAAGATCCGCGCGACGCTGCCCCTGCCCGAAGAGGTCGAGGGCAAGGGCAGCGACTTCGAACAGGCGCTTTATCCGCGCGCCTATGCGCTGGCGCAGGGCATCTCGGCCGGGCCGGATTGCGACGGCGACATTCCCCAGCGCGGCACATGGTGCACGGCATGGGAAGCGAACAACCGGCTGCGGGACGCGATCCTCGCGTGGCAGCTGGCACGGTTCCTGGGCGTGGCGGATACGGCTGTGGAAGCCGGATGGGCCGAGGCGCCCCCGCCTCTGCGCCCGCGTGCGCGGGAGGCGGAGGATGACTGACCTGACATCGCGGCTGGCGGATCGGCGCTGCCCGGACTGCAACACGTTGCAACCGCTTTTCGTGTCGCAGCCGGGAAGCCGGCGCGTCTGGCAGCGCGACGGGGCGGAGGTCATCCCCTGTCCCGGCTGCGCGGTGCCGCTGCGGCTGGAGGCGAACACCCGCGATCCGAAGGGCATCGTGGCCAGCGTGCTGCTCGTGGTGATCCTCGGCGGCGGGCTTCTGGCGGCGCTCCGGGCCGCGACGGTCTGGGGGCTGGGGGCCTGGCAGCTTGGCGGTCTCCTCCTGGTGATCGTGGCGCTGGGGATCGGGGTATCGACGGTCTGGAACGGATTCGAGGCGCGGCGGCGGCCGGTGGTCGTGGCCGGACGGGCCTCTGGGGAGGAAGACGCATCATGAGGTTGCAATCGGCGGTCCTGACGGGGTCGGAGGCGTATCGTGCCAACAGGGAGGCGCACCTGGCCGCGCTGGCGGAGATATCCGAAGCCGCGTCGCTGGCGGCGGCGGGCGGCGGCGCGAAGGCGCGGGAACGCCACCTGTCGCGGGGCAAGATGCTGCCGCGCGAGCGCGTGGCGGGGCTGCTCGACGCGGGCTCTCCGTTCCTGGAGGTGGGTGCGCTGGCGGCGCACGGCATGTACGACGGTGCGGCGCCCGCCGCGGGCGTGATCGCGGGGATCGGCCTTGTCGAGGGGCGGCAGGTCATGGTGATCTGCAACGACGCCACCGTGAAGGGCGGCACCTACTATCCGATGACGGTGAAGAAGCACCTGCGCGCGCAGGAGATCGCCGAGGAATGCCGCCTGCCGTGCATCTACCTGGTGGATTCGGGCGGGGCGAACCTGCCCAACCAGGACGAGGTCTTTCCGGACCGCGACCACTTCGGCCGTATCTTCTACAACCAGGCGCGGATGTCGGCCAAGGGCATCCCGCAGATCGCGGCGGTCATGGGGTCCTGTACGGCGGGCGGCGCCTATGTGCCCGCCATGTCGGACGTGTCGATCATCGTGAAGGAGCAGGGGACGATCTTCCTCGCCGGGCCGCCACTGGTGAAGGCCGCGACCGGAGAAGTGGTCAGCGCCGAGGACCTGGGCGGCGGCGACGTGCACACGCGGTTGTCGGGGGTGGCGGATTACCTTGCCGAGGACGACGCCCATGCGCTGGTGCTGGCGCGTCGTGCGGTGCGGTCGCTGGGCAGAGTTTTCGAGGAAAACTCTGCGGCGGGAAGACTTTTCGTCGAAAAGTCTTTGGGGGGCACCGCGCCGGATTACGACCCGGAGGAGATCCTAGGCGCCGTGCCCGCGGACCTGCGCACCCCCTACGACATCCACGAGGTGATCGCGCGGGTGGTCGACGGGTCATGGTTCGACGCTTTCAAGCCGCGCTTCGGCGAGACGCTGGTCTGCGGTTTCGCCCAGATCCACGGCATGGACGTGGGCATCGTGGCCAACAACGGGGTGCTGTTCTCCGAGAGCGCGCAGAAGGGCGCGCATTTCGTCGAGCTCTGCTCGCAGAGGAAGATCCCGCTGGTTTTCCTGCAGAACATCACCGGCTTCATGGTGGGCCGGAAGTACGAGAACGAGGGCATTGCGCGGCACGGGGCCAAGATGGTGACGGCGGTGGCCACGACGAGCGTGCCCAAGGTCACGGTGCTGGTCGGCGGGTCGTTCGGTGCGGGTAATTACGGCATGGCGGGGCGGGCCTATCAGCCGCGGTTTCTCTGGACCTGGCCCAACTCGCGCATCTCGGTGATGGGCGGCGCGCAGGCGGCGGGCGTGCTGGCGACGGTCAAGCGCGACGCCATCGAGCGGTCGGGCGGCAGCTGGTCGGAGGACGAGGAGGCGGCGTTCAAACGCCCGACGCTGGAGATGTTCGAGCGCCAGTCGCATCCGCTCTATGCCTCGGCGCGGCTCTGGGATGACGGCGTGATGGACCCGCGCAAGACGCGCTCCGTGCTCGCCCTGTCGCTGCGCGCGGCGCTCAATGCCCCGGTGGAGGAGACGCGGTTCGGCGTCTTCCGGATGTGACGGAGGCGGCTGTGGACAGGATGCGACGTGCGCGCGGTTGCAGCCTGCGCTGTGCCGGTCCCCGTTCTGGCGGCGGATTGCGGGGGCGCCGCGCGTCAGCCGCGATAGGCGGTGCGCGGCGCGCCTTCCGCCGCCCCGTGCCGCTTGAACTGAAGGTTGTTCTTGCGCACGAACATCCCCATCGAACTGCGCACCGCGGGCAGGAGGGCGTCGAAGGCGTCCTCGTTCGCGGCGCGCGCCGCCAGCACGGCATTGGCCGCCTCCGTGCCGGCGACGAGCTGGTCGAGCGCCGCGATGCTGGTGTCGAAGTCGGGGAACTCCAGCTTGATCTTGCTCTTGCCGATCACGGCTTCGAGCTGCTTGTTGGGCGGCAGGTCGACCTTGGCACCTTCGGTCTGAAGCTGCTTGCCGAAGTTGTAGAGCGGCGAGGCCGCCCCCAGCGCGAGGCAAGCCTTGAGGAAACCGGTGTACTTCTGGGTGGTGCCGAATTTCTCCATCTGGCAGTCGAGTTCGATCGGCTTGGTGATGATCGGGTCTTTGGGCCGGTCGGCGCGGATCGTGCGGACGTGGATGGCGTGCGAGACGTCGAGCAGGATGTTCAGCGAAAAACCGAATTCGTAGAAAAGGTCTGCCTGCGCTTCGGTGAGGGTGCCGACAAGGCGGTATTGGCCGGACATGGCTACAATCCTTGTTTTGCGGGCCGCGCGGGCCCCGGAAAATCGTGGCCGGGTAACAGCGGCCGAAACACGGAAAATACCGGATACGCTGCCAGATCGGCTGCCGTGACGCAACGGAAACAATCGGGCGGACACGGGCTGCGGGGGAATGAAGATGTTTGACACGATCCTGATCGCGAACCGGGGGGAGATTGCCTGCCGGGTGATGCGGACGGCGCAGGCGATGGGGCTGCGCTGCGTGGCGGTCTATTCGGAGGCGGACGCGGACGCGCTGCATGTCGCCATGGCGGATGCGGCGGTCTGCATCGGCGGGGCCGCCCCGGTGCAGAGCTACCTGCGCGGCGACCGGATCATAGCCGCCGCGCAGGAGACCGGCGCGCAGGCGATCCACCCGGGGTACGGCTTTCTGTCGGAGAACCCCGACTTCGTGGCGGCGGTCGAGGATGCGGGGCTGGTGTTCATCGGCCCCTCGGCGGAGGCGATCCGCAAGATGGGCCTGAAGGACGCGGCCAAGCGGCTGATGGAGGACGCGGGCGTGCCCGTGGTCCCGGGCTACATGGGCGGCGATCAGGATCCCGGGCACCTCGAGGTCGAGGCCGGGCAGGTCGGCTATCCGGTGCTCATCAAGGCCGTGGCGGGCGGCGGCGGCAAGGGGATGCGCCGGGTCGACCGGGCGGAGGACTTCATCGACGCGCTGGAACGGGCGAAGGCGGAGGCGCGCGGCGCCTTCGGCAACGACGACGTGCTGATCGAGAAGTTCATCGAGAAGCCGCGCCACATCGAGGTGCAGGTCTTCGGCGACGGCACCCGCGCGGTGCACCTGTTCGAGCGGGACTGCTCGCTTCAGCGGCGGCACCAGAAGGTGATCGAGGAGGCGCCCGCGCCGGACATGCCGGAGGATGTGCGCGCCGCGATGGGTGCCGCCGCCGTGCGCGCCGCGGAGGCGATCGGCTACAGCGGGGCGGGGACGGTCGAATTCATCGTGGACGGCGCGGGCGGACTGCGCACGGACGGTTTCTGGTTCATGGAAATGAACACCCGCCTGCAGGTGGAACACCCTGTGACGGAAGAGATCTGCGGCGTCGACCTTGTCGAGTGGCAGATCCGTGTCGCTGCCGGAGAGAGCCTGCCCGCGCGGCAGGAGGACCTGACGATCAACGGACATGCCTTCGAGGCGCGGCTCTATGCCGAGGACGTGCCTGCCGGGTTCCTGCCCGCGACGGGCCGGCTGGCGGAGCTGCGCTTTCCCGAGGGCGTGCGTGCGGAGACCGGCGTGCGGGCCGGGGACGAGATCAGCCCGCACTACGACCCGATGATCGCCAAGCTGGTGGTGCACGGCCCGTCCCGGGCGGTCGCGCTGCGGAAGCTGGCGAGGGGCCTGCGGGCCACGCGGGTGGCGGGCACGGTCACGAACCTCGGCTTCCTCGGTGCGCTGGCGGAGCATGAGGGTTTCGGCCGGGGCGAGGTGGACACCGGGCTGATCGGGCGCGAACTCGACGCGCTTATTGCGATGCCGGAGGTCGGCCCGGCGGTCTGGGCGGAGGCGGCGCTGGGGGCCATGGGCCTGCTCGACGCCGAGGGCTGGGAGACGGGTTTCTGCCTCTGGTCGCCTTCGTGGAAGCGGATCGTGCTGGCGCGCGGCGAGGACAGGCGCGAGCTGGGCGTGATGGTGCGCGCAGCGGGTTCGGCCCTGGTCTCGGTCGACGGGACCGAGGTCGAATGCCTGAAGGCGGCGCAGGGCTGGACCTTCGACGGGGCGGCGGGCGGCGGTGTCTTTGCCGAAGGCAGGCGCGTGACGGTCTTTGCCGACTACGGCGTGGCTTTCGAGGTCATCGACCCGCTGGCGCAGCAGGCCGAGGGCGCCGCCGCGGGGGCGGCGCTGGCGCCGATGCCGGGGCGCGTCGTCTCGGTCCACGTGCGGGTCGGGCAGGAGGTCGTGGCGGGCGACCGGCTGGCCGTGCTGGAGGCGATGAAGATGGAGCACACGCTGACCGCCTCTGCCGACGGGGTGGTGGCAGAGGTGCTGGTGGCCGAGGGCGACCAGGTGGAGGCCGGGGCGGCGCTGGTGGTCATGGAGGAGGCGGAGTGACCTTTGCCGACCTGCCGGAGGGGACGCCGGTGATGATGTGCCCCGAGGTGCGGGCCGACCCGAAGGCGGCCTACACCGTGGCGGCGGAACTCGACCGCAACATCGCCGTCTGGTGCGGCCTCTGCCGGTTCGAGACGGCGCGGCCGGGCCGCCTGCGCGAGGTGCTGGACGCCTGGCCGATGTTGGCGCGGCAGGAGGTGCCCCGGATGGGACAGCACTACGAACACACGGGCCATGGCCTCTGGTTCCTGAGGGAGGGACGGATTTGATCAGGTTGCATCACGTACAGTATGGGCGGTCGTTCCGCGTTCTGTGGCTCCTGGAGGAGATCGGAGTCGAGCGCTTCGGCGGGCTGGAGATCGTCGAGCACCGTATCGGCACGCGCGAGATGGCAGAGAGCGGGCTGGCGCGGGTGTCGCCCGCGGTGCGCATCCCGGCGATCGAGATGGACGGGCTGGAGATGTCCGAATCCGGCGCCATCGTCGAATACCTCGTGGAGACCTTCGCACCCGGGCTGGGCCGGGCACCGGGGGACGCGGATCGCGCGGCCTACCTGCAATGGATCCATTTCGCGGAGACGCAGGCGAGCCTCATCGAGAACCTGAACCTGCAGATGGTCTTCCTGCGCCCGCCCGCGAAGCCGTCGCCCGTGGTGGTGAAGCTGACCGTTGCGCGGCTTCGGCAGACGCTGAGGGGGATGGAGGCGCGGTTGTCCGGCGACTGGCTGCTGAAAGGCGGCTTCTCCGCGGCGGACATCATGATGGGGTTCAACCTGTTCGCCGCGCCTTATTACGTGAAGCTCGACGAGTTCCCGAAGCTCATGGCCTACAAGGCGCGGATGGAGGCGCGGGAGGCCTACCAGCGCGCCGTGGCGCGCGAGGGAGAGCAGCGGTTCTACACGCAGGATTTCTATCCGGTGCCCGAGGCGTGAGGCTTCGTTAAAGGGCTGTTGAAAGGCGCGCCTTGCGGCGCACGGGCTGTCTCGGCCCCGGCCTTCGGGCCGTGACCTCGGGGGGCGCGGCTCTGCGGTGCGGGGCAAGGAAACAGGAGGACAGGACATGGCCGAGAGGGTCGAGATCTTCGAGGTGGGGCCGCGCGACGGCCTGCAGAACGAAGCGCGGATGATCGCCACGGACGCCAAGGTGGCGCTGGTGGACCTGCTGTCCGGCGCGGGGTTCCGGCGGATCGAGTGCGCCTCCTTCGTGTCGCCGAAGTGGGTGCCGCAGATGGCGGACAGCGGCGACGTGCTGGAGCGGATCGCGCGGGCGCCGGGGGTGTCCTACGCCGCGCTGACGCCCAACATGAAGGGGCTGGAGCGGGCGCTGGCGGCGCGGGCCGACGAGGTGGCGGTGTTCGGTGCGGCCTCGGAAGGGTTCTCGCGCGCGAACATCAATGCCTCCGTCGAGGAGGGGCTGGCGCGGTTCGTGCCGGTCTGCGAGGCGGCGCGGGAGGCGGGCGTGCCGGTCCGGGGCTACGTGTCCTGCGTGGTGGAATGTCCCTACGACGGGGCAGTGCCGCCTGGGGACGTGGCGCGGGTCGTGGCGGCCCTGCGCGACATGGGCTGTTACGAGGTCTCGCTGGGCGACACCATCGGGCGCGGCACGCCGGAGGCGGTGGACGCCATGCTGGCCGCGGTGCTGGAGGAGATGCCCGCCGACCGGCTTGCGGGCCATTTCCACGACACGAGCGGCCGGGCGCTGGAGAACGTGCGCACCGCGATGGATCGCGGTCTGCGGGTCTTCGACGCGGCGGTGGGTGGTCTGGGCGGCTGCCCCTACGCGCCGGGAGCTGCGGGCAACGTGGCGACCGAGGCGGTGAATGCGTACGTCACGGCGCAGGGGTTCGAGACCGGGCTCGACGCCGGTATCCTCGCAGAGGCGGGCCGGATGGCGCGGGCGATGCGGGCGGAATGAGGCGTCGTCGTGTCCGGCGGTTGGCGATTGTCGTCAGTGACGCGGCGGGATGTCTGACGGAGCAGGAGGAGGGATGATGGAAGACGTTCGTGTGGTGCGCGAGATGCGCGGCGTGGCGCGGCTGATCCTGGCGCGGGCGGCCAAGCACAACGCCATGTCGGCGGAGATGATGGCGCAGATCGTCGCCGCGGCGCAGGAACTGGCCAAGGACGAGGCCGTGCGCGTGGTGGTGCTGGAGGCGGAGGGGCCGACCTTCTGCGCCGGGGGGGACCTTGCGTGGATGCGCGAACAGTTCGGCATGGCGCCGGACGCGCGGCGGCGCGAATCCGCGCGGATCGCCGAGGCGCTCGGCGCGCTGCACGACCTGCCGCAGCCGCTGATCGGACGGGTTCAGGGCAATGCCTTTGGCGGCGGGATCGGGCTGATCTCGGTCTGTGACGTGGCCATCGGGGTGGAGACGGCGAAGCTGGCGCTGACCGAGGTGAAGCTGGGGCTGATCCCGGCCAACATTGGCCCTTATGTCGTCGCCCGGATGGGCGCGAGCGCCGCGGCGCGGATCTTCATGAACGGCAGGGTGTTCGGGGCGCCGGAGGCGGTGACGCTCGGGCTCCTGTCGCGGGCTGTCCCGGCGGAGGACCTCGACGCCGCCGTCGAGGCGGAGGTGGCGCCTTATCTCGCCTGCGCGCCGGGCGCGGTGCGCGACGCCAAGCGCCTGTTGCGGAGGCTGTCGGGCGGTGTGCGTCAGGACGATGTGGAGATGGCGGTCGACGCGCTGGCCGCGCGCTGGGAAACTGCGGAGGCGCAGGACGGCATTGCGGCCTTCTTCGACAAGCGTCCCGCGCCCTGGGCGGAGGGGTAGGCGGGGTTTCGGTCCTGTCGGGCGTGCGCTTTACGCGACAGGGCGCACGGGACCGCTGCCCGCGTGACAGCGCGGCACTCTGAATGGACGGGACGATGACCGTACAGGTGGCGCAGTTCTATGCGATGGGGTGTCTGGCGGTCGTCTTCTTCCAGGTGGCACTGATCGGCGGGCTGCCCCTTGGCGCATGGACGCAGGGCGGGCGGTATCCCGGCACCCTGCCGTTGCGGGGGCGGCTGGTGGCGGCGGTCGCCGTTCCGGTGCACCTGTTCCAGGGGCTGGCGATCGTCAGCGCGGCGGGGTTTCCCGGGATGGGCTGGCCGCTCTGGACCGGGTGGGTGGCCTTCGGCACAAGCGTGATCGTCGCCGTGCTGAGCGGCTTCAGCCCGTCAGGGGAGGAACGCGCGGTCTGGTTGCCGGTCAACGTCGTCATGGCGGCGCTGGCGGGCTACGTCATGCTGATGACGCTGACGGGGCAGCCGGCGGGCGCCGTGCAGAATGTCTGAAGGCACGGTCTGCCCGGGAACTTCCCCGCTGCGCCATGGTCAGGACATATTTCTCTGAAAGACGGCAAGGGAAGGGCCTGGGGCCTGCCACCGGCGGTCTGTCCCGCGGGACGGCTGAGGCAGGTGCGGGCCTACGGGCCGTTTATCCGCCGGGGCATTGCTGGCTCAGCGTGGATGGCAAGGCGCAGAAGGAGAACGACGGTATGGCGCGCAACATCGGTCTGGCAGCCGCGCTGCTGTTTCTGGGCGCAGCGCCTGTCAAGGCGCAGGCCGCAGTCGAGTTGACGGCCCGATCCTGCCGCCCGATTGCGCAGGTCGACTGGACCGCGCCGCCGCCTGAGCAGTTCGGCATCGCGCTTGGCTGCCTTGCCGAGGAAGACTACGGCGGGGCGATCCGGTTCCACGCCGTCGCCGCGGCGATGATGTTCTTCGACGCGATGCGGGTGAGCGATCAGGCGGCCCGCGGCGTTCAGGCGGAGGTGGCGAAGGCCTTCGGCGATCAGGCGGGCGAAGCGGCGATGACCGCCCAGTCCGGCTTCCTGCGGACCATGGACCAAGCCGCCTTCAGCGCCGAGATCTGCAAGCTGTTCGATGCCAAGGGCCCCCCGCAGCACGCGGTCGCCTACATGAAAGGCCGGGGCGAGCCGGGCGCCGATCTGGTGGAGCCCGGCTTCGATTCGGCCGGGGCCTGGGCCGAAGTGTCCGCGCTGATGATGCGCTGCTTGCCCGGCGGCTGAGCCGGGATCGCCTCAGAACAGCGTGGCGATCATCCAGACACCCATGCCGATCATCACGAGGTTCTCGGTCAGCGACACGAAGCCGAGCGGCACGTTGGACGATCCGCCCATGCAGGCGCACTTGAGTTCGCGCTTGTCGATGTAGACCGCCTTGAAGACGGAGACCGCGCCGATGGTGCCGATGATCAGGGCCACGGGACCGGAGAGCCAGGGCAGGACACCTGCGAGCATCAGGATCGCGGCCAGCGCCTCGGCGTAGGGGTAGACGTAGCCGTATTCGACCTTGCGCCGCGCGAGCAGGTCGTAGTTCAGGAACATCGTCGTGAAGCTCTCGATGTCGCGCAGCTTCTGCACGGCAAGGAGCGCCATGGCGGTGGCCAGAATCGCGCGCAGGGTGCCCGCCCAGCCAAGACCGCCGGTCCAGCCGATGGCAATGCCCATCAGCGCGGCCATGCCGAAGACGGCGATGACCGGGGTATAGCTCTTCGCGATGTCGGAGGCCGGGGTGATGCCGAGTTCGCGCTGCGTGTCCTCGTAGCCGCCGATGCGCCGGTCGCCGATGTAGACCTGCGGCGTCGTCTCCACGTCGTGCGATTCCTGGAAGCGGTCGGTTTCCTCGCGGGTCGTCAGCGGGTGATCCTCGACCTCGTAGCCCTTCCGCTCCAGGAGGGCCTTGGTCTTCAGCCCGAAGGGACAGAGGTGATCCGGCGTCGACATGCGGTAGAGGCGGGCGCGGTTCGGCGTGGAGTCGAGGGGCATGGATGGGGTCCTCCTGTCAGCGGGGCGGATGGGCGGTCTGCGGTTTGCTGGTGGACCAACGCCCGTGACCGGACGCATGTTCCGGCGCGGTATTGGGCGCGGGATTGGGCGCGACCCATCCGCGCGGGGCAGGGTGGGGTGCGGCGACGCGGCCGGGGCCGGCACGCTACCCCATTGCGCAGGCAGTAGAATTTGCGCCAGAATGGGCGCGTGCCGGTTCGTTTCCATTCTACCGAATATGCCGCGGGCTTGTTGACCCTGCCGGTCGGTGCGGATAAGTCACGACATGACACGCGGCGCGCGCCTCCCGCGCGTGGCGCGCCCCCCGTTTATGAGGAGCTGCCTCGTGGAAGAGATGCTGCGGGAATATCTTCCCATCCTTGTGTTCCTGGCCATCGCCATCGTCATCGGACTCGTGTTCATCTTCGCCGCGATCCTCGTCGCCGTGCGGAACCCGGATCCGGAGAAGGTGTCGGCCTATGAATGCGGCTTCAACGCCTTCGATGACGCGCGGATGAAGTTCGACGTGCGGTTCTACCTCGTGTCGATCCTGTTCATCATCTTCGACCTTGAGATCGCGATGCTGTTCCCGTGGGCCGTGGCCTTCCAGCACATCTCGATGACGGCGTTCTGGGCGATGATGGTGTTCCTCGGCGTGCTGACGGCGGGCTTTGCCTACGAATGGAAGAAAGGGGCCCTGGAATGGGAGTGATGACCGGAGCGAACACTGCGGGCGTCGACCGTGAGGTGGCCACGCAGGACCTGAACCGCGAGCTGCAGGACAAGGGTTTCCTGCTGACCTCGACGGAGGACATCATCAACTGGGCGCGCACCGGTTCGCTGCACTGGATGACCTTCGGCCTCGCGTGCTGCGCGGTGGAGATGATGCACACCTCGATGCCGCGCTACGACCTGGAGCGGTTCGGCACGGCGCCGCGCGCCAGCCCGCGCCAGTCGGACCTGATGATCGTCGCGGGTACGCTGACCAACAAGATGGCGCCGGCGCTGCGCAAGGTCTACGACCAGATGCCGGAACCGCGCTACGTGATCTCGATGGGGTCCTGCGCGAACGGCGGCGGCTATTACCACTACTCCTACTCGGTGGTGCGCGGCTGTGACCGCGTCGTGCCTGTGGACGTCTACGTGCCCGGGTGCCCGCCGACGGCGGAGGCGCTGCTCTACGGCATCATGGCGCTGCAGAAGAAGATCCGCCGCACCGGAACGCTGGTGCGCTGAAGACGGCCCGGCGGGCGGTCCGGCGGGGCACATGCCCCCCGGCGCGCCCCGGGACCGGCAAGATGCAGGGCTTCCGGGCGGACCCGCCGCGGGGGCGAGAAGGGAAGACGAGATGGCAGACGTGAAACCGGGCGACAAGGTCCAGCTGATTTCGGGCAGCGTCGTGATGACGGTTGAAACCGTCGGGCAGAGCGACCAGAACGCCGCCCTCACGGCGGCGCAATGCGTCTGGTACGAAGCAGGGCAGGGCAATGTCCTCGGCGAGGTGCGCCGCGCGGTGGTCGCCGTCGACGCTCTGGAAAAGGTGTAAGCGAATGGTGCAGGCACTCAAGGAACTGGGCGAACACATCGCGACGAAGCGCCCCGACTGCGTGGTGGCATGGGACGTGACCCATGGCGAGCTGAACGTCGACGTGGCCCCCTCGAACATCCGCGGCTTCGTGGACTTCCTGAAGACCGATCCGACCTGCCGGTTCTCGTCGCTGGTGGACATCACCGGGGTCGACTACCCGGAGCGGCCGAAGCGGTTCGACGTGGTCTACCACTTCCTGTCGATGTACCAGAACCACCGCATCCGGCTGCGCGTCTCGGTCCGCGAGGACGAGATGGTGCCGTCGATCGTGCCGGTGCATCCCAGCGCCAACTGGTTCGAGCGCGAGACCTTCGACATGTACGGCATCCTGTTCTCGGGCCACCCGGACCTGCGCCGCATCCTGACGGACTACGGGTTCCGCGGCTATCCGCTGCGCAAGGACTTCCCGACGACCGGGTACACGGAAGTGCGCTACGACGAAGAGCGCAAGCGCGTGGTCTACGAGCCGGTGACGCTGGTGCAGGAATACCGCCAGTTCGATTTCATGTCCCCGTGGGAAGGCGCGAAATACGTGCTTCCGGGCGACGAGAAGACCGAAGGCAAGGCGTGAACATGACCGGGCGCGGGACCTGGAAGAGTTTTCGGACGAAAACTCTTGGACGTGAACACTCTTCGTCCGAAGAGTGTTCCCCGCGCGCGGTGGCATTGGACGGGGTGCGTGACACAAGCCCCGAGGAAAGGGACGGTCGATGATGGACGGCTCCAAAGGTTTCGAAGACGCCCTGACGGGTGAACAGAAGATCCGCAACTTCAACATCAACTTCGGTCCGCAGCACCCGGCGGCCCACGGCGTGCTGCGCCTGGTGCTGGAGCTGGACGGCGAGATCGTGGAACGCTGCGACCCGCACATCGGCCTGTTGCACCGCGGCACCGAGAAGCTGATGGAGAGCCGGACCTACCTCCAGAACCTGCCGTATTTCGACCGCCTCGACTACGTGGCGCCGATGAATCAGGAACACGCCTGGTGCCTCGCGATCGAGCGGCTGACCGGGGTCGAGGTGCCGCGCCGTGCCTCGCTGATCCGGGTGCTGTACTCCGAGATCGGACGGGTGCTGAACCACCTGCTGAACGTGACCACGCAGGCCATGGACGTGGGCGCGCTGACGCCGCCGCTCTGGGGCTTCGAGGAACGCGAGAAGCTGATGATCTTCTACGAGCGGGCCTGTGGCGCGCGCCTGCACTCGGCCTATTTCCGGCCGGGCGGGGTGCACCAGGACCTGCCGCCGAAGCTGATCGACGACATCGAGCAGTGGGCGAAGGAATTCCCGGCCAAGCTGGACGACATCGACGGCCTGCTGACCGAGAACCGCATCTTCAAGCAGCGCAACGCCGACATCGGCGTGGTGACGGAGCAGGAGATCCTCGACTGGGGCTTCTCCGGCGTGATGGTGCGCGGCTCCGGCCTCGCCTGGGACCTGCGACGTGCGCAGCCCTACGAGTGCTATGACGAATTCGACTTCAAGATCCCGGTGGGCAAGAACGGCGACTGCTACGACCGCTACCTCTGCCGGATGGCGGAGATGCGCGAATCGACGAAGATCATCCTGCAGGCGATCGACAAGCTGCGGGCGCCGGACGGCCAGGGCGATATCCTGGCCCGCGGCAAGGTCACCCCGCCGAAGCGCAACGAGATGAAGACCTCGATGGAGGCGCTCATCCACCACTTCAAGCTCTACACCGAAGGGTTCCACGTGCCGGCGGGCGAAGTCTATGCCGCGGTCGAGGCGCCGAAGGGCGAATTCGGCGTGTACCTCGTGGCGGACGGCACCAACAAGCCGTACCGGGCAAAGCTGCGCGCGCCGGGATATCTGCACCTGCAGGCCATGGACCACGTGGCAAGCGGCCACCAGTTGGCCGACGTGGCGGCGATCATCGGCACGATGGACATCGTGTTCGGCGAGGTCGACCGCTGAGGGCAGGGGGCCGGGCCGCCGCCACAGTGGCGGGGCGCGGCCATGCGTGACGGCAGGTCACGGGCAAGGAAGAAGGGCCGCGGAAAGGCCGGACGAGGGAAGTGAATATGAAGAAACTGTTTCTGTGTGTCCCGGCGCTGGCACTCGCCGGCTGCGTGGAACTGGGCATGGCGCCGCAGGACACCACGCCGGAGATGCTGGCACAGTGGGACGCGGCGGTGGCCTCCATCGGCTGCGACCTCGTGGCCGAAAGCGACTACCTCCCGGTGGAACTGCAGACCGGCATCCCGCGTCAGAAGCTGATCGAGATCGCGCAGTACAAGATCCAGAAGAAGCAGGCCGTGTCGCTCGAAGGCGGCGGTGTGCGGTCTGTCGTGGGCGCCTGTGCGCCGCAGCCCGAAGCACAGGTGGCGCAGGCGGGCTGAGCGGAGCCGGCAGGAACGTGATACGGCGCAGGCGCGCCAGAAGGAGTTGAGACATGCTGCGACGGCTGCATCCCGAACAACCCGACAGCTTCGAGTTCTCCGAAGCGAACCTCGCTTGGGCGAAAGAGCAGATCACGAAGTATCCCGCCGGGCGCCAGGCCTCGGCGATCATCCCGCTGCTGTGGCGCGCGCAGGAGCAGGAGGGCTGGCTCAGCCGTCCCGCCATCGAGTACGTGGCCGAGATGCTGGGCATGGCCTACATCCGCGCGCTCGAGGTGGCGACCTTCTACTTCATGTTCCAGCTTCAGCCGACCGGCTCGGTCGCGCATGTCCAGATCTGCGGCACCACGTCCTGCATGATCTGCGGCGCCGAAGACCTGATTGCCGTCTGCCGGGACAAGATCTCTTCGAAGCCGCACGCGCTGTCGGAGGACGGCAAGTTCTCGTGGGAAGAGGTGGAGTGCCTCGGCGCCTGCACCAACGCGCCCATGGCGCAGATCGGCAAGGACTACTACGAGGACCTCACCGCCGAGAAGCTGGGCGACCTGATCGACGCTTTGGCGAAGGGAGAGGTGCCGCAGGTAGGCCCGCAGAACGGCCGGTTCGCCTCCGAACCGCTGGGCGGAGCGACCACGCTGACCGAATACACTAATGCTTCGATCAAGATGAACGCCAGCGCGCAACTGGCGCATGACATCGGCGACACGGTGAAGCGCATCGACGGGACGGAGGTGCCGCTGGTGGCCCCCTGGACCGATCAGGCGGGCACCCGCGGCGCCTGAGCGCGCCCGCAGCAAGGCATCAGAACGGCGGTTCCGGAGACGGGGCCGCCGTTTTTCTTTCCGGCCTTGGTGATTCTCCGGCCCGTGCCCTTGGAAACCCCGGCGCGGGGGTCATTCTTTTGTCCCATGCGGTGCATCTGAGATTGTCTCCGCTGACGAAGGGGGCAAAAGTGTTTAAAACAATTGGTAAACACCGTGGTGGTGAAAACGTAGACGGGAGAACGGCCGAATGAGAACGAATGGCAACTGCACCATGATGAGCTGGGGAATAGCGGCGGCGCTCGGGGTTTTCGCCTTCCTGCTGCTCGTCGGAAGCTACGGGTTCGGCACGGCCCTGTTCCTCGGGATCGTGACGCTCGTGTTGCTGGGATTGCTGTTCCAGTGGCTGTTCTGCGCGCCTCTGCCCGAGAAGGGGGAGACCGGCGTGACGGCAGGCCAGGCCGGAGGCAACGGCACGTCCGCGACGTCGTCGGGCGCCACGGCGGCCTCTGCCGGGGTGGCAGCGGCCAGTTCTGCCTCGGCGTCCGCCAAGAGCGCGCCTGCGGCGGAGTCCGCGCCTGAGCCGAAGGCCCAGCCTGAACCCTCGACCGAAACCGCATCGTCCGCAAGCGCCGAACCGGCAGCGGAGGAGACGCCGGAGAAGGCATCCGGCGCGGACGAACCCGTCGCCGAAAGCGCCGCACCTGCCACGACGGCCAGTGCCGAGCCCGCGCCGAAGTCCGCCCCCAAGGACAAAGGCAAAGAGGCCTCCGGGGACGAGGGTGGTTCCCGCGTGAAGCCGAGCACGCAACTAGCGGGGGAGGCCGATCTTGCCGGTCGCAAGGGCTCCTGGACGTACAAGAAATCCGCGGACGCCGACGACACCACGCTGGCGGGCAGCACGGACGGGGCGGCGGGCAGCGTCGACAGCGCGGGGTCGGGCGGTGACGGCGCCGAGGTCATGACCGCCCCGGACGGGGCAGAGGCCGACGCCCCCGGCTCCGACGGCAAGGGCGGGGACAGCGGCGAAGGCTCCAAGCCGGCGCTGCTGGACGCGCCCGAGGGCGGCAAGCCGGACGATCTGAAGCAGATCAAGGGCATCGGTCCCAAGCTGGAGAAGGTCTGCCATTCGATCGGTGTCTACCATTTCCACCAGATCGCGTCCTGGACCGACGAAGAGGTCGCCTGGGCGGATGCCAACCTCGTCGGGTTCCGCGGCCGCGTCAGCCGCGACAACTGGGTGTCGCAGGCAAAGGTGCTGGCGGACGGCGGCGAGACAGAGTTCTCCACCCGTGTCGAAAAGGGCGGCGTCTACGATTGATGTGAACGGGGCAGGGCGCGGATACGCGCCCTGCGACGCAGGGGCGGCTTGCACATGGACCGATGATGTGTCAGGCGTGAACCCGGCACTGTTGGGGAGGAACGGCGCTTTGACTGGTGGCGCGGAAAGACCTGCGCCCCGCGAACTCGAGCGAGGACGTGACCATGAAAATGACTCCCATGAAAGCTTTCACCCCGGACTATTCTCCCGTCGTCAAGATGATGGCGATGCAGACCCGGTTGATGGTTGAGACCAGCCAAAACATGATGAAGCTGGCGATGCTGCCCTGGCAGGGCATGCCCATGCCGTCGATGAAGGCCGGTTTCGGCAGCATCTGCGCACCGGGCGGCGTGGCCAGGAAGGCCCCCTCGGCCAAGGCAGCGGCGCAAGCCGTCGAAGAGGCCGCGGAGGTGACCCAGGAGGTCGTCGAGACCACCGCCAAGGCCGCCGAGGAGGTCGCAGAGACCACCACGGAAACCGTCGAGGCGACCGTCGACGCGACGACCGAGAGCGTCGAGGACGTGGCCGCAGACGCGGCGGAAACCACCGCGGAGACTGCCGAGGCAGCCGGTGACATGGCCGAGGAAATCGTCGGCGTGGCCCCGGCCTTCCTGTCGGCGCCCGAAGGCGAGGCGGACGACCTGACCACCCTGATGGGCGTCGGTCCGAAGCTGGCGGCGACCCTGAACGAGGCGGGCATCTACCATTTCAGCCAGATCGCGGAATGGACCGAGGACAACGTCGCGTGGGTCGATGCGAACATCGCAGGCGTGCGTGGCCGCGCCGCGAAGAACGGCTGGGTGGCGCAGGCCGCCGACCTGAAAAAGTGATCTGACGGCGGGCGATGGCGAAGAAGGACGACCTTAACCGGCGGGGGCGCAGGATTGCGCTCGTGATTGCCGGGACCGGTGTGTTCTGGATCGCCATCACCGCCATTGGCGGGGCGCTGGACTGGAGCCAGCGCCTTCGTGCCCTGTTCGACCTTGTGGCACTTGCCGGGTTTATCTGGGCGTTCTGGATGATATACGGGCTCTGGCGGGCGCGCCAGGAACACGAAGGATAAGCGATGCTTCAGGATCAGGACCGGATCTTTACCAATCTCTACGGCATGCACGACCGGACGCTGGACGGCGCGAAGAAGCGCGGTCACTGGGACGGCACGGCTGGCCTGATCGAGAAGGGGCGCGACTGGATCATCCAGGAAATGAAGGACAGCGGGCTGCGGGGACGCGGCGGCGCGGGCTTCCCGACCGGGCTGAAGTGGTCCTTCATGCCGAAGGAAAGCGACGGTCGTCCGGCCTATCTCGTTGTGAACGCCGACGAATCGGAGCCGGGGACCTGCAAGGACCGCGAGATCATGCGCCACGATCCGCACACGCTGATCGAGGGCTGCCTGATCGCCTCCTTCGCGATGCAGGCGCATGCCTGCTACATCTATATCCGCGGCGAATACATCCGCGAGCGCGAGGCGCTGCAGCGCGCCATCGACGAGGCCTACGATGCCGGTCTGGTCGGTCCGAACGCCGCGGGCTCGGGCTGGGATTTCGAGATCTTCCTGCACCACGGCGCGGGCGCCTACATCTGCGGCGAGGAAACCGCCCTGCTGGAAAGCCTCGAAGGCAAGAAGGGCATGCCCCGCATGAAGCCGCCGTTCCCGGCGGGCGCGGGCCTGTACGGCTGCCCGACCACCGTGAACAACGTCGAATCCATCGCCGTCGTGCCGACCATCCTGCGCCGCGGCGCATCGTGGTTCTCTTCCTTCGGGCGGGAAAACAACGCGGGCACGAAGCTGTTCGCCGTCTCCGGCCATGTCAACAAGCCCTGTGTCGTCGAAGAGGCGATGTCGATTTCCTTCGAGGAGCTGATCGAGAAGCATTGCGGCGGCATCCGTGGCGGCTGGGACAACCTCAAGGCGGTCATTCCCGGCGGCTCTTCGGTTCCGTGCGTTCGCGGCGAGAAGATGAAGGACGCCATCATGGACTTCGACTACCTGCGGGGAGAGCTGGGCTCCGGCCTTGGCACCGCGGCGGTCATCGTGATGGACAAGGACACCGACATCATCAAGGCGATCTGGCGGCTGGCGAAGTTCTACAAGCACGAATCCTGCGGCCAGTGCACGCCCTGCCGCGAGGGCACGGGCTGGATGATGCGCGTCATGGACCGGCTTGTCCGCGGCGAGGCCGAGGTGGAAGAGATCGACATGCTCTGGGACGTGACCAAGCAGGTCGAGGGCCACACCATCTGCGCGCTCGGCGACGCGGCCGCATGGCCGATCCAGGGTCTGATCCGCAATTTCCGCGACGAGATCGAGGATCGGATCAAGGCACAGAAATCCGGCCGGGTGAGCGCTGTCGCCGCTGAATAAGCCGGTGCAGCGATGGAATAGGAAAAGGGCGCCGCGTGGCGCCCTTTTGCGTTTCCGGGTGAGGCCGGGCTCACTTGGTCCCGGTTTCGTCCTTGAACGTCTCGCGATCCTTTTCGGGCATCCCTTCGGAGATGTCGTCAGAGGTCTCGGCGTGCTTTTCCCGGCCCACATCTTCGTGTTCGGTGAACTTCCGGGTCTTCGCCTTTTCGTCGGCGTCCTTCTCCGGCAGCGGGCGTGTTTTGGGTGTATCGGTCATGGTGGCTCCTCCTTCTCCATCAAAACCCCCGAGCGGGCGGCGCGGTTCCGGGGAGGGCGGGCCATGCGGTCCGATGCTCCTGACTTTAGGGGCAATTTGCCGAAAATGCGTTGGTCATTCCGGTCCCTGCCTCCTTATAGTGGCGTCGAAAGCCGGAGGGCGGGACACAAGGGGGCACACATCAATGCAGATGCAACTCGCGGAACTGAACATCGGTCGGCTCGTGGCGCCGACGGACGATCCCCGTGTGGCGGAGTTCATGGACGCGCTCGACCGGATCAACGGTCTGGGCAAGCGCATGCCGGGCTTCGTCTGGATGATGGAAGGATCGGGGGAACCGGGCACCGGCAACACCGAGAACAACATCGGTGACGATCCGCAGTTCGTCGCGAACATGACCGTCTGGGAAGACGTGGTGAGCCTCGAACGCTTTGTCTGGGGCACGGTCCATCGCCAGTTCTACGAGCGGCGGAAGGAGTGGTTCGAGGTTCTGGGCGACATGCACTTTGTGATGTGGTGGGTGCCGGCGGGACATCGCCCGACGCTGGAGGAAGGTCTGGCGAAGCTTGACCTCCTGCGGCGGGAAGGCGACAGTGACGCCGCCTTCGGCTGGTCGTACCTGACCGAAGCGCGCATGTGGCGTGACAGGCGCTGCGACGCGGAGGCCGGATAAGGTGCTCCGGAAAGAACAAGAGGCCGGAGAATGAGCAATTTGAAACACTTGTCGCCCCGTAAGGCCCGGACGCAGCGCGCCGCCGCGACGGCCAAAGCGGCCCGCGCCCCCTTGGTCGCGCCTGCGTCCCTGATGCGCGCGGGCACGATCCTGCTGCTGATCGCAGCGATGGCGGCGCTTGCGGGCTGCGGCAACGGCCAGCGCCGGCAGGTCCAGACCTTCGACGGCCAGACCTTCCGTGCCAACGCCAAGTCCGCCGGTGACGACCGGCAGTATTTCGTGGCCTCTGTCCGCGACCCGGGCAAGAGCATCGACGGTGCGATCCAGGCGGCGGAATACCAGGCGGTGAAGCACTGCATTCACCTGTACGGCACGTCCGACATCGACTGGGAGGTCGGGCCCGACACGCCGAAGGACCAGCTTTCGATCACCAGCGACTCGCTGACGCTGTCCGGGCGCTGCAAGGACCTGTAAGCGGCGGACCGCGGGGCGGGTGCGGGTTTCGCGCCGGCTCTTGCCGATCGCGGGCGGATTCCGCCCGCGTTATTGCATATCCATGACGTTCCGCGCCTCTTGTCGCGAGATTGCCGTGTAAACGAGGACCCTTTCATGCGCCTGATTCCATCCGTCCTGATCCTTGCCCTGCTGGCGTCGGCCGCGGTCGCAAAGCCGCCGCTGCGCGAGGTTCGTGAAATCGACGACCAACTGATGATGATCGCCATCGCGGACGAGATCCGGAAGACCTGCAGCGACATCGACGCGCGCCTTTTGCGTGGAATCGCGGAGCTCAACGGCTTGAAGTCGAAGGCGAAGTCGCTGGGCTATTCTTCGGAGGAGATCGACGAATACGCGACGTCCAAGTCCGAAAAGGCACGGATGCGCACGAAGGCCGAGACCTGGCTGGCCAGCCAGGGGGTCAATGTCAGCGACAAGGCAGAGCTGTGCAGCTTCGGAAAGGCGCAGATGGCGGGCGGCACCTACATCGGATCGCTGCTGCGCTGAGGTCAATTCCTGACTTGAACGGTCATCTTAACGGGCGCTGAAATCCCGGTCACCGGGTTGCGCCCGTGCAATCAAGTCGCTTTGCCGCGTCGATTTTTCCCGGATTTCTGCGCCGCTGCATCTGGCGCTACCGAACATGTCGCGGTAGAACCCGTCGCAAGTCGCGCCCGGTCCGCTGGTCAGTCCGGTGGTCAGGGCGCTGCCATCTGCAATCTGGAGAGGCACCGGCATGTCCGACTTGCGAAAGCTCATCATCGACGGTCAGGAAATCGAGGTGGACGGGGCTATGACCCTGATCCAGGCCTGTGAGGAGGCCGGCATCGAGGTGCCGCGCTTCTGTTACCACGAGCGTCTGTCGATTGCCGGGAACTGCCGGATGTGCCTTGTCGAGGTTGTGGGCGGCCCGCCGAAGCCCGCCGCGTCCTGCGCGATGCAGGTCCGCGACATGCGTCCGGGCCGCAATGGCGAACCGCCGGAGATCAAGACCAACTCGCCCATGGTGAAGAAGGCCCGCGAGGGGGTGATGGAGTTCCTGCTCATCAACCACCCGCTCGACTGCCCGATCTGCGACCAGGGCGGCGAATGCGACCTGCAGGACCAGGCGATGGCCTATGGCGTCGACTTCTCCCGCTTCCGCGAGGCGAAGCGCGCTTCGACCGACCTCGACCTCGGGCCGCTGGTCGAGACGCACATGACGCGCTGCATCTCGTGCACCCGCTGCGTGCGCTTCACCACCGAGGTGGCAGGCATCACCCAGATGGGCCAGACCGGCCGGGGCGAGGATGCGGAGATCACCTCCTACCTGAACTCGACCCTCGATTCGAACCTGCAGGGCAACATCATCGACCTGTGCCCGGTGGGCGCTCTGGTGTCGAAGCCCTACGCCTTCACCGCCCGCCCGTGGGAGCTGACCAAGACGGAGACCATCGACGTGATGGACGCGCTGGGGTCCAGCATCCGCGTGGACACCAAGGGCCGCGAAGTGATGCGCATCCTGCCGCGCAACCATGACGGCGTGAACGAGGAATGGATTGCCGACAAGACGCGTTTTGTCTGGGACGGCCTGCGCCGCCAGCGGCTGGACCGGCCCTACGTGCGCAAGGACGGCAAGCTGAAGCCCGCCACCTGGCCGGAGGCGCTGGCCGCCGCCGCCACGGCGATCAAGGGCGCCTCGAAGCTTGCCGGTATCGTCGGCGATCTGGCCCCGGTCGAAGCGGCCTACAGCCTCAAGCAGCTGGTCGAGGGGCAGGGCGGTGTCGTCGAATGCCGCACCGATGGCGCGAAGCTGCCGGCGGGCAACCGTTCGGGCTATGTCGGCACGGCTGCCATCGAGGATATCGACAGCGCTGAGATGATCCTGCTGATCGGCACCAACCCTCGTGACGAAGCGCCGGTCCTGAATGCCCGCATCCGCAAGGCATGGGCCGCCGGAGCAAAGGTCGCGCGGATCGGTGCGCCGGTCGACCTGACCTTCCCGGTGCAGGAACTCGGCACCGGCCGCGAGGCGCTGGCCAAGCTGTCGAAGATGGACCACTCCGACAAGGAGGGCGTCGCCGGTGTGGTGATCATCGGTCAGGGCGCACTGAACGAGGCCGACGGCGCCGCCGTTCTGGGAACCGCCATGCAGACCGCCGCCGCCGGTTCGGCGAAGTTCATGGTGCTGCACACGGCCGCGGGTCGCGTGGGCGCGATGGACGTGAACGCCACGAACGAGCGTGGCATGGACGCGGTCAGCGAAGCAGACGTGATCTACAACCTCGGCGCGGATGAGGTGGAGATCGGCGAAGGCGCCTTCGTGATCTACCAGGGCTCGCACGGGGACCGTGGCGCGCATCGTGCCGACGTGATTCTGCCTGCCGCCGCCTACACCGAAGAGCAGGGCCTGTTCGTGAACACCGAGGGCCGCCCGCAACTGGCGCTGCGCGCCGGGTTCGCACCGGGCGAGGCCAAGGAAAACTGGGCGATCTTGCGCGCTCTGTCCGCCGAGATCGGCGCGACGCAGCCGTGGAACTCCATCGCGCAGCTCCGCCAGGCGCTGGTCGCGGAGGTGCCGCACCTTGCCCGCATCGACGAGGTGCCGGAAAACGAATGGACGCCGCTGGAGGCCGCTGACATGGGGGATGCGGACTTCCGCTACCCGGTGAAGGACCACTGGCTGACCAACCCGATCGCGCGCGCGTCGGAGGTCATGGCGGAACTGTCCAAGAACTCGAAACTGCGCTCCCAGGCGCCGATGGCGGCGGAATAAGTGAGGGTGGGCTGGGTGATAGCCTCGCTCGCCTGCGCTGCCACCACCGGATGCGACACTCCGGCGGCGGCAAAGGGGCCGTTCACCCCGTCTTACGAGGGTGTCGAGACGCGGCTGCTGGATGGTGATCTGGTGAATTTCCACGTTTCCATGCGTGGGGCGCGCAACCAGATCGACGTGGAGGCCTACGCCGAATGTGCCGCCGCGCAATACGCGCTGATCCGGGGGTACGGATTCGCGCGGCATTTGCGCACGAATGTGGACGAAGAGGGTGGCCTCTGGCGCGGGGATGCGGTTTACACCATCTCGCCGGCTCTGCCCCGCGGATCACGAACGATCGACGCCGAGGTCACCGCGCTGGCCTGCGCCGAGAACGGAATACCGATGGTGTGAGGACCTGATGGCTGAATTCTTCTCCGACAATCCCTGGGGTATCGCGATCTGGATCGTCTTCACGATCCTCGCGCTTCTGGTGCCGCTTCTGGTGAGCCTCGCCTTCCTGATGTGGGGCGACCGCAAGATCTGGGCCGCCGTGCAGATGCGCCGGGGGCCGAACGTCGTGGGCATCTTCGGCCTGCTGCAGTCCTTTGCCGACTTCCTGAAATACATCGTGAAAGAAGTCGTCGTGCCCGCGGGTGCCGACCGCTTCGTGTTCTTCCTCGCGCCGATGGTCAGCCTTGTCATGGCCTTCATCGCATGGGCGGTGATTCCCTTCGGCGACGGCTGGGTGGTCTCCGACATAAACGTGGCCATTCTTTACGTTTTCGCGGTCTCCTCGCTGGAAGTGTACGGCGTGATCATGGGGGGCTGGGCGTCCAACTCGAAGTACCCGTTCCTCGGCTCGCTGCGGTCCGCCGCGCAGATGATTTCCTACGAGGTTTCGATCGGCCTCATCATCATCGGTGTCGTGATCTCTTCGGGGTCGCTGAACTTCGGCAGCATCGTCGAGGCGCAGGACGGCATGGGCATCCTGTCGTGGTACTGGATCCCGCACTTCCCGATGATGTTCCTGTTCTTCATCTCGGCTCTTGCGGAAACCAACCGCCCGCCGTTCGACCTGCCGGAAGCGGAATCCGAACTGGTGGCTGGCTACCAGGTGGAATACTCCTCCACGCCGTTCCTGCTATTCATGATCGGCGAACTGACGGCGGTCGTGCTGATGTGCGCGCTGGTGTCGCTGCTGTTCCTCGGCGGCTGGCTGTCCCCGGTCGAATTCCTGCCGGATGGCATCTTCTGGATGTGCATCAAGATGCTGTTCGTCTTCTTCATCTTCTCGCTGGTGAAGGCGATCACCCCGCGTTACCGCTACGACCAGCTGATGCGCCTGGGCTGGAAGGTCTTCCTGCCGATGTCGCTGGCATGGGTCGTGTTCGTGGCCTTCGCGGCAAAGTTCGAGTGGTTCTGGGGCTTCTACACCCGTTGGGCAGTCGGAGGCTGATGGTGAAGCAGAGGTCGAAACAGACTGTTTCGGAAATGCTTCCTGGCGTTCGGGGCGTGGTGTCGCGCCCCGATGGTAGGGTCGGGGCAGGGGTGCGCATGACGTGCGCCCGTCTGTTCACGGGAGAAACCTGATGACCGACCTGAAGAAAGCCATCCTCGACGCCAAGTACATCGACATGATCGCCTTGGGCGATTTTGTCGTCCGCGATTGCGGCCTGCCGGACACCGATGCGGAGGGCAACCTCCTGCCGCAGGCCAACGAGATCGCCGCCGCCGTCTTCCGCTGGGCCGCCGATGTGCAGGCCATGGAGGATGCGGAGGTGAAGTCAAAGCCCGCGCCCGCCGCCGTTGCGGCCGCCGTGGCGGAAGAGGTTTCCGCCACCGGCCGCACCGGAAACGAGCGGGTTGGCGATTACGATGAATTCGGCGATCCCGTGATGGACGCCGAGCAGGCCGAGCGGCTGGAAGCAGCCCGCGAAGCCGTCAAAGAGGAGAGCGCGTAGACATGGCAGCCATCGACTACGGACGGGCCGCGAAGTACTTTCTGCTCGCGGACTTCATGAAGGGGTTCCAGCTGGGGATGAAGTACTTCTTCGCCCCCAAGGCCACCGTCAACTACCCGCACGAGAAGGGCCCTCTGAGCCCGCGTTTCCGCGGCGAGCACGCCCTGCGCCGGTATCCCAACGGCGAGGAACGCTGCATCGCTTGCAAGCTGTGCGAGGCGATCTGCCCGGCACAGGCCATTACCATCGACGCGGAGCCGCGCGACGACGGCTCGCGCCGGACGACCCGCTACGACATCGACATGACGAAGTGCATCTACTGCGGTTTCTGCCAGGAAGCCTGCCCGGTGGATGCGATCGTCGAGGGGCCGAACTTCGAGTTCTCGACCGAGACCCGCGAAGAGCTGTTCTACGACAAGGCCAAGCTGCTGGCGAACGGCGACCGCTGGGAAGCGGAGATCGCCCGCAACCTGGAGTTGGACGCGCCGTACCGATGAACCGCCCCGCCGTCCATATCCCGGCCCGCGTCCTGCGGTGTCCCGTCACATCCTGCAAGGGGAGCCGAGCATGACCACCAAGACGCCGTTCGAGCTGATGATGGAGCAGAGCCAGAAGTTCGCGCAGGACATGGTGACCAGCATGAACCCGGCGCTGTCGAGCTTCGACCCCAAGGCATTCGAAGCCATGTGGCCGACCATGCCGAAGGACGCGATGGAGATGTGGTTCGGCAAGGGGTTCTCGAAAGAGGGGCTCGATGCCAAGACGCGCCTGCTGCTGACGCTCTCGGGTCTGGTGATGCAGGGCGCGCAGGCGGAGACGCCCTTGCGCATGACCGTGCGCCACGCCATCGAGGCGGGCGCCACCAAGGAAGAAATCGTCGACACGATCACGCATATGTCGATGTTCGCAGGTATTCCCGCCATGAACCGCGCGCTCGAACTGTCGCGGGCGGTCATGGCCGACAAGAAGGATGACGAGACATGATGGCTTTTGCCTTCTACCTCTTTGCACTTGGCGTGATCGCCGGGGGGCTCTTCACGGTCGTCAGCCGCAACCCGGTGCACTCCGTGCTCTGGCTGATCCTCGCCTTCCTCTCCGCGGCCGGGTTCTTCGTGCTGATGGGGGCGGAATTCGTCGCCATGCTGCTGGTCATCGTCTACGTCGGCGCCGTCGCGGTGCTGTTCCTCTTCGTGGTGATGATGCTGGACGTCGACTTTGCCGAACTGAAGGCGGAGATGGCGCGCTACATGCCGCTGGCGCTGCTGATCGGCCTCGTGATCCTGATGCAGCTGGCCATGGCGTTTGGCGTCTGGGAAGCCTCCGACCTGGCCGCGGGCCAGCTGTCGGCACCGGCGCCCGAAGGGGTGGAGAACACCGCCGCGCTCGGCATGATCCTCTATGACAAGTACTTCCTGCTGTTCCAGCTGGCGGGTCTGATCCTGCTGGTTGCGATGATCGGGGCCATCGTTCTGACGCTGCGCCACCGCCAGGATGTCAAACGCCAGGACGTGCTGGCACAGATGTACCGCGATCCCGCCAAGGCGATGGAGCTGCGGGACGTGAGACCGGGGCAGGGGCTGTGAGCGCATTCTGGGATCTTCTCTTCTCGCCCGCGGGGCTGGTGCTTTACGCCGGTTTCTGGGCCTTGAAGATCGTTGCGGGCGCATGGGTGCTGAGCAAGCTCGTGCTGCTGCTGCCCGCGCGCATGCAGGTCTGGGCCGAGGACAAGCTTGTCCGGCTGCGCCTGATGAAACGGAAGGTCGGCCCTTTGGGCTGACCGGGGCCGGGCAGGTCCCGTCCCCGCCCGGCGCATTGCCGGGGCTGCCGCCCGAGGGCGGCGAGACGATCGAGGTTCCGGGACATGCCCGGGACGTGGTGCCGGGCCCGCCCGGAACCTGACAGAACAGAGCCCCCGGGCCGCTTCCGGGGTGCCACAGACAAGACGACAAATCGGGCAAGCCACCCGGAGGGACACGTATGATCGGATTGGAACACTACCTGACAGTGGCCGCAGTGCTGTTTGTGATCGGCATCTTCGGGCTCTTCCTGAACCGCAAGAACGTGATCATCCTGCTGATGAGCATCGAACTGATGCTGCTGGCGGTGAACATCAATCTCGTGGCCTTCTCGACGCATCTCGGCGACCTCGCCGGTCAGGTGTTCACGCTGTTCGTGCTGACCGTCGCCGCCGCCGAAGCGGCCATCGGCCTTGCGATCCTCGTCTGCTTCTTCCGAAACCGCGGCACCATCGCCGTGGAAGACGTCAACGTCATGAAAGGCTGAGCCCATGGAGAGCATCATCCTGTTTGCGCCCCTCGCGGGCGCTCTCATCGCGGGCTTCGGCTGGAAATTCATCGGCATCCGTGGCGCCCAGTGGATCACCACGGGCCTGCTGTTCCTGGCCTGCTTCTTCTCGTGGATCACCTTCCTGACCCACGGGCCGGAGACCGAGCACGTCCAGATCCTGCGCTGGATCGAAAGCGGCACGCTGTCGACCGACTGGTCGATCCGGCTGGACCGGCTGACCTCGATCATGCTGATCGTCGTCACTACCGTCTCGTCGCTCGTGCACCTGTATTCCTTCGGTTACATGGCGCACGACGAGAACTTCCGCGAGGGCGAGGAAAGCTACAAGCCGCGCTTCTTCGCGTACCTGTCGTTCTTCACCTTCGCCATGCTGATGCTGGTGACCTCCGACAACCTCGTTCAGATGTTCTTCGGCTGGGAAGGCGTGGGTGTCGCCTCCTACCTGCTGATCGGCTTCTACTATCGCAAGCCGTCCGCCAACGCCGCCGCCATCAAGGCCTTCGTGGTCAACCGGGTCGGCGACTTCGGCTTTGCATTGGGCATCTTCGCGCTGTTCTTCCTGACGGATTCCGTGCGCTTCGACGACATCTTTGCCGCCGCACCGACGCTGGCCGAGACGCAGCTCACCTTCCTCTGGGGGACGTGGAACGCGGCAGAAGTTGCGGCCTTCCTGCTGTTCATCGGTGCGATGGGCAAATCGGCACAGCTGTTCCTGCACACCTGGCTGCCGGACGCGATGGAAGGCCCGACCCCTGTGTCGGCGCTGATCCACGCCGCGACCATGGTGACCGCGGGCGTTTTCCTTGTCTGCCGCATGTCGCCGCTGATGGAATACGCGCCGCACGCGATGGCCTTTGTCACCTTCCTGGGTGCCTCGACTGCCTTCTTCGCGGCGACCGTGGGTCTCGTGCAGAACGACATCAAGCGCGTGATCGCCTATTCGACCTGTTCGCAGCTGGGCTACATGTTCGTGGCAGCGGGCGTTGGCGTCTATTCCGTCGCGATGTTCCACCTGTTCACGCACGCCTTCTTCAAGGCGATGCTCTTCCTCGGCGCGGGCTCCGTGATCCACGGCATGCACCACGAGCAGGACATGCGGAACTATGGCGGTCTGCGGAAGAAGCTGCCCTACACCTTCTGGGCGATGATGATCGGCACGCTGGCCATCACCGGCGTCGGCATTCCTCTGACCCATATCGGTTTTGCTGGCTTCCTGTCGAAGGACGCGGTGATCGAGAGCGCATGGGCGGGCACCGCCGGCGGTTACGCCTTCTGGATGCTGGTCGTCGCGGCGCTGTTCACGTCGTTCTACTCGTGGCGCCTGATCTTCCTGACCTTCTTCGGCAAGCCGCGCGGCAACAAGCACACGCATGAGCACGCGCACGAAAGCCCGAAGGTCATGCTGATCCCGCTGGGGGTGCTGGCACTTGGCGCGATCTTCTCCGGCATGGTCTGGTACGGATCGTTCTTCGGTGACCACGCCCGGGTCAACGCCTTCTTCGGCATCCCGGCGCACCATGAAGAGGTGGCTGAGGGCGACGCCGCGCATGCGGAGGACGTGGCCGATCTTCAGGGCGCCGCGGACGCGGTGAACGAAGAAGCCAGCGCGGACGAGGCCGTTGCCGCCGACACCGAAACGACGGGCGACGCAGTTTCGGACGAGGCTAACGGCGAAGACGTGGCCGCAGCGGACGGCGAGGGCGATGCAGCCCATGCCGCCGAGGGGGACCACGGGTCTGCCGGCATGGCGCCGCAGGGCGCGATCTTCATGGCCGCGGACAACACCGTCATGGACGACGCGCACCATGCGCCGGTCTGGGTCAAGGTCAGCCCCTTTATCGCCATGCTGATCGGTTTCGCGGTGTCCTACTGGTTCTACATCGTCAACCCGGCGATGCCGAAGCAGCTGGCAGAGAACCAGCGTCCGCTGTACCTCTTCCTGCTGAACAAGTGGTACTTCGACGAGATCTACGACTTCCTCTTCGTGCAGCCCTCGAAAAAGCTGGGCCGCATCCTGTGGAAGGGTGGTGACGAGGCCATCATCAAGGGCGGGATCAACGGTCTGGCCATGGGCATCGTGCCCTGGGTCACCCGTCTCGCCGGTCGGGCGCAGTCCGGTTACATCTTCACCTATGCCTTCGCCATGGTGATCGGGATCGCGGTCCTGATCACGTGGATGACCATCTCCGGAGGGGCGCAGTAATGGCCAACCTTCTTTCCATCGTCACCTTCCTGCCTGCGCTGGCGGCCCTGATCCTTGCGGTCTTCCTGCGCGGCAGCGATGCGGCGGCTCAGCGCAATGCGAAGTACCTTGCGCTGATCGCCACGACGGCGACCTTCATCATATCCCTGTTCATCCTCGCGCAGTTCGACGCGTCGAACACCGGCTTCCAGATGGTGGAAGAGGGCGAGTGGCTGATGGGCCTCAGCTACCGGATGGGCGTCGACGGGATCTCTGTCCTGTTCGTCATGCTGACGACCTTCATGATGCCGCTGGTGATCTGGGCCTCGTGGGACGTGAAGCACCGCGTGACCGAATACATGATCGCCTTCCTGATGCTGGAGACGCTCATGCTGGGTGTGTTCATGGCGCTGGACCTGGTCCTGTTCTACGTCTTCTTCGAGGCAGGCCTGATTCCGATGTTCCTGATCATCGGCATCTGGGGCGGCAAGGACCGCATCTACGCATCGTTCAAGTTCTTCCTCTACACCTTCCTCGGCTCCGTGCTGATGCTGGTGGCCATGGTCGCGATGTATGCCGACGCGGGCACGACCTGCATCGGGGGCTGCGACGTGTCGCTGCTGACCCACCAGTTCGCGTCCGAGGAGTTCTCGGTCCTGGGCATCCCGGTGGTGGGCGGCCTGCAGACCATGCTGTTCATCGCCTTCTTCGCCTCCTTCGCGGTGAAGATGCCGATGTGGCCGGTGCACACCTGGCTGCCAGAAGCGCACGTTCAGGCGCCGACCGCGGGCTCCGTGGTGCTGGCGGCGATCCTGCTGAAGATGGGCGGCTACGGCTTCCTGCGTTTCTCGCTGCCGATGTTCCCGGTGGGCTCGGACGTGATGGCGAACTTCGTCTTCACGCTGTCGGTGATCGCGATCATCTACACCTCGCTCGTGGCGCTGGTGCAGGAGGACATGAAGAAGCTGATCGCCTATTCGTCCGTCGCGCACATGGGTTACGTCACGATGGGGATCTTCGCGGCGAACCAGCAGGGCGTGGACGGGGCGATCTTCCAGATGATCTCTCACGGGTTCATCTCCGGCGCGCTCTTCCTCTGTGTCGGCGTGATCTACGACCGGATGCACACGCGAGAGATCGACGCCTACGGCGGCCTCGTGAACCGCATGCCGGCCTACGCGCTGATCTTCATGCTGTTCACCATGGCCAACGTCGGCCTGCCGGGCACCTCCGGGTTCATCGGCGAATTCCTGACGCTGGCGGGGATCTTCCAGGTCAACACCTGGGTGGCGGCGGGTGCCGCGACCGGCGTGATCCTGTCGGCGGCCTATGCGCTGTGGCTTTACCGCCGCGTGGTGATGGGCGACCTCATCAAGGAAAGCCTGAAGACCATCAAGGACATGACCGCACGGGAAAAGGCGATCTTCGCGCCGCTCGTCGTCATGACCATCTGGATGGGGGTCTACCCCGCACCGATCCTCGACCGGATCGGACCGTCGGTGGAGGCACTCGTCTCGAAATATGACATGGCGCTGGAAAGCGCGGGCCGGGGTGGCGACGCCACCCAAGTGGCCGAATCTGAACACTAAGGGGGCGACAGATGTCAGCAGATCTGAACATCATCCTGCCGGAGATCATCCTGTCGGTCTACGCGATGGTGGCACTGGTCGGCGCGGTCTACACCGCGAAGGACGACCTCGCCCCGGCGCTCACATGGGCGACCGCGGCGCTGTTCGTGGTTCTGGCCTTCTGGATCGGAACGACGGGCGAGGGCGCACAGAGCGCATTCGGCGGCATGTTCCAGTCGGACGGCTTCTCGCGCTTCTCGAAGGTGCTGATCCTCATCTCCGCGGCGGCGGTGCTGCTGATGAGCGAAGGCTACATGGCGCGTCGCGGCCTGCTGCGGTTCGAGTACCCGGTGCTGGTCTCGCTGGCCGTGGTCGGCATGATGGTCATGGTGTCGGCGGGCGACCTGATGTCGCTTTACATGGGCCTCGAGCTGCAGTCGCTGTCGCTGTACGTCGTCGCGTCGCTGCGCCGTGACAGCGTGAAGTCGACCGAAGCGGGTCTGAAGTACTTCGTGCTGGGCGCGCTGTCCTCCGGCCTGCTGCTTTACGGCGCGTCGCTGGTCTACGGCTACGCGGGCACCACGCTGTTCTCCGGCATCATCCAGACGGCGGAAGAGGGGCATGTCTCCATCGGCCTGCTGCTGGGTCTGGTGCTGATGATCTCGGGCATGGCGTTCAAGGTCTCGGCCGTGCCGTTCCATATGTGGACGCCGGACGTGTACCAGGGCTCTCCGACCCCGGTGACGGCCTTCTTCGCCACCGCACCCAAGGTTGCGGCGATGGGCCTGTTCGCCCGCGTGATGTTCGACGCCTTCGGCAACGCCACGGCGGACTGGGGGCAGGTGATCGCGCTGCTGGCGGTGCTGTCGATGTTCCTCGGCTCCTTTGCGGCCATCGGGCAGAAGGACATCAAGCGCCTGATGGCCTATTCGTCGATCGCCCACATGGGCTATGCCCTGATCGGCCTTGCCGCCGGGTCCGAGGTCGGCGTGCAGAACATGCTGATCTACATGGCCATTTACGTGACGATGAACGTCGGCACCTTCGCCTTCATCCTGTCGATGGAGCGCGACGGCCAGCCGGTGACGGACATCGAGTCGCTCGGCATGTATTCGAAGAAGGAACCGGGCCGTGCGCTGGCCATGCTGGTGCTGCTGTTCTCGCTGGCGGGCGTGCCGCCGCTGCTGGGCTTCTTCGCCAAGTACGGCGTGCTGATGGCCGCGGTCGAGGCGGACATGGTCTGGCTGGCGGTCGCGGGCGTGGTCGCCTCGGTCATCGGGGCCTACTACTACCTGCGGATCGTGTTCTACATGTACTTCGGCGAAGACCGGGAGGACGCGCTCGACACGTCGTCCTCGCCGCTGCTGTCGGGTTTCCTGGCGCTGTCTGCGATCATCATCGTGCTGGCGGTCTTCAACCCGCTGGGCCTGACGGTGGATGTGCAGGACTCGGCGCAGGCGGCAGCGGTCGCCCTGGTCAACTGATCTTGACCGGCTGTTTTCATGCGGCGACGCGCCCCTTTGCGGGCGCGTCGCTTTTTCGTGCCTGCGGCACGCCGGGGGTTCCCCCCGGACCCCAAGGTATTTGGACCAAGATGAAGGGCAGGGCGCATGGGCTGGCCTGAGGGCTACGGGCGGCGGGTGCTGGCAGAGGTCGACAGCACCAACGCCGAGGCGGCGCGGGTCGTGTCGGGGCTGGCCGGGCCGGAGTGGATCTGCGCCCTGCGCCAGACCGCCGCGCGCGGGCGCCGCGGGCGGGCCTGGGTGGCGCCGGAGGGGAACTTTGCCGGCACGCTGGTGATGCGCCCGCAGGAGACGCCGGATGTGGTGGCGCTGCGGTCGTTCGTGGCCTCGCTCGCGCTGTTCGATGCCTTTGCGGCCCTGACGGGTGCGGAGGCGGCCCTGGCGCTCAAGTGGCCGAACGACGTGCTGCTCAACGGCGGCAAGGTGGCGGGCATCCTGCTGGAGGGGCTGCCGGGCGGCGGCCTGGCTGTGGGGATCGGCGTTAACCTGATCGCCGCGCCCGGCGCGCAGCAGGTGGAGGAGGGGGCGGTGCCGCCGGTGTCGCTGCTGTCCGAAACCGGGGTCCGGGTGACGCCTGAACGGATGCTGGATGCGTTGGCCGAAGCCTGGGCCGTGCGGGAACATGCCTTTGTCACCTACGGCTTTGCGCCGATCCGGGAGGCCTGGCTGGCGCGGGCGGCACGCGTGGGCGAGACGATCACCGCGCGCACCGGAACCCGCACCGTCACCGGCGTCTTCGAGACGGTGGACGCCCGCGGGCAACTTGTTCTAGACACGCCGCAGGGCCGGACTGCGATCGCGGCCGCGGACGTCTTCTTCTGAAAGGTCACGCCTCATGCTGCTTGCCATAGACTGCGGCAACACCAACACCGTGTTCTCGATCTGGGATGGCGAGGTCTTCATCGCGACATGGCGCACCTCGACCGAGCATCAGCGGACGGCCGACCAGTACTATGTCTGGCTGTCGACGCTGATGGAATTCCAGGGCATCAAGGCCGAGATCACCGATGTCATCATCTCTTCCACGGTGCCGCGGGTCGTCTTCAACCTGCGGGTGCTGTCGGACCGGTACTTCAAGACGCGGCCCATCGTGGTGGGGCGGCCGGAGTGCAGCCTGCCCGTCGACGTGCGGGTCGATCCCGGCACCGCGGTCGGTCCGGACCGGCTGGTGAACACGGTGGCGGGCTTCGACAAGTTCGGCGGAGACCTGGTGATCGTGGACTTCGGCACGGCCACCACCTTCGACGTGGTGGCCAGCGACGGCGCCTATATCGGCGGTGTGATTGCACCGGGCGTGAACCTCAGTCTCGAGGCCCTGCACCAGGCAGCGGCGGCGCTGCCGCACGTCGACATTTCCCGCCCGCAGTCGGTGATCGGCACGAATACGGTTGCGTGCATGCAGTCCGGCGTGTTCTGGGGGTACGTGGGGCTCGTGCGGGAGATCTGCGACCGTATCAAGGCCGAGCGCGACCGCCCCATGCGCATCGTGGCAACCGGCGGGCTGGCGCCCTTGTTCCAGCAGTCGGTGCCGCTATTTGACGCCTACGATGAATTCCTGACAATGCACGGACTTACCGTGATCTACACACATAACAAGGCCCGTGCTCATGCAGAGTAGCCGTGGCAAACGAATTGAAGAGGCCAAGGCATGAGCGACGCGCGATTGATCTATCTCCCGCTTGGGGGCGCCGGCGAGATCGGCATGAACTGCTACGTCTACGGGTACGGCAAACCGGGGGCCGAGCGGCTGATCGTCGTCGACATGGGCGTGACCTTTCCGGACATGGACGGCACGCCGGGCGTCGACCTGATCCTGCCGGACATTACCTGGCTGAAAGAGAACAAGAACCGCATCGAGGCGATGTTCATCACCCACGCGCACGAGGATCACGTGGGCGCGGTGGGGCATACCTTCGGCGACCTGTCGGTGCCGATCTACGCGCGGGCCTTCACCGCGAACCTTGCCCGTCAGAAACTCGCGGAATACGGGGTGGAGGGGAAGTCGGTGCGGACCTGCTCCGCCTGGCCGGAAACCGTGACGGTGGGGCCGTTCACCGTGGGGTTCCTGCCGATCTCGCACTCCATCCCCGAAAGCAGCGGTCTTGTGATCGACAGCCCGGCGGGCCGGGTGCTGCACACCGGCGACTTCAAGCTGGACACGCAGCCGCTGGTAGGCGAGCCGTGGGACCCGGAACTGTGGGCCGAGGTGTCGAAGGGCGGGGTGAAGGCGCTGGTTTGCGACAGCACCAACGTGTTCAACCGCCATCCCGGCCGGTCGGAGGTCATCGTCGGCCCCGCGGTCGAGAAGCTGGTGAGCGAGGCCAGGCACATGGTGGTGGCGACGACCTTCGCCTCCAACGTGGCACGGGTGAAGACGCTGGCCGAAGCGGGTGAACGGGCCGGGCGGTCGATCTGCCTGATGGGCCGCGCGATGCGCCGCATGGTCGAGGCCGCGGTTGAGACGGGCGTGCTGACGCGGTTCCCGAGCGTGGTCAGCCCGGAGGATGCCGCGCAACTGCCGCGTGAGAACCTGATGATCCTCGCCACCGGTTCGCAGGGGGAGCGGCGCGCGGCCTCGGCCCAGCTGTCCCGGGGCAAGTTCAACGGGATCGAGCTGAAGGAGGGCGACCTCTTCCTGTTCTCCTCCAAGACCATTCCCGGCAACGAGCGGGACGTGATCCGCATCATGAACCAGTTGTCGGAGAAGGGCGTGGACGTGGTCGACGACTCGATGGGCGACTACCACGTGTCGGGCCATGCCAACCGCCCCGACCTGGAAACCGTGCAGGACATCGTGCAGCCGCAGATCGTTGTGCCCATGCACGGTGAGCACCGGCACCTTCGGGAGCACGTCAAGCTGGCGACGGAGCGGCGGCGGCAGGGGGTCCTGGCCGTCAACGGCATGATGATCGACCTGACGGGCAACGAGCCCAAGGTGGCAGAGTTTATCGAGACCGGGCGCACCTACCTTGACGGTACGGTGCAGATCGGCGCGCTGGACGGCATCGTGCGCGACCGTATCCGCATGGCGCTGAACGGCCACGTGGTGGTGACGATGATCCTCGACGAAGAGGACGAACCGCTGGGCGATCCGTGGTGCGACCTCATGGGGCTGGCCGAGATCGGCCGCAGCCACGTGCCGCTGGTGGACATTCTGGAGGCCGACCTCGGCCAGTTCGTGGGCCGGGCCGGGGACAAGACCCTGACCGACGACGACAAGCTGGAAGAGGGGCTGCGCCGCGTGGTGCGCCAGACCTGCCAGAACGAGATCGGCAAGAAGCCCGAGGTCACGGTCGTCGTCAGCCGCCTGTCCTGAGTCAGGCGCTTACGGCGCCGTCCCGAAGGGCGGTGCGGATGCGGTTGGAGAGGTGCTCCCTCTGGCGGTCGGTCAGCCGGAACTCCGCCCCGGCGTCGGAGCCCTGCCGCCAGCGGAAATCGGCGTGATACTGGCCGTAGCCGGGGATCTGCAGGTTCAGGGTGTCGTCGCGGACGCCCGCGATCCCGATGGAATCGAACCGCATCCGCGCGCCGCCTTCGGAGATGTCGAGGATCTGGCAGGGGATGTCGTACCCCCCCTGGAAACAGCGCGCGCCCAGGTTGACCTTGATCCGCGGGCTGCGGCGCAGATCGGTGAACTGGTCCGTTTCCACGATCCGCAGCGTGCTGGCGGGGGCCGGCGCCTCTGACGAGGGTGACGGCAGCTCTGGCGCCTCGACCTCCTCCAGGATTTGCAGGGGCGGCTCCGTGCTGCGGCCGGTCGGTTCCTTCATGCTCCGACCAAGGGCGGCGATGCGATGCTCTACCAGCTGGCGCATGCTGTCGCTGATCAGGAACTCGGCACCGAGGCTGTTGACGGCCTTCCAGACGATCCGCGACGGATATCGCCCGATGCCCGCAATCTCGAGCTCCAGCGGACCGCTGCGCATGGCTGCGGAGGAAATCGGGTCGAGTGCCATCTGCACGCCGCCACCGGAGAGGTTCAGGACCTTTCCCGGTATTTCAAGCCCGTCCTGTATGGCGATGACACGCAGGTCGATCGAAACGCGGGGGGAACGGCGTTCACTCATCCGAAAGGTCGCATTGGCTTGCATCGCCCTGCCGATTCACAACTTGTACGGCCGCACCATCTCACCTGCCGGGTTAAGGATCGGTTTAAGGAACCGGATGTGCTCCGGGTCGTTGGGTCTTCGATGCGCCCCGTCGGGCGCCATGAGGTGTGCCCTGAAGGCGCGCCGACAGACAGAAGACAGGAGATTTACATGATCGAGAAAGCCGGTTCCGCAAAATGGATGGGTGACCTCAAGACCGGGAAGGGCACCGTGTCCACCGAATCCGCCGCGCTGAAGGATCAGCCCTACGGGTTCAACACCCGGTTCGAAGACAAGCCAGGTACCAACCCGGAAGAACTGATCGGGGCCGCGCACGCCAGCTGCTTTTCCATGGCGTTGTCGATGATCCTCGGTCAGAGCGACCTTGTCCCCGACGAGATTTCGACCACCGCGAAGATCTACATGGACAAGGAAGGCGACGGGTTTGCCGTCAAGAAGTCCCACCTGACCGTCGCGGCGAAGGTGCCCGGCGCGTCCGAGGAGGATTTCATGAAGGCGGCAGAGACGGCGAAAGCCAACTGCCCGATCTCGAAGCTGCTGGACTGCGAGATCACCATGACGGCGACGCTCGGATAATCGCCCTCGGAAACAGGAAAGGCCGGTCCCTCGGGGCCGGCCTTTTTCATGTCAGTGTGCCTTGGCGTCAGCCCGCGCGGCGCTCGTCGAAGCTGAGCGCGATGAACTCCGGCATGTGCTCGCCCATGCCGATCATGTTGCTTTCCTTGCGGTCGTTGCGGTCGGACCGCGAAGAAGACGACCGGCTGTTCTTCGAGCTGCTGCCGGAGCGGCTGGACGAAGAGGAAGGCGACCGGTTGGACGAAGACGAGGAAGAAGACGACGAGGAGGAAGAAGAAGACCGCGAGCGGCTCGACGAGCTGCGGGTTTCCTTCTCTTCCGCGGGCTTGCTGTCCTTGCGGCTGTCGGAGCGCGGCTCGGCCGCTGCCGGGGCCTCCGATTTCAGCGGGTTCTCGAGGCGCGGGATCTCCTTCTGGAGGAGCTTCTCGACGGCATCGAAGTACTTCTCGTCCCGCGGCACGCAGATCGTGTAGGCCTTGCCGGAGCGTCCGGCGCGGCCCGTGCGGCCGATGCGGTGCACGTAATCCTCGGCATGGCTGGGCACGTCGAAGTTGAAGACGTGGGTCACCGCCGGAATGTCCAGACCGCGGGCCGCCACATCGGAGGCGATCAGCAGGCGGACGGACCCGTCACGGAACCCGTCCAGCGTGCGCGTGCGCTGCGACTGGTCGAGGTCGCCGTGGATCGGGGAGGCGTTGTAGCCGTATTTCTTCAGCGATTTCGCAACGATATCCACATCGACCTTGCGGTTGCAGAAGATGATCGCGTTGGAGCAGGCCTCGCCCTCTGCGTCGATCAGCGCGCGCAGAACGGCGCGCTTTTCGCTGCCCTCACGGTCACGGCGGGACGGGGTGAAGACCACGGCGCCCTGGGTGATCGTTTCCGACGCGGTGGCCTGACGGGCCACCTCGATCCGCGCGGGCGCGGAGAGGAAGGTGTTGGTGATGCGCTCGATCTCCGGCGCCATGGTGGCGGAGAAGAACAGCGTCTGGCGGGTGAACGGCGTGAGCGAGAAGATCCGCTCGATATCCGGGATGAAGCCCATGTCGAGCATCCGGTCGGCCTCGTCCACCACCATGATCTCGATGCCCGTCAGCAGCAGCTTGCCGCGCTCGAAATGGTCGAGCAGGCGGCCCGGCGTGGCGATCAGGACGTCGACGCCCTTGTCGATCAGCACGTCCTGTTCCTTGAACGAGACGCCGCCGATCAGCAGGGCCTTGGTCAGCTTGACGTGCTTGGAGTAGGTGTCGAAGTTTTCCGCCACCTGCGCCGCGAGTTCGCGGGTGGGGCACAGAACCAGCGAGCGCGGCATCCGGGCGCGTGCGCGGCCCCGGGCGAGCTTGTGGATCATCGGAAGGGTGAAAGAGGCGGTCTTGCCTGTGCCCGTCTGGGCGATTCCGAGCACATCCTTGCCTTCGAGGGCGTGGGGGATGGCACCGGCCTGAATGGGGGTCGGCGTCGTATAGCCGGCCTCTTCGATGGCCTTGAGAACCTTGGGACTGAGATCGAGATCAGAGAATTTTGTCATGCGTGTCCGTGTGATTGCGGACACTCAAACCTTGGCCCGCGCGTATGGATGAAGGGTCCGGCCCGGATGGCCTGACGTCGTTGCGCTCTCAACCCTTTGTGGTCCCTTAGTGAAATTATGCGGAAAGGTCAACGGATGTGGCCTCTTGCCGTGAAATTGCCGCATGGGACGTAGGGTCATGTGCTTTTTGGGAAGTGTTTCCGGCGCAATGTCTCGAGGTTGAGGGCGCGGCGGCGCAGCAACCCATGCGAATCCAGCCGGTCGCACAACGGCGCGTCGGCGACACAGACCTCGTCGAAGAAGGCGCGCAGGGCGGGTTCGCCGCCCTCCGCCTCGATCGTACGGAAGAGGTCGTGCAGGGACAGCGCCCCGTCGCGGCGGACCTGCGGTTTCAGTTCGGCCCGGTAAGACCCCTGGGCCAGGCGGAAACGGTAGGCGGCCAGGAAATGCTCCCAGCTGTCAGCGTGGAAGTGGCCCAGTTCCAGACCCGGCAGATCGGCCTGACCGGGGTTGGTGACATCATCGAGGATCACGTTGTGGATGCGGATCTGCAGGCCCTTGGTCCCGGCCCGAAAGAAGAGCTTGCCCGCGACGTGGCTGAGGAACCCGCCGGACAGGTGCGCGCCGTGGGTGGGAAAGCAGTCCTCCGCCGCCTGTTGCCTGGCCCGCTGGTCGAGGTGGAAGGCCTTGAAGGCAGTCTCACCCTCCGCCGTGCCGGTGCCGGGGGCCAGCGCCTCCACCGGGCGGACACGGGCGCAAAGCGCGCTGTCGGGCAGGCCGGCCAGCATCTCGGCCACGGGCCGGTCGGGCAGCAGGAATTCGTCCACGTCGATATGCGCCAGCCAGTCGACCTCTGCCTTGCGGTTGTTGCAATGTCGCGCGTTAAGCGACTGACGCACCTGATGTTTCTTCGGCCGGCCCTTGCGCTTATCCCAATAGGCCGCGTCGGTGTGCAATACCCTGATGCGGGGATGCGCTTTGAGCGCCGCCAGCGTCCCGGGCACGTCGTCGTCGAGGTATAGGTACACCCGGTGCGCACCCTGTTCGAGGTGCCACGCGGCAAAGCGCTGGATCGCGTCGAGCGGCGCCTTGACGGTGCTGACGGTGCCCCAGGCGGTCATGGCAGCGGGCCGAAGACGCGGGCGACCTTCGCCTCCAGATCGAGGTCGCGGGTGACCAGCATGCCCTTGTCCGCCAGTCGTGCGCGCAGGTCTGGCGTGTCGGCGCAGACCTCGTCGAAGAAGGCGCGGAGCCCGCTTTCGCCTTCCTCCTCCATCAGGAATGCGAAGAGGTCGGCCTGGCCCAGTTCCGGCCGGGTGGAACGCTTGCGGTAGGACCCGCGCGCAAGGCGGAAGTCCAGGTGATTGCGGAACTTTTCCCAGCTTGCCGCGTGCAGGTGGGCGAGCAGCAGGCCCGCCGGTTTGGCCTTGTTGGTGGCGTCCTGCCCGCGGAACTTCAGCGTGTGGATGCCCAGCCGGGTGTCGGCGATGCCGGTGCGGGCAAAGACCTTGCCGGACGTGTGCGACAGGAACCCGCCGTAAAGGTGCAGCCCGAAGGTCGGGTAGACGTCCTGAAGGTCGGCCTTCTTCACGCCTGCCTGCTTGTGGGTCAGCTTGAAATGCTGCGGCGGTCCGTCGGTGGCCAGTGCCTCCGCCGGGGCGATGCGGGCGATGGCCGCGTCGGGCGCTGCGCCGTGGAGGGCAAGGGCGACGGGCGTGTCGGCCAGTATGAATTCGTCCACGTCGATGTGGCCGAGCCAGTGCAGGCCTTCGGAATGTGCGTGATAACAGTGGGTTGCATTGAACGCCTGACGCAATTGATGAGCATCGGGGCGCGCCTTGCCGTGGCTCTCCCAATAGGCGGCGTCGCAGGTGGTGACCCGGATCTTGGGGTGGTCGCCGAGTAAGGCCGCGGCCTGCGGGTCCGGGACGTCGAGGTAGAGGTGCAGCGCCTCGGCGCCGAGGTCCAGATGATGTGCGGCAAAGCGGGCAATCTGGTCGAGCGGCGCCTTCACCGTCGTCACCAGCCCCCAACGCAGTTCCGCCGCCGTGGCGGGGACGCGGCCGGCGTTCACCGGGGCCGGGTTGTTGCCCTGCGGCGTGCCGTCCGGCTCTGGCTGACGGGTGGCGCGATGGGCCTCCTTCTCGGCCCGCATGGCGGCGAGACGGGCCGGAAGCGCGCGGTCGTCATTCAGCAATTTCCCCAATAAATCATGGGCTAAGGGGGCGATGACGAGGTCCTCTGAGGCCTCCTGCCAAAGGCGGGCGATGAGGTTCACGTCGAGGCCGCCGCCGACCAGCGCGTAGGCGTCCATGTCGAGCGGCAGGGCGGCTTTCTGGCGCTTTGACGAAGGGAACGGCTGCTGCGGCGTGAGGCCGGAATAGAGGCGCTCCGTCTCGTAGAGCTTCATCGCGCCGAAGAGCGTGGAGAGCGCGAGGCCGGTGGAACGCTGCGTCGGCGTCAGCCCGTGGTCGCCAAAGGTGGTGATCGCCGAGACCAGCCAGCGGGAGTCGAGATATTCGAGCAGGTGGTCGGCGTGTTCGCCCCAGAGCCTGTGGAACAGGTAGGGCGCGTGATCGGGAAAGCCGCGTTTGCGCAGGTGCGCGACCAGTAATCCATGAAGTGAACAAAGCTCGCTAAGACCCTGAAGTTCCTTGCGGATCGCATGCGACTTGCGATGGAAGCCGGAGCGGAAGGGCGGCGCGAACCTCGGGTCCTCGTCGGGGTCCTCGACGATGGTGCGGGTCAGCCGGGCAAGGTCTGCGTCGGCCTCTGGCAGGGCTTCGCCGGGGGCGCAGTCGATGGGATCGCGGCGCGCTTCGTACTGGGTCAGAAGGGCGGGAATGCCACGGGCGGAGCGGTCTTTCATGAACACGAGGGTGAGCTATCCTTTGGCGCGGGGCAAGGTGGTTCGAAGGTGGGTGTAACCATGATTTCGGGCGCTTTCAGGGCCGCCGTGCGGCGCTTTCGTCACCCGGTCGGAACGGCTGCGCGCGGTGGGCAAAGGTTAACCGGAATGCGCTTGGTCAGGTCTTCGTTAACCAGCGCCCATGGCGGGCTGGCGTTTGATCTGCGGGGGCAGTATGGGAACGCGCATGGCACTGACATCCTTCGAACTGAACGCCCGTGACGGGCGCGCGCGGACCGGCGTGATCCGCACCCCGCGCGGCGATATCCGCACGCCGGCCTTCATGCCCGTGGGCACCGCCGCGACGGTGAAGGGCATGATGCCCGAAAGCGTGCGCGAGACCGGCGCGGACATCCTGTTGGGCAACACCTACCACCTGATGTTGCGGCCCGGGGCCGAGAGGGTCGCAAAACTTGGGGGTCTGCATCGCTTCATGAACTGGGAGCGGCCGATTCTGACGGATTCGGGCGGCTTCCAGGTGATGAGCCTGTCGGATCTGCGCAAGCTGACCGAGGAGGGCGTGACCTTCCGCAGCCATGTGGACGGTTCCAAGCACATGCTGTCGCCCGAGACTTCGATGGAGATTCAACGGCTTCTGGGGTCCGACATCGTCATGGCCTTCGACGAGTGCCCGGCGCTGCCCGCCGACCGCGCGCGGCTGGAGGAGTCGATGCGGCTGTCGATGCGGTGGGCGGCGCGGTCGCGCGAGGCTTTCGGCGACCGGCCGGGGCACATGCTGTTCGGCATCCAGCAGGGCGGGCTGGAGCGCGACCTGCGGGAAGAATCGGCGCAAGCTTTGGTTAACATCGGTTTCGACGGCTATGCGATCGGCGGTCTGGCCGTGGGCGAAGGGCAGGAAGCGATGTTCGGCTGCCTCGATTTCGCGCCCGGAATGCTGCCGGACGACAAGCCGCGTTACCTGATGGGTGTCGGAAAACCGGCAGATATTGTGGGGGCCGTGGCGCGCGGCATCGACATGATGGATTGCGTGCTGCCCTCGCGGTCCGGGCGGACCGGGCAGGCCTGGACGCGGCGGGGGCAGGTGAACCTGCGCAACGCGCGCCATGCGGAGGACCCGCGGCCGCTGGAGGAGGGGTGCAACTGTCCCTGCTGCCGGAGCTATTCGCGGGCCTACCTGCATCACGTCGTCCGGGCGAAGGAGATGATCGCCGGGATGCTGCTGACCTGGCACAACCTCCATTACTATCAGGAGCTTATGGCCGGGATGCGGGCGGCGATTGCCGAAGGGCGCTTTGCGGCGTTCGAGGCTGCGTTCCACGAGGGCGAGGCGCTTGGGGATATCGAGCGGCTTTAACCCCGGATTGATACCTCGTTAAGGCGGGTTTCGGGCCGGTGATCTCGGTGCCTCAGCGCGCCGTCATGCCCGGGGGCGCGCGTTCTGTGCGCGATGCGGTGCCAGATGTTGTGGCGGCGACCGAAGCGGACACAGCGGGTTAACGGCGTATTCCGCGTATTTACCGGATATTACTGGTGAACCGGCCGTTTCAGGGGTCCGAACCGGCCGGTTGGTAACCTTTTCGGGCAAGGCCGGATTTTGCGCGCGGATCAGGCGCCCAGCATGGACGGCAGATCGGCGCGCAGACGCGCCATCCCGCCCGGCTGCCAGCCGAGCGCCGTCAGGCGGGCGCACTCCAGCGCGCTGACAGGATCGGTGGCGCGCGGCGGCGGGGGATGCGGGCAGCCGGTCAGGCGCTTCACCTCTGCCAGCAGGTCGTGGCGGTCGAGGAGCAGGTCGGAGACGTGGACCGGGCCCGCGGTCGTTTCGGTCAGCAGGAGGCGGACGGCGGCGGCGAGGTCGGCGCCGTGCACCTCTGTCGCGCGGCGGGGCGCGACGGGCCGTCCGGCGAGGTAGTCGGCGAAGAGGCCCTGCCACTTGTGATCGGCGCCGGGGCCGTAGATGCCGGTGGCGCGCAGGCTGAGGCCGGTCACGGGCAGGGTGGCGAGATGCTCTTCTGCCTGCAGCTTGACCTGCCCGTAGAGGGAGCGGGGTTCGGGCGGCCGGGTTTCCGGCAAGGGCGTGCCCGGGGGCATCCCGTCGAAGACCGCGCGGGAGGAGAGGAACAGGACGCGTTCCACGCCCGCATCGGCGGCGGCGTCAAACAGGCGCCGGGTGCCGTCGAGGTTCGCGGTCAGGAAGCCCTGCGGATCGTCACCTTCGCCGCCCCGGTACTTCCCCGGCACATGGGAGAAGGCGGCGTGGATCAGGGTGGTGACACCGCGGAGGTCGGGCGCGGGGCCGGTCAGGTCGTAGGGCCGGTGCGGACGGGGGCCCGCCGTGCGGCCCAGCGTCAGGTCGGCCAGCGGCAGGAGCCAGCGGCCGACGAGGCCCGTGGCGCCGGTCAGCGCGATCACGCCGGGTCCTTCAGGGCGTCGAGGTCGGGGCGTTCGCCACGCGCATAGGCGTGCCAGAGGTCGATCAGCGGGCGGAGGCGTTCGGCCTTGGCGTGGTCCTGCCAGGGCTTCTCGTACTGGTAGTGGATGACCTTCACACTGGGCCAGTGCCAGAGGCCGGGCAGGTTGAACCATGCGTATTGCAGCATGTTGAAGGTCACGGGCAGGCCGTGCCAGTCGGGAAAGTACGTTTCGAGGAAGGTCTGGTCGGTGCGCTTCCAGAAGGCGCCGGGGGCGTCGAGCGTTTCGAGCAAGTGCTGGAACGTGGCCTCGGACGGGCGGGCAGTAAAGACGCCGGAGTTCAGGCGGTGGAAGTCGGAGAGTGACTCGTAGACGTTCGGGGCGGCGCAGAACTCGGGATAGTCGAAGAGCGCGTCGATGTTGCGGATCGCCAGCGCGTCGGCGTCGAGGAAGACGACGCGGTCGTAGGGCAGCTGCCAGAGGCGCAGCTTGCAGAAGTTGTCGAGCGGCGTGTGGAAGGCCGGCTTCTCGCCCTTGGTGAAGGGGTTGCGGCCGTGGATCTGCCCCTTGGCGTGCGCGGCCTTGAAGGCGTCGGAGGTGGGCAGGTGGTCGACCGGCACGAGGCGGGCGCCTTGAGCCTTGAGGGGGGCAAGGGCCGCGTCGGGCACGCCCTCGGTGTGGAGGACGACGCGGTCGGCCCTTGTGCCGGTCTGGGCGAGCGAATGGAGCAGCGCGCCTGCGCCCAGCGCGAAGTCGGCGTTGGTGACGAGGGTGACGTAGGCGTTACGCATCGTAGCAGATGAATTCCAGGAGGGTGCCGTCGGGGTCGCGGAAGTAGAGGCTGGTGCCCGGCCCGCGCGCGCCGTTGCGCGGCACGGGGCCCAGTTCGACGGTGACACCGTGCGCCTCGAGGTGCGTCTGTGCGGCCTCTGCCGTGCCGTCCCAGGCAAAGCAGAGGTCGGTGCCGCCCGGGGGGACGGGCACGCGGGCGAGGGGGGCAGCCTCTACCCCGGGGCCGTGGCAGTTGATCTGCTGGGCCCCGAAGCGGAAGGCCACGCCCGCGCCGCGCGGCACGACCTCTGCCCCCATCACGTCGCGGTAGAAGGCCGTGGAGCGGTCCCAGTCGGTGACATGGATCACCACGTGGTCGAGGGTGAGCATGCTCAGGACACCGATTTCAGGCGCGCGCCCTCGGGGTCGTGGTCGACGGTGCGGGCGATGTCCTTGGTCCAGGCGGAGACGGCGGGCACGCGGGAGCGGTCGATCCGGTGGGCGTATTTCTTCGCCACGTCGACGACCTCGGACAGCAGGCCCTCGGCGAGGGTGGTCGGGTTCAGACCCAGAGCGAGGAACTGGTCGTTCTTGACGATCAGGTCGTTCTCGGCGGCTTCCTTGCGCGGGTTGGGCAGGTTCATGACCTCGGCGCCGGTGAGCCTTGCCACAAGCTGGGCGAGGTCGCGGACGCGGTGGGTCTCGGTCATCTGGTTGAAGATCTTCACCCGGTCGCCCTGCGCGGGGGCGTCCTGAAGCGCCAGCTCGACGCAGCGCACGCTGTCCTGAATGTGGATGAAGGCGCGGGTCTGCCCGCCGGTGCCGTGCACGGTGAGCGGGTAGCCGATGGCGGCCTGGATGAGGAAGCGGTTCAGCACGGTGCCGTAGTCGCCGTCGTAGTCGAAGCGGTTGATGAGCTGCTCGTGCCGCCGGGTCTGGTCGGTGTGGGTGCCCCAGACGATGCCCTGATGCAGGTCGGTGATCCGGAGCCCGTCGTTCTGGGCGTAGAACTGGAAGAGGATCTGATCGAGCGACTTGGTCATGTGGTAGACCGAGCCGGGGCGCGTGGGATAGAGGATCTCCTGCTCTTTCGGGCCGGAGGGCGTGTCGATCTGCACGTCGAGGTAGCCCTCGGGGATCGGCGCACCGACGGAGGAGTAGCCGTAGACGCCCATGGTGCCGAGGTGAACGAGGTGGGCGTCGGGGGCGGCCTCCACCATCGCGGCCAGCAGGTTGTGCGTGGCGTTGGTGTTGTTGTTGACCGTGTAGACCTTGTGGCGGTCGGTCTTCATCGAATAGGGCGCGGCGCGCTGTTCGGCGAAGTGGATGATGGCGTCGGGCTTGTGCTCGGCCAGCCACTGTTTCAGCCGCTCGTACTCCTTGGCGAGGTCGAGCAGATGGAAGCGGATGGTTTCGCCGGAGGTCTGCTTCCAGATGCGGCAGCGTTCCTGGATGGAGTCCATGGGCGTCAGCGACTGCACCCCCAGCTCCGTGTCGATCCAGCGGCGGGAGAGGTTGTCGAGGATGTGCACCTCGTGTCCGGCGTTGGAGAGATGGAGGGCGGTGGGCCAGCCGACAAAGCCGTCGCCGCCGAGGATCGCGATGCGCATGATGAGGGTCCCGTGTTGTTTGCGTGTCCTGTTAACGATGGGGCCCGGGGGAGTAAAATGAAACTTTTGTGGTGATTGATGCAGTAAAATGGGCGTCAATCCGCTGAAACGCCGGGGTTTGGCGGTAAATTGATACACGTTTGGCTGCATCAATTTCCGCAGGGGCGGGACGCGCGGAGGGCGCGCAGCCCATCGCCCGGCGTGCAGCTGGTGTCAGGAACTGTAGTGCGTTCCGATCCGGTAGCAGGGGCCGTAGGTCGGCACCTTCTTCCAGAAGAGCACCGCGAAGGTGGCGTATTCGTCTGCAAGGGTGCCGCCGGTCCATGTGCCCCCGCCGCTTTTGGGCGTGTGGGGGTTCAGCGGGTTGTTGGCGTGGTGCTTCGCCTCGTCGTCCACCTGCATCGCCATGGTTGCCGACCCGAGGCCGGAGGTGATCTTCTGGCCGACCTGCGCCACCTTCGCGGCTGGCACGACGGCCGCCAAGGCATCCAGCGGCGTGAGCTTGACGCTGTCGGCCAGCGCGCCGGTCTTGCTCATCTGCGTCTCGATGCTCACGACCGCGGCGATGGCGCCGTCGAGCGGCACGTCGGATTTCTGGTTGAGATAGGAAAACACCGTCGCGCTGATGGCGTTGGAAAAGCTGAAGCGTCCGATGCAGCAGGTGGGGTGGATGCCGTTGCCCTTGTAGCCGACGAATTCGCCCCAGTTGCGGTAGTTCTTCATCGGTTTGACGTCGTTCGCGATCTTGAATGCCACTTGCAAAACTCCTCGTTAAACAGTCGCCCGGAAAAGGCCGGACGCACAGCGATGCTTAATCAGAATGGAGCGGAGCCTATCACGGTTTGGTCCTGCCACAAAGCCGGGGCTTCGGCCGCGCCGGTCGCGTTCTTGTGCGCGCCACGGCACAGGGCCTGTCCGCAGGTAAGGGGGAACGTTTCGTTGCGGTGCAGCATTGGGCGGCACACGTCTTAACGACGAAACCGAAAGGAGCCTCTCATGAGCAAGAGCCTGTTCGACCCGATCAAGGTTGGGGCCATGGACCTCAAGAACCGCATCGTCATGGCGCCGCTGACCCGGAACCGTGCGATGGAAGACGACGCGCCTATGGACATGCACGCCGATTACTACGCGCAGCGCGCGGGCGCCGGTCTGATCATCACCGAGGCGACGCAGATTTCGCCGGAGGGCAAGGGCTATGCCTGGACCCCGGGCATCCACAGCGAGAAGCAGGTCGCCCAGTGGAAGAAGGTGACGGACGCGGTGCATGCGGAGGGCGGCAAGATCGTCCTGCAGCTGTGGCACGTGGGCCGGATCAGCCACACGTCCCTGCAGGAAGATGGCAAGGCGCCGGTGGCCCCCTCTGCGGTGCAGGCCGAGGGTGTGCAGACCTTCGACGGCGAGCAGATGGTCGCTGTCTCGGTGCCGCGCGCGCTGGAGACCGATGAGCTGCCCCGCATCGTGGAGGATTTCCGCAAGGCGACGGTCAACGCGAAGGCCGCCGGTTTCGACGGTGTCGAGGTGCATGGCGCCAACGGCTACCTGATCGACCAGTTCCTGAAGGATGGCCCGAACAAGCGTGACGACGCCTATGGCGGAACTTTCGAGAACCGCGCGCGCTTGCTGGGCGAGGTGCTGGATGCGGTTGTCGGCGCATGGGATGCCGCGCATGTGGGTCTGCGCCTTTCGCCCTATTCCGCTGCGAACGGCGCCACCGACAGCGATCCGAAGGCGCTGGGCGCGTTCCTCGTCGATTTCGTCTCGGGCCGCGGGCTGGCGTATCTGCACATGATCGAGGGCCAGACGGGCGGGCCGCGCGACCTGCCGGAAGGTGTCGACCTGAAGGCGCTGAAGGACCGCTTCGACGGCGTCTGGATGGGCAACAACGGGTATGACCGCGATATGGCCGTGGAGCGTGTTGCAGGGGACCTGACCGATCTGGTGGCCTTCGGACGGCCCTATATCGCCAACCCCGACCTGGCGGAGCGTCTGCGCGTCGGTGCGGAGCTGAACGAGGGCGATCCGTCCACCTATTACGGCGGTGGCCGCGAGGGGTACACGGATTATCCGGCCCTGCGCGACGAGGCCGCGTAAGCGCACAGGCACAAACGGGGGCAAATAGCCCTTGCATCCGGTCCCCATCCTGCAAGATGGGGGCTGGATCGTCATGCGTGAGTCGGGTCTCGCGCCGGTGACGACGATCAGGAGAACGTTCATGGACTACGGGAAATCCGGCAAGGGCAAGGCAGCCAAGGGCGCGCCGCGCTACGACGGGCACAAGGACGCGCCGCAGGGCAAGGACGCCCGCGGTGGCGCACCCAGCAAGGCGGAGCTTCTGGCACGCATGAAGGCCGCCCGTGAGGCGGACGCGCAGAAGGACGGCTGAGGCCGGTCTTCAGTCAGTCTTTCGTTCGGGGCAGGGGCCGGGGGCGCGGAATGCGCCGCACCGGCCTTTTGTCGTTTTGCGGGCGGGTTTGAAGCGCGGGTGCGGGCGCCGGCCGCGTCATGACGGAATTTTGAACCGCCGTGCCGGCATGGCCGTGCATCGTTCACTTTGGCCCGAAAACCCGGCTTGCGGAAACGGGCGGGCAGGGTCACACTGAGCGCCACACACCTTGGGCCGGCCCGGGTTGCTTGAAATCCGGGGTCAGGCGGCACATGTAGTGTGTTCTGACCGGAGACGGCGCAAGTTGCCGCGATGCGGGGCTCTGCCGTCTTGCCAAGAACCAGGAAAACGCGAGCATGAAACAGCCACTCAATCCATCTTACCCGGTGCTGCCGCTGCGCGACATCGTCGTGTTCCCGCACATGATCGTGCCCCTTTTCGTGGGCCGCGAGAAATCCGTGCGCGCACTGGAAGAGGTGATGAACGACGACAAGCAGATCCTGCTTGCCAGCCAGATCGATCCCGCGATCGACGACCCGGAAACCTCCGGCATCTACAAGGCGGGCGTGCTGGCGAATGTCCTGCAACTTCTGAAGCTGCCCGACGGCACCGTGAAGGTGCTGGTGGAAGGCCAGAGCCGTGTGCGCATCGTCGAGTACATCGAGAACGAGAACTTCTTCGAGGCGAAGGCCGAGTACCTGACCGAGATGCCCGGCGACCTCGCCGCGATCGAGGCCCTGACCCACACCGTGGCAGAGGAATTCGAACGCTACACCAAGGTCAAGAAGAACATCCCCGAAGAGGCGCTGGCCGCCGTCAGCGAAGCGACCGAACCGGCGCAGCTGGCCGACCTCGTGGCCGGGCACCTCGGCGTGGAAGTGGGCCAGAAGCAGGAACTGCTTGAGACGCTCTCGATCAGCGAGCGGCTGGAGAAGGTCTATGGCCTGATGCAGGGGGAGATGTCCGTCCTGCAGGTCGAGAAGAAGATCAAGACCCGCGTCAAGAGCCAGATGGAGAAGACCCAGCGCGAGTACTACCTGAATGAGCAGATGAAGGCCATTCAGAAGGAACTCGGCGATGGCGAGGACGGCGAGGGCGAAATCGCCGAGCTCGAAGAGAAGATCGAGAACACCAAGCTGTCGAAGGAAGCCCGGGAAAAGGCCGACGCGGAGCTCAAGAAGCTGCGCAACATGTCGCCCATGTCCGCCGAGGCGACCGTCGTGCGCAACTACCTCGACTGGATGCTGTCCATTCCGTGGGGCACCAAGTCGCGCGTGAAGAAGGACCTGAACAAGGCGCAGGAGATCCTCGACCACGATCACTACTCGCTTGAGAAGGTGAAGGAGCGGATCGTCGAGTACCTCGCCGTGCAGGCGCGGAGCCAGAAGCTGAAGGGCCCGATCCTTTGCCTCGTCGGCCCTCCGGGTGTCGGCAAGACGTCACTGGGCAAGTCGGTGGCGAAGGCCACGGGCCGCGAGTTCATCCGCATCAGCCTCGGTGGCGTGCGTGACGAATCCGAGATCCGCGGCCACCGCCGGACCTACATCGGCTCCATGCCGGGCAAGATCATCCAGGCGCTGAAGAAGGCGAAGACCACGAACCCGCTCATCCTGCTCGACGAGATCGACAAGATGGGGCAGGACTTCCGTGGCGACCCGGCTTCGGCCATGCTGGAGGTGCTGGACCCCGAACAGAACGCGACCTTCGTGGACCACTATCTTGAGGTGGAATACGACCTGTCGAACGTGATGTTCGTGACCACGGCCAACAGCTACAACATGCCCGGGCCGCTGCTCGACCGGATGGAGATCATCTCTCTCTCGGGGTACACCGAGGACGAGAAGCTGGAGATCGCCAAGCGGCACCTGTTGGACAAGGTGACCAAGAACCACGGTCTGAAGAAGTCCGAGTTCGTGGTCGAGGACAGCGCGCTGACCGACATCATCCGCTACTACACGCGGGAGGCCGGCGTCCGGAACCTTGAACGCGAGGTGGCAAAGCTTGCCCGCAAGGCGGTGACGAAGATCGTCAAGAAGGAAGCGGAGAAGGTGGTCGTTTCGGCGGACAACCTCGACGAATTCCTGGGCGTCCGGAAGCACCGTTACGGGTTGGCGGAGGAAGAGAACCAGATCGGTGTCGTCACCGGGCTGGCCTGGACCTCTGTCGGCGGCGACCTCCTGCACATCGAGGCGCTGAAGCTGCCGGGCAAGGGCCGGATGAAGACCACCGGGAAACTGGGCGACGTGATGAAGGAGTCGATCGATGCGGCGTCTTCCTACGTGCGTTCGATTTCCCCGCAGATCGGGGTGAAGCCGACGAAGTTCGACAAGATCGACATCCACGTGCACGTGCCGGACGGTGCGACACCGAAGGATGGTCCCTCTGCCGGTCTGGCGATGGTGACGTCGATCGTGTCGGTGCTGACGCAGATCCCGGTCCGCAAGGACGTGGCGATGACGGGCGAGGTCTCGCTTCGGGGCAACGCCATGCCCATCGGCGGCCTGAAGGAGAAACTGCTCGCGGCCCTGCGCGGTGGCATCAAGACGGTGTTCATCCCGGAGGAAAACGAGAAGGATCTGGCGGAGATCCCGGACAACGTGAAGGAGGGGCTGCAGATCATCCCCGTCAAGCACGTGTCCGAGGTGCTGAGCCAGGCACTGGTGTCGAAGCCCGAGCCCATCGAATGGGACGAGGCGGCGGAGGAAGCGGCGGCGGCAGCCAAGGCCAAGTCCGAGGACACCGTGTCGAGCACCGTGGCGCACTGAGCGTCCGCCCGATCGCTTGAAACAGGAAAGCCCCGACCGCGTGTCGGGGCTTTTTCACGTCCGGTTTGCCGGGGGCTCTTCTGGGCGGACTGTCGCGGCGCCGGGCGCAACAGGACCCTCGGGCCGGGGGCGCTGGGCGTGCGGCCGGGTGAAGGGGCAGAGCAGGGGCGGCGTCAGTTCCCGGCGGCGACGCCGAAGACGATCAGCGCGGCGAGGCCCAGGACCAGACCCGCAGAGGGCATGCTGCTGGCGGCGGCGTCGTCCTCGACGATGACCGGCGGCATGACCGGCGGATCGGCGGGGGCATCGTAACTGCCGGCCTGCGCGGCGCTGGCGGCAGAGAGAAGGGCGAACGCGGCAGCGTACCTTTTCATGGTCGTTCTCCAGACAAAGTTGCTCTGTCAAACTGGCGGGGAATGGTTGTACGAGTCAAGCAAACGCTGGCTTCGAGAGGCGGTTTGCGCTAGGCTCACGCGATACAAACCGAGCAGCTGCACGTGATTGCGGCGCCGCACACCGAGCAGAGACAGGTATCATGAGCACAGCAAAAGCACCGGCCGCCGAGCGGTCCAAGTCCACACGCAAGCCCTCTGCCGGGAAGGCGCGCGGCGGCAAATCCGGGTCTGCCGCCGCAGGGATCCTGAACACGGACGAGGAGGTCCTGCACGCGGACGCCGCCGAAAAGCGGTCCGAGGCGCCCGCCGTCTCCGCGCCTGCCGAGGCGGAGCCGGTCACGGTCGAGGAGATCCCCATCGTGCCGCAGCCGGAACTGAGGAAGAAGGAGCTGATCGACCTCGCGGTGGAACGCTCCGGCATCAAGAAGCGCGACGCCAAGCCCGCGATCGAGGCGGCGCTTGCGATCCTGGGCGAAGCGCTCTCGGAAGGGCGCGAACTGAACCTCGCGCCGTTCGGCAAGATGAAGGTCACGCGGATGAAAAAGGCGGGCAACGGGCAGATCATAAACGCCCGTCTGCGGCAGCCCGACGAGGATAAAATTAACGGACAGGACCCTCTTGCACAGGCTGCCGAGTGAGTCTAAAAGCCCCGCTACCGGGTGATTAGCTCAGTGGTAGAGCGCTTCGTTCACATCGAAGATGTCAGGAGTTCAAATCTCTTATCACCCACCAGAATTCGAAGCGCGTCCCATCCGGACGCGCTTTTTCTTTTGGGCGATGGGGCGGTCTGGGTGCTGCCGTCCTTTGACGGAACCTCCGCTGCGGGCGGAGCGATCTCCGGGCCGGATTGACGCCGCGGCAAGAGCGGGTGCGAAAAGGGCGGACAGAGCCCCTTGCACTGACGCCGCGCTTTGTCTATCTCGACGCGGCGCGGGTGATTAGCTCAGTTGGTAGAGCGCTTCGTTTACACCGAAGATGTCGGGAGTTCGAGTCTCTCATCACCCACCATCCCATCCCCTTGAAATGAAAGAGAACCCTTGTATTCAAGGGTGTTTCAACATTTTTCTGTTACAAAGTTGGTTACAAAATGGGGTTGGGATGGGTGGCAAGCCCAGGCACTTTCTGGAACGGGAAGGACGGTTCTATTCGCGGATCGTGGTCCCGAAAGAACTGCGGTGAATCATCGGCAGGTCAGAGCTGCGTGCCCCGTTGGGCGCTGATCGACGGGAGGCGGCTCGCAGGCATCACGTCGAAGTGGCGAAGCTTATGGCCCGGATCACCGCGGCTGAACAGGAACTGGCCCTGACCACCGGCACGCCCGCTGCCCAACCGCGCTAACCCATGTCCGGCGAGGAAATGGCGCAAATGAATTACCGGTTTGGTGTGGAGCAAGACGCTGAAGCACGCTGCTCACGCGAAATCAATGGGTCCTGAGCCTAAAGAACGCGGACTCCAAAGGGAGCAGGTCATGCTTGACACGGCTTCGCCCTCTCCGTCAGCCGCAACATACCGGGTTGAATTTCTCGGCACCCAATATGCTGACAGTTGACGGCAAGATGATGCAGTTACCGGATAGCGCGGGGCGGTGCATATAAGCTGAACCTGCGCAACTGGATCGCCCGCAGCCTTCGCGATCTTGATGTTCGGCGCAGTAGCTGCGGTAATGGCCCTGACCGCCACCATGGCTTTCTCGCCGCCAGACGGGTTCACAAGGGAGGGGGCGTGTCCGGATGCGTCGGCATGCCTTCGTTTTCGGCGGCCCGGATTGCCTCTCTGTCTCGCACACTTTGACCGGGCGACTTCGACGATGGCCCGGTCGCACCGGGTTCCGGATTCGCGCGTCCGGAATAGAACTGCCGCAGCTGAACCTCGGAGACCCCGTCGGCCTGCATCACGAGACGGACCATCGGGTCAGACAGCATTTCGTCAATGAAGAACTCGGACAATGCCCTGCCGGTCAGCTTGTCCCTCGCGCGGGCCCGGTCCAGGTCGGCAAGGGAAACGGTGAGCGTTCTCGCAAGGCCCGGATGCGATGCCCTCGGGTGCAGTTTTACCAGAACCGAGGCTTTCCAAGCCGCAGGATCCAGTTGATCAGGGGGCGAAGCCAACTCCGTTTCGATCTCGTACTCTCCCGCCGGGAACGTCTCGGCAAGGCTGGGAACCGTGAATGGCCGCGAAAAAAAACCGCGACGGTCTTGCTCGTCAGCTCTGTCATCTTCGTGGTCCTTCGCCTTGGTGGAGCGGGTGGGCCCAGCCGAACTTGCGGACAGAGCGCATAACCCTCTCGTGTTTCAAGATCTTTTGGGCGTCTTTGGCGCTTCTGTGCCACCGGATTCGGCTGCGTTCGCCTCGATGGGTCTGGCGGCGGTTTCCGAAGGCTTCGGTTTCAGTGCCGCCTTGGTCCAAGCGATTAAGTTCTTGAAAGACATGTCAGAGATCCTCTGTTTGCGTGCGGTAGATAATGTGGGCGGCTCGAAACTCGAGCTTCACGCCAGATCGTCGCGACAGACCGCGCAGATCGCGAAAGCCTGAATGGCGGGTGTCACGGCATCGGCCATCCGAGGGACAACCGGTGCAAGGCGGCGGCTGCGAGAGCATGTTCCTTCCGGCTGGAATCGCCCCGAAACTGTCCGTCGACCAGCACCTTCCAGATGCCGGTCCTCTCGCTGACCTGAACGCCATCCGCCTGCCTCGGCTGGTTCAGCGCAATGCCATGGGCCTGGTCGGCTTTCGGCGGCACGGGTGCCCTGCCGGTCGAAGCACTTCGCGCCTCCTCGGGCGGGCTTTCCTCTCCAAGCTGCATCACGGCACGAATGAACTCTTCGGCGAAGTCGTCGGTTTCGCGGTGGTCGTGTTCGCGCTTGGCCATGTGCATCGGCTCGATAAACCACTGCCGCAGGTGGTCGCTGAAGCGGGGTTCCGTTCGCGCCTTGCAGGCGATCAGGGCCTGCAACACTTTGTCATGGGCCAGAACCTGTCGTTCAAAATCGGTCGTCTGCGGTGACAGCGCTGACACGAGAGCCTTAGCCTTCATTCGGGGCGCCCCTGTCTTCGGGCGCAAGCATCCGGTCGATGTCGAGCGCTGCAAGACAGGCCAGTGCGATGTCACGGTTCGGGGCATCCGTCCCCGGCATTGTAGCCCAGCAGGCGGTCATGAGGGCGTCGCGTTTCTGATAGGTGGCGGCGGCCCGGATCGTAGCCAGCTTGTCTGCCCGCGCCGGGTCGGCGCGCGCCAAGTCGAGGCACACCGGCACCATCGATGCCACGACGTCGTCTCGGGACATCTCCATTGCTCTCGCATACGCGGTTCCGCCAGTCACCCAGCCGCCCCATGTATAGCGCCTGCGACGCCGACGAAGACCGCGCCGGTCAGCACCCCGTAAACCCCGGGTTTGGGCCATTCGGGAGTGTTCATCTTCCAACCCCTTGCGGCGACATCGCCGCCTTGCTGCATGTGCCGGTCCAAGCCGCATCCTGGCTCAAGACCTCTTCAAGGTCGTCTTCTGTCGTCGGACGGAGTTCGCGCTGACCGGCGTGTCGGCCGCTGCCGCACACCGCCAGAAATGTCGCGATGCGTATGTAGGCTTCGAAACTCAATCCCTGCAGCAGTTCCTCCACCACCAGGGTGTCGTAGGTGCCAGCGGGCAGTTCGTCTGGGTAGCCCGGCAGGGTGAACGGGTTCGAAAAGGTCATTGCAGATCTGGTTGATCGCACGGTCATGCAAGATCTCCGCTAAGGGGGCGCCGACTTGTCGCTCGCCCGTGTCAAAGGCTGGACGAGTCCAGGGGCAGGGGGTCGAAAGGCACCTCTCCTTGTACGTCCGGTGCCGTCGGACAGCGCTGACCCATGTTAGCCCCGCTCACACAACCGGGTGCCAATTCCCCGGATAGCCGTGCCGACACTGACCTGTGTCAGCACGACGAAGCCGGGCCGCGCATATGCTTGGGAAAACAGGCGCGGCCCGCGTTCCTGCAAACAAGGATTGGAAAGACGATGGAAAAATCCAGTGTCCTCACCCCGCACCCGCCAGAGTTCGGGCGATTTCTCTATGCCTCGGTCGGTGAAGACCGGAACGGGCATGGCGTGACGGTTCTCTCGGCGCTCGCAAGGCTTGGTCTCGATCCCTGGACGGAAACCGCCGAATTGGTCGCGCTTGGGCGCGATGCGGCGCGTGCGCGATTGGGATCGCTTCTGGCGCGATTTCGGGATGTTCCGGCTCTCGCAAGCGAGCACGCGCGGGTTGCCGGCGACCTGAGCCAATTGCTCCCGCAAGGACCGACCCAAGGCAGTGCGACACGCGCTGCATGGTCCGTCGCCAATGGCCACCCCAGGTTTGGCAGCGCAATATGGCTGGTGACGGCAATTGTCTTTATGCTGCTTCAATTGGCCATGGTCGGCGGATCGGTGTCCGGCGAATGACTGGTTCTAAAATCTCCGAGGGGACGCTCGCACATGCGTCGCACAGAAGCGGGACGCTTTCGCCCAGTGAGCAGCGTATTCTCTGGGACCATGAAGAACACTTCTGGACCAGTGGTGCCGACAGCGCGCAGGCGATGACAGCGACCAACGCTGTCATGATTGTTCCCTATCCGCCCGGCATCCTGCAGGGCGACCAGATCCAGATACACCTTCGCCAGAGAAGCGGCTGGCGATCCGTCGCCATGACGGAACGGCGCGTCACGCGGTGCCGGGACATCGCCATCCTGACTTACCGGGTCTCGGCGGAGAAACCCGAGGTGGCGGTCTTCAAGGCACTGTGCGCTTCGACATATCTCCGAGATGAAGGGGCTTGGCTCAGACTGTCGCACCAGCAGACTCCCGTAAACTGACGCGCGCGCTTTATGCACCGACCGGACCGAAGAAGACCGCCACTCTCAAGCACTACCCCGACGCCGCGACGACGCACGCCGCACATGACGGCACCGAGACCAACAAGGAACTCGACGCGGCGACCCACGCCGAGGCGTTAGCGCCATCGCCTGACCAAAGACCTGGGCGTACCCTCACCGAATTGGCGGCCGGGTCCAGAAATTCGGGACAGGAACCGGCAGGATCGATCCATACGCCATGGTCTTCGAACGTTGGTTTCTGGTCCATGTGGACCGCGCGCTGCAGACGCCCGGGATGACGACAGAACCGACCTACTACCGGTCAAACGGTTTCATCGTCTGCGTGTCTGTGCCGGGCACCGGCGGCACCGCCCGCCTTGCCACTTGATCGCGGGTGCCGGAACTTCGACGCCGACCTGGGGCGGTCGGGCGATCAGGTCAGCGTCTGCACCCAGACGACAACCCTGCCAAGGACAAGCTGCGTGACCCCGTCGAGTCCCTCGATCAGCGCCGCCGTGCTGTCCGATGTGACCTTGGCGGTGTTTTCGAAGTGCCGGATGCCCGCGACCGACCGGTCGGATTCACGGATCAGCGTCATCTGCATGGATATGCGAACCTGCGCTTGATCCGGCCCGGTCAGTTCGGCCTGAAAGGCCTGAACTTCGGCCATGAGTGTATAGTCGGGGGTCAGCCCGGCCCCGACACGGGTGACCAGCTCCAAACCTCCCCGGTTCAGAAGTGACTGAACCAGAAGGCTCTGCACCATGGCAGGCGTCGGTTCGGATCATCGGGCATCGGGCAGATACTCGGCCTGCCGTGGCGTGATCTTGATGAGGACCCGGTCCGTCGACATCTCACCCGCAGAGGTAGGCAGTTCCACGACCAGATGGCCGTCGCCACCCGCCCTTGTCCCGTCGGACTGCAACGGCGACAAGGTGTAGGTGTCCAGCGGATCGCTGGCCCGGGACACGGCGGACACGGCGCTGCAGCCGGACAGGCTGGCCGCGGCGGTCAGGGATAGAAACCTGCGGCGCGAAAGGATCATTCTCACCTCCTGTATTCCGGTGTTTCATTGCCGAGCAGGAACCGTCCGGGATCACTGCCGATTTGTCGGGCAAGCGCATCGAACCGGGCGATGACCCCGCTTGCATCCTGTATGAGCGCGCTGGTCTGCGCCGACAGCTGCGGCAGATCGGCCCGAACGGCGCCCGCAAGACCTGCAATCGAGTCCCGGGACTCGAGGGCAACCCCGCGCAGATCATGAACCAGCCCAGGAATTTCACCCTCCAGCAGGCCTGTCGCGGCAATGGCCCCGGCCTCGGTCGCGTCAAGAACGGTGTCGATCCGGGCCAGGGTTTCTTCCACGCGTGAGGTCAGCGCATCGATCCGGCCCGTGGCGTCACGCAGATTGGTGAGGATGCCGGCGATGGCATCGCGGTTTTCCGGCGTGGCAAAGCTGCGAACCTCGGCGATCAGGGCGGTTGCCTCGGCCACGAGATCCGGGCGGGTCAGCATGAGGTCCTGCACGACAGAGCGTTCGGAGCGGATCACCGGGACGCCGTTGGGCGGCACGGGTTTCAGGTGCTCGGCCTCGGCGCTGCCTCCTTCGAGCGCGATGAATGTGACACCCGTAAGTCCCTGAGCGGCAAGCGTCGCGATCGTGTCCGTGCGCACCGGCGTGCTGGCGAAAAGCTCCACGCGCACCCGCACCAGCGCGGGGTCGTCCCGATCGAGCGCAATCGTCAGGACGTGACCGACATCGACGCCGTTGTAGCGCACCGGCGAGGTCTGGCTCAGTCCCGCCACGGTGCCGAACAGGATATCGTACTGCGCATAGGTGCGGTCGAGCTGGACCTTGGCGAGCCAGAGCAGGAAGCCGAGCCCGACCACAAAGCCGAGAATGGTGAAGAACCCCATCAGGATGAACCGTGCGCGGGTTTCCATCAGCCCTCCCTCGCCGTCAGGGCGGCATGCGCACGAGGGCCATGGAAATAGGCATGGACCCAGGGGTCCTTCACATCGCGCAGTTCCGCCATCGTGCCGGTGACCAGAACGCGCCGTTCAGCCAGCACGGCGATCCGGTCGCAAGTTGCCTGCAACGTGTCGAGATCGTGGGTCACGAGGAACACAGTGAGGCCAAGCGCAGCGTGCAGCGCGTTCAGCAGGCTGTCGAAGTCCGAGGCGCTGATCGGGTCGAGACCCGCCGTCGGTTCGTCGAGGAACAGGATCTCGGGGTCCAGCGCAAGCGCCCGCGCGAGGCCCGCGCGCTTGCGCATGCCGCCCGACAGGGCCGCGGGAAAAAGCGCGCCAGCCTCGGGCGGCAGACCGACGAGAGCAATGCGCAGATCGGCCAGCGCCCGCCGCGTCGCCGGATCAACCGAGGTGCGTTCGCGCATCGGCGCCTCGACATTCTCGCGCACGGTCAGGGAGGAGAAGAGCGCGCCGTCCTGGAACATCACGCCCGTGCGCGCGCTGGCCCCCGAACGCTCGGCAGCAGAGCGGTGCAGCACGTCGCAGCCCAACAGCGTGATGTCACCGTCACTGGGTGTCATGAGCCCGACGATGCTGCGCAAGAGCACCGATTTCCCGCTGCCGGAGGCCCCGACGACGCCCAGCACCTCGCCGCGCCGCACGTCGAGCGACAGGTCCTCGTGAACGACCGTGGACCCGAAGCGGTTGGTCAGCCCCCGGATCGAAATGACGGTGTCGGCGTTCATCACACCTCCCAGACCGCGAAGAACACGGAAAACACGGCATCCACGGCGATCACGAGGAAGATGGCGATCACGACGGCACGTGAAGTCCGCATGCCCAGCGATTCCGCGTCGCCCTTGACCAGCAGACCTTGCTGGCATCCGACGAGCGCGATGATCGCGGCAAATACAGGTGCCTTGGACAATCCCACCAGCGCCTGCGTGGCATCGGTATTGGCCAATAACTGGGATCGGAACTGGCTTGGCGATATGCCAAGCTGCGTCCACGCCATCAGCCCGCCGCCAAAGAGGCCCGCCAGGTCGGCGACCAGCCCGAGGATCGGTAGCACGATGACCAGCGCAAGAAGGCGTGGCAGGACCAAAAGGTCGACAGTGTCGAGCCCGAGCACGCGCATGGCGTCGATCTCCTCGCGCATCTTCATCGAGCCAATGGCCGCGGTGAAGGCCGAGGCGGATCGTCCCGCGACGATGATTGCGGTCAGGAGCATGCCGAGCTCGCGCAGGATCGATACGGCGATCAGGTCGACGACAAAGACTTCGGCGCCGAACTGCTGCAGTTGAGCAGCACCCTGAAACGCCAGCACGATTCCGATGAGGAACCCCATGAGCGCGACGATGGGGATGGCACTCAGCCCGACCGCTTGCATGTGATGCACCAGCGCTGTGATCCTGAACCGGCCCGGATGCCACGCGGTCCCGGCGAGGCGTGCCATGACAAGACCGACGAAGCCAAGGCCTTGTGCCAGGTTGCGCAGGGCCCGGCCCGGCGCAGCGCCGACTGCAACGACCGCGTCCCCAACCCGCTGCAATGCCGAGCGGTCCTTGACGACAATGCCGGACCGCATGGCATCCCTGACCGCTTCGATGAGCCGCATTTGCGCGTCATCCGCGCCGGTCAGGGACCGTCCGCCTTGTGCAAGCAACCACGCGCCGGACATATCCAGTCGGGTGACGCCCGCCAGGTCCAAAGGAAAATCCTGCCCGGTGCGGCCGATCTGTCGGCGTACATCCTCCAGAGTGACAAGCGTGACATGTCCCGTCAGGCGATGCGGCGACACGTGGACCGTTTCATCCATCGAGCAACGCAAGGACGGTTGCGAAGGTCTGATTGAAACGGGGTCTTCCGTGGGGTCCCGGAAAGGGGATGGCGCCAGATGTGGCGGCTGATTGGGGCAGGGGCATCTTTTCAGTTCCCTTTGCATCGACCTCGATCCGTCGTTCGGTTCTGCGGGGTCTGACACGCCCGCGCCGGGAACGAAGGGCGTCGCGCACCTTCGTTCTCCTCGCCATCGATCCGCTGCGCCGGGACCGAAGATGGTCGGGGCGGCTTTTGGGATCAGTCACTTTCATCAAGGCGATTTTTCAAGCTGGGCCGCGGCCGCCCTGGCGTGCTCCTCCTGGTGGTAATCGCCTCGAAACACGCCGCCCTCGCGCACTTGCCAGATGCCGTGCCGTTTGCGAATCTCGATATGAGAGGGTCGGGCCTGGTGCCTTAGTGGACAACCGGGGAGACCGGCCACTTGCAACGATGCAGACCCCTGCTGGCGACTTCGGCCGGCAAGGCGCGGTGCGCTGGCCCGTGACGGGTCGGGACCGTGATCATCCTCGGTCATTCCAAATCGCTCCTGAACATCGCGGGTCGTGCCTGTTCTGTACAGCACAGGACAGGTCGGCGGGCTGACCGAGGTTAGCGCGGGGCAGACAACTCTTACTGATCTGCATCAGCCTGCACAGGGTAATCGGAGGATATGGTCCATGGAACATTTGCATGCTGAAGCGATGTCCCGTCGGGACAGATGAGCCGGTTTCAAAGCGCTGTTCTGCAGACGGCAAAGGAAGCCCCGATGATGCTGCGGTGCGATCAGGGAAAGGAACCCGACATGGACAAGAACAAGAAGACGAAAAAGGCATCCGGGACGCCGAAAAGCGTCAAACAGCCCAGCGACTACAAGGCACGTGAAACGGCGGGCAAGGAAAGCCAGACCGACGCGATGTTTCACAAGACCCCCGGAAAGGGCAAATCTGGCCAGCGCAAAGGCTGAGCCGCTGCCCGGATGGCTCCGCCGCCTATTACCTCGTGCGGCGGGGCCACGACCGGAATACGGTCCGGATCGGATTTCGTCATGTGCCAAAGCGTTCATCTGCGCCGCACGGAATTTCCACCCTCCAGAATGCCGTTGATTAGTGCTGCAACTGCCTCGTGCATCTCGGACTGCTCGGTGTCCGGGACAAACTGGTGCGCGGCGGCGGCATCCGTGAGAATACCCACGATTTCCTTTTCCGGCAGGATGTTGCGATCGTTCAGCGCCAGCAACAGCGATTCGCATATGGTAAGTGCGGCCGTTCCGGCGATGTCGTGTGGTCCTAGCATGATCTGGGTCGCTTTCTGATCAGGTGAAATGCGCGAGCTGCCGGAGGTCGACAGCGCCATCTTTCGTGATCTTATGCGTTGTTTGCCTTGCCGGACTGATCCAGAGCAGCTTGACGGACAACTTGTCGGGCTATTCGCTGGATCAGGTCACGCATTCCCGAACGGAGGTGGAATCCGACATGTCGATTCTGCAAAGCCCCCTGACCCGCAAGCTGTCCGCCTTCGTTGCGTTGTCCCGCACCGATCTGGAAACGCTTGCACGCTATCACCGCCGCGGAAGAACGTTTCAGTCGGGCCACCAGATGATCCATGAAGGTCAGAGGAACCAGTCAGCGTTCATCCTGGCCGAGGGCTGGGCCTGTGCCTTCAAACTGCTTCCCGACGGGGAAAGGCAGATCGTGGATTTCCAGATACCTGGAGACTTTCTGGGGCTGCGCAGCATCCTGTTCCGCACGGCCGACCACAGCATCGAGGCCGTGACGCGGATCGAGGCATCCGAGGTTCTCGCGCCGGAAATTTTCGACAGCTTCTCCGATGCACCCCGACTGGCTACGGCCGTGCTTTGGGCCGCGTCGCGCGACGAAGCGATGGTCGTCGAACACCTCGTCAATCTCGGACGCCGGTCAGCCGAAGTTCGGATGGCACATTTCCTTCTGGAACTGAGCGCACGTCTTCATCTGGTCGGGATCGGCGACAGGTCCGGCTTCGAGTGTCCATTGACGCAGTACCACCTGGCCGACGCCCTGGGGCTGAGCGCCGTCCATGTGAACCGCGTCTTGCGCCACCTGCGCGAGGAAGGCCTCGTGACGTTCCAGAATGGGCGCGTCAAGATTGACGACTTGGACGGTCTCGTCTCGCTTGCGAATTTTGACGTGGCCTATCTGGATCAGGCAGGGCCCTTTATCCAGTGACATACATCCCCCGCGCATTGCCGGAAATGCACCGGACAGCCGATTCCAAATTGCCCATCTCATCGGCTTGCTCTGTGTAACGGGCAAAAGTCCTTGCCACAGCGTCATCGGAATCGCGTCATGAGGGGGGCCTTGAAGGCCTCCCGTTGGGCTGACGCCGATTGGTGACCCCGTTCCTCGGGCGACACTCGAAAGGCGCTCATTTCGTCCTTGAGAACGGCGCCCGGGACGGTAGTGGCAACATTGATAATAAAAGTCCGGTTCCGGAGCGCTGCACCGCAGCCTCGATGCCCTTGAGAAATGGCGGCTGAGGGCCGGAAGCGACGGGCAACCCGGTCAGCGATGCGACGCCCTCCCGATGGGCTGCCTCAAGACCGCTTCGTCTCCTTTTCCAAATGTCGTTGCGTGCAACTCGAACGCAGGTTTTTGGGGGGCGCGCCCGAGTGGAGGAGAATGTCCGGATGGACAACAGTCACAGCCGAAAGGGTTTGTGAAAGCGTCCAAGGATGCCAATGACATCGTCGTGGGTTACGAAAATGGCTTCCGCCGCTTCAGCCTTGAGCGAATGCAGCGGTCGCCGTTGGTTTTATATCTTTGCTTTACCAAAGCGTCCCGATTTGACGATCGGCAGTTGTATTTGATCAAGGCCGGTGACGTTGCATGTTACACCGTCGGCACGGTTCCACCATCGATCACGTATTCCGTGCCGGTTATGGTCCCGGCGCGGTCCGAGGCGAGGAAGGCGACCAGGTTCGCGATCTCGCCGGGTTTTGACGGACGCCCGATCGGCACGCCGCCCAGCGAGTCCATGATCATGCGATTGCCCGCTTCCACGTCGACCCCGTGTTCCGTCGCGAGGCGCTTGGCCAACTCGACGGAGGACTCCGTCTCGATCCAGCCCGGAGAGACCCGGACGACCCGCACACCTTTGGGCGAAACCTGCTTCGACAGGCTCTTGCTGTAGGTGGACAGGGCCGCCTTGGCAGCGGCATAGGCGGTCGTCGCCTCTGGCAGCGGCAGTTCGCGCTGGATGGATGTGACGTGGATCACGACGCCGCTGCCTTGCGACTCCAACTCCGGAACAAGCACACGGTCGAGGCGGATCGCCGGCATCAGGTTCAGGTCGAGCTCGCGCCGCCACTCGTCGTCGCCAAGCGCCCTGTAGCCGCCCGCGGGCGCCGAGGAGCCGCCGAGCATGTGGACGATGATGTCGACGCCACCCAGCCTCTCGCGCACGGCCTCTGCCACCCTGGCGCACCCCTCGGCCCGGGTCAGGTCCGCCGCCACGAACCGGTCTTCCGGCATCTCCGGCGGCCTTGTCCGTGCCGTCGTCAGAACGTCGGCGCCAAGCGCCTTGAACAGGGAGACGGTCGCACCTCCGGCACCGCGCGTGCCGGAGGTGACGAGGGCCCGCTTGCCCTCAAGGGTCAGGAAGGGGCTCATGGCACGATCTCCAGTTCGGCGATCTTGTCCCCGCGAAGCACGAAGAAATAGCGCAGGTCGACCGGGCTGCCGGGGAAATTGCCGACAAGGTGGCTGGTGACGATCGTTCGCTGAGCTTCTTCCGCGATGTCGAAGGGCTCTACCGTGTAGGTGTATTGCGTGGAGGCATTCGCCATCCACTGCCGGATCGCGTCGCGGCCCTGGTAGGTGTTGCCTTCGTCGACGACGGTGGCGTCCTGCGTGAAGCACTCGGCCATCGTCTGTGCGTTGCCTGTCTTGTCGGCCGAGAAGTAGGCGTCAATCGCGTTTGGCAGTTCGATACTCATGGTTGATCTCCTTTCTGGATAGGGATTTCGCCGCTTGCCCTCTCGGGGCGGATCGGGACCGGCGCCTTGAGCTTGAATTTAAGGCTTTGACACAATGCGGATAAGCGGGATTAATCCGGACGTGGAGTTTGGATTTTCGGGATAATGGCAACCTACAAGCTGGCTGATTTCGACGCGGTGCTGGCGATTGCCCGCAGGGGATCGTTCCGGGCGGCCGCGCCGGACGTGGGGATGTCCACGAGCGCACTCAGCAGCGCGGTCTCGAAGCTCGAGGAGCAGCTGGGCGTGCGGCTCTTCAATCGCACGACGCGCAGCGTGTCGCTGACCGCCGCCGGGCAGCGTTTCGTCGACCAGGTCAGCCCGGCGCTCAAGGACATTCACGGCGCGATCGACACGGTCCGCTCGCAGCAGGAGACGCCCACGGGGATCCTGCGCATCAACACCTTCGCCACGGCGGGCCGGGAGATCCTGGCGCCGCTCGTCCTCGAATACCTGCGGCGGTTCCCGGGGGTGCAGATCGACCTCGTGACCGAAGGTAACCTCGTCGACATCGTGGCGGACGGTTTCGATGTTGGGGTGCGCAGCCAGAACCTTGTGCCGACCGATATGATCTCCATCCCGCTCGGGCCCGCGCGGCGCTACGCGGTCGTCGCGACACCCGCCTATTTCGAAGGCCGGGAGCCGCCGCAGGTGCCGTCCGACCTCAAGGCGCATGCCTGCATTCGGACGCGTCTGCCGAACGGTGCGCTTTTTCGCTGGCAGTTCGAAGCCGAGGGGCAGCCGGTTCATGTCGATGTCGAGGGCCCGATCACGCTGGACGAAGCCAGCCTCGCGCGCATTGCCGTGCTCGATGACCTCGGCATCGGGTTCTTCATGGAGTCGGACGTGCGAGAGGATATCGAAACGGGTCGGCTGGTACGAGTTCTCGACGCCTGGACGCCGCCGCTGACGCCGCTTTGCCTATACTATCCCAGTCGGCGCAATCCGCCGGCCGCTTTCAAGGTCTTCGTCGATCTCGCACGGGAACTCGCGCGATCCTCGAGACCGAGTTGAAGGCGTTGAGCCAATCCCGTCGCATAAGAACGACGCGGGCATCCGGCTCAGGACTCGTTCTTCCTCAAAGCCAGAAGATGACAGTTGCGGCGAGTGCGATCGCTGAGAAGAAGGTCTTAGGGCATCGGTCGTACCGCGTTGCAACGCGCCGCCAGTCCTTGAGCCTGCCGAACATGATCTCGATGCGATTACGGCGTTTGTACCGCGGCTTGTCGTACCGGACAGGCGTCTTCCGCTTCCGGCCCGGGATGCAAGGACGTATCGTCTTGTCCTGCAAGGCTTCTCTGAGCCAGTCGGCATCGTAGCCACGATCTCCGAGCAGCCACTTCACGTTGGGCAGCCGGCTGATGAGCGCACGCGCCCCGATGTAGTCGCTGACGGGACCGGCCGTCAGGAACAGGTCGATGGGCTGGCCGCGGCTGTCGCAGATGGCGTGCAGCTTCGTGTTCATGCCTCCCTTGGTTCGGCCAATAAGGCGTCCACGCCCCCCTTTTTAACGCCCAGGCTGGACGCCGTGCGATGGGCCTTCAGATGGGTGGCGTCGATCATCACAGTCGTCTCCTCGCCGTGCTCAGCGGCCAGCCCAGCCATGATCCGGGCGAAGACGACTTTATCGCTCCATCTTTTCCAGCGGTTGTAGAGTGTCTTGTGGGGGCCATACTCGCTTGGGGCGTCGCGCCACCGCAAGCCGTTGCGATTTATGAAGATAATGCCACTCAGAACCCGCCGGTCATCAACCCGGGGCTTGCCGTGCGACTTCGGAAAGTAAGGCTCAAGACGCGCCATCTGCGCTTCGCTCAACCAGAAAAGACCAGACATGGTCACCGCTCATTTTCGAACGGTGAATCATGATCGCCAAGCCAAATCAATGGGTCCTGAGCCTAGCCAATATTGTAGTCAAAGCAACAATAAGATTGGACTGAGACCGGTCATACGCTGCGCCCAGAACGAATGTCCGGATAGGGCCGGTCGCTTCGCCGACTGCAAGTAATCGAATTGAAGCGTCTTGGTGGGCCTCAGAGCGATCAGAGAGGCAGAGAACTCAGTTTTTTGCCGGCCTTGACCGGGATCTCATGCATGGTCGGCGCGGCCAAGATCTCAGTTACCTGTAGCATCTCCGGCCACTTCAGGATCAGTGCTGCGGCCCTTTGATGTATTGGCATCTTGGAAAAGCCGCGCGCCATGATGAAACCATGGAGCCCTGCGGGTCGCTGTGCAGTACGCTCCGCTGGGTTCTTCAGGATACGGAAATCCGCCGATATGAACATCCAGCACTCAGGCGCGCGATGCAAAAGATCGATCCACCTCGCAGCCTCGCTTTGGGAAGCGTTTCGCGTTGCGCATCAGCATTTCGTTGGCGGCAGCGTAAAGAGTTGCGCGAACATCTCGATCGCCAGCTCTGGATGCGCGCCCGGGGTTGTCATGTTCGCCCGACTTGTATCTTCGAGGTGTCAGGCGGTCATGTCCCGGGGCGTGGTGTAGCTGAGGCGGTCATCGGGTTTCTCGGTAGGGTCGGATTGCGAAAGCCAACCTGAACCGAGGGACGACCCCGATGACCAAACCCATGATGGACCTGAGAGAGCTCGTGGAGAAGAGCGGTGACGCGGATCTTCTGCGAGAGATGATCGGCTTTGCGGCCGAGCGCCTGATGGAGCTCGAGGTGGGCGGCCAGACCGGCGCTGCTTACGGCGAGAAGAGCCCCGAGCGCCGGGCGCAACGCAACGGTTACCGCGACCGCGACTGGCAGACCCGCGCCGGGAACGTGGAGCTTCGCATTCCGAAGCTGCGGACGGGCAGCTACTTCCCATCCTTCCTCGAGCCGCGACGGGCCGTGGAGAAGGCGCTGACGGCGGTCATCCAGGAAGCCTATGTCCACGGCGTCTCGACGCGCGCGATGGACGATCTCGTGCAGGCCATGGGCGGGACCGGCATCTCCAAGAGCCAGGTCAGCCGGTTGTGCGAGGAGATCGACGAACGGGTAGACGCCTTCCTGAGCCGGCCCATCGAGGGCGAGTGGCCCTATCTCTGGATCGACGCCACCTACCTGAAGGTCCGTCAGGGCGGTCGTATCGTGTCCGTCGCCGTCACCATCGCGGTCGGCGTGAACACCGACGGCCGCCGCGAGGTGCTCGGTATGGCCATCGGCCCCTCCGAGGCGGAACCGTTCTGGACCGAGTTCCTGCGCGGCCTGGTGCGCCGCGGCCTGACCGGCGTGAAGCTGGTGATCAGCGACGCGCACGAGGGCATAAAGGCTGCCACCGCCCGCGTGCTGTCCACGACCTGGCAGCGATGCCGCGTGCATTTTCAAAGGAATGCCCTGGCTCATGCCGGCAAGAGCAGCCGCAGGGTCGTGTCGGCCTTCATTGCCACCGCCTTCGCACAACCCGACCATGGGGCGGCCCGGACGCAGTGGCGGCTCGTGGCCGACCAGATGCGGAGCAAGCTACCGAAGCTCGCCACCCTCATGGACGGGGCCGAGGAGGATGTCCTCGCCTACATGACGTTTCCCCAGCAGCATCGGGCGAAGTTGCACTCGACGAATCCGATCGAGCGCCTGAACGGCGAGATCAAACGGCGCACCGATGTCGTTGGGATCTTTCCGAACGAGGCAGCCATCCGCCGCCTGGTCGGGGCGATCCTGATGGAGCAGACCGAAGAATGGGCGGTGCAGCGTTCTCGATACATGACGCTGGAAACGCTCGCGCCGGTCTGCGACGATGCAATCGTCAGCCTGCCTGCCGCGCAGACGGACTGATCAGCCCGGCCCGCCGAAACCAGTCAGGCCAGCCAGGAGCTACACCACCTCACGGGACATGATCTGTCAGGCCGAATTGCGCGGCTACGTTACGGGATCTCTTGAAGCGGGTGGGGGTATCGATGGCGGCCTTGAAGGTCCGCGCGGCTATCGGACCAAGGCCCGGCACCGTCATCATCCGTAAGCAGACTTCATCACTCCTGGCCGCGTATTTGACCCGCCGAACCAGATCGAGGAATTGCCCGTAAATCTCAAGGCGGGCGTCCAGCAGCGGTAGCATCGCATGCGACAAGACATCGTCGGCTTCGATCAATGGGTGCACGATGTCATCGAAATTTCCATGCTGGACAGACTTGGGCAGTCGCAGTCCGAAGATCTTCAGCAGGCCGCGCACCTCATTCGCCAGATCGATTGTCTTGTTGAGCAAGGCTTTGCGACAACTGAACTGTGCGCGCATGCCATGCGCTTCCCGGCTCTTCATGTGAACCCGGCTAAACCAGCCAGTTCTCAGGATATGAGCAATGCCGCGGGCGTCGTTCTTGGCGGTCTTGTTCCGCATTGCTGACAAGGCGGCGTTGACTTGGCGCGCTTCCATGCAGACGACATCAAAGCCATTGCTCGCAAGCCCTTAGAACAAGTGCTGGCTCATCGTGCCAGCCTCAAATCCGACCCTTGCAATCGGGTGTGAGAAGCTCGCCAAGCAATCGGTGATCTCAACGACATCGACGGCCAGCTCTCGCTCAAAGGCAACGGCACCTCTGGCATCCACGATGCACAGCGCACACGATCGCAGCGATACATCCAGTCCGGCAGAATACTCCATCTTCTATCTCCCTTGTTCACAGACATCCTGTGATCATATCGGGAGCGCGACCTCAGATCAGGGTCAGGCCAATTACGCATGCTCTGGGCCGAGAGCGGCCAGGCGCACGGGCAGGCGCGAAGATCCGCTCTGGGCTCATCTCGTTGGATAAAGTGCCACCGTCCGTCTCCGAGGCAAAGTCCGTTATCTGCGAATGGTAGCCATCAGAGGCTCTGTTGCACAAATCCCATGTGGGATTCATCTCATGAATCCAGCGTGGTAGCTGGGGTGCATGAGCAGCCCCACACCCCCGAACTACAAGACCAGGAACTGGCCAGCCTACAATGAAGCGCTCAAGCGCAGGGGCTCGCTGACGATCTGGTTCGATCCCGAAATGATCTGGGAGGCCGCGCAGACAGGCAGGCGTGGCCGCCAACAGAGCTACAGCGATGCCGCCATACAAACGTGCCTCTCGATGAAGGTGTTGTTCGGCATGGCGCTCCGACAGACGACCGGGTTCGTCGAAAGTCTGCTGCGGCTGGTTGGCCTCGACTGGACGGTGCCCAACTTCAGCACGCTGTCGCGCCGTCAGAAGACGCTGGCCGTGAATATCCCGTATCGCGGCTCCAAGGGACCGTCACACCTGCTAATCGACAGCACCGGCATCAAGGTCGAGGGCGAAGGCGAATGGCACGCCCGCAAGCATGGTGGTCCCAAACGGCGCGTCTGGCGCAAGATTCATCTCGGGATTGATGAGGAAACACTGGAGGTCCGCGCTGTCGAGATCACCTGCAGCCACATCGGCGATGCCCCGGTGCTACCCGACCTGGTCGGTCAGCAGATCCCGGCGGACGGGCGGATCGGCAGCGTCACCGCCGACGGTGCGTACGACACACGTAAATGCCACGACACCATTGCCGACCGCGGCGCCCATGCCGTCATCCCGCCCCTTAAGAACGCGAAGCCCTGGAAGGCCATCACCGCCGGAGCCGTGGCGCGAAACGAGGCCCTGCGCGTGGCGAAATACCTGGGCCGCGCGCTCTGGCGACGATGGAGCGGATACCACCGCCGAAGCCGCGTCGAGACAAAGATGCACTGTGTAAAGTTGCTGGGGCAGCGCCTTATGGCGCGGGACTTCGACCGTCAGGTCGCTGAGCTCCAGGTCCGCATCGCCGTCCTGAACGGATACACCGCGCTCGGCATACCCGTCACGGAAGTTGTAGGATAAGTCCGTCTAGGGAAAGGGAAACCTCGGTCATCACCCGATTTGTGCAACAGAGTCGAGTTGCGCGTCATCGTCAGAAAATCCGGAATTTCGTGTGCCGGTAGGCATTGACCGGGACTCTCAATGATCGTTGCGCAGGAACACCTGCTGCGCCGCGGTGCGGGTCCGCGGACTTGCGCAGCAGGTGAACGGTGTGGCTGTACCTGTCGCGGCCTTTACGCCTCGAACAGGGCCACCATGTCGTCCGGCAGGATGGGGAAGTCGTAGGCGCGCTTGCCGGTGGCATGGGCGACGGCATTGATCACTGCCGCCCCGGCGCCGGAGATGCCCAGTTCGCCGATGCCCTTGGTCTGGATCGGGTTGGCCCAGTCGTCGCGTTCCTCGAGGAAGACCACCTGCATGTCGCCCGGCACGTCGGCATGGGCGGGGACGTGGTAGTTGGCGAGGTCGCGCGTGACCACATGGCCGTCGCGCGGGTCGTTCTGCATCTCTTCGGTCAGTGCCGCGCCGATGCCCCAGATCATACCGCCGAGCGCCTGGCTGCGGGCGGTCTTCTCGTTCAGGATGCGGCCCATCGCCATGACGCCCAGCATGCGGCGGACGCGGATCTCTCCCGTCCATTCATTCACGGCGACCTCGGCGAAATGTGCGCCGAACCCGGAAGAGAAATGGCTTTCGGCGGTCTCGCCCTTCTCGATGGTGGCTTCGGCCAGGATTTCCTCGGGGACGAGGTCCGTGAGCGCCGCCTCCCGGTTGTCGCCGCGGGCCCGCCCGTCCTGCAATGTCAGGGTCTCGACGTCGCAGCCAAGCCGCGCCGCAATCTCTGCGCGCAGTTTCCTTGCTGCGAGGAAGACGGCGGACCCGGCGGAGTTTGCCCCGAAGCTGCCGCCGGACCCGGAGGCGCCGGGCAGGTCCGAGTCGCCCAGCCGCACATCGACCTGTGCGGGCGGGAGGCCGAGCATCTCGGCGGCGACCTGCGCGAGGATGGCGTAGGTCCCGGTGCCGATGTCGGTCATGTCGGTCTCGACGGTGGCGCGATCCCCGGTGAGTCGCATCCGCGCCGCCGACCGCACCAGCATGTTGGAGCGGGCCGCCGACGCCATGCCGATCCCGATCAGCCAGTCGCCCTCGCGGCGTGTTCCGGCCTGCCAGCGGTCGGACCAGCCGAAGCGCTGTGCGCCGTCGGTCAGGCAGTCCGCCAGCCGCCGCGCGCTGTAGGGGCGGCCGTCCATCGGGTGCTTTTCCGGCAGGTTCTTCAGCCGCAGGTCCAGCGGGTCCATCCCCAGCGTGTCTGCCAGTTCATCCATCGCCGCTTCGAAGGCCAGCATGCCGACCGCCTCGCCCGGGGCACGCACGGAGCCCGCCGGGGTGGCCGCGATGCGCGCCAGGGTCTGGGTGAAGCTGAGCCCGTCGGCCCCGTAGAGGAACTGCGAGGCCTGGCTGACGGGTTCGGCAAAGCCTTCGCCGTCGAGGTTGGACACTCGGTCGTCATGCGAAATCGCGGTGATCCGCCCGTCCTTCGTCGCGCCGAGGCGGACGCGTTGCGCGGTCTCGGAGCGGCGCAGCACGCTGTCGAAGACAGTCTGCCGGCTCATGACCACGCGCACCGGGCGGCCCAGCTTCTGCGCGGCGATGGCGGCAGCGGCGGCTTCCGGCCCGAGCCCGAGCTTGGAGCCGAACCCGCCCCCGACGAAGGGCGCGAGGATGCGCACCTGCGACGGCTCGATGCCCAGCGTGTCGGCGAGTTCGTCCTTGTTGAACCGCACCATCTGGAGCGCGCTGCGCAGGGTGACGGTGTCGCCCTGCCACTCGGCGATGGCCGCATGCGGTTCCATCGCCGCGGCGGCCTGCGAGGGGGTGGTATAGGCGCGGTCGATGCGCACGTCGGCCCCCGACCAGGCGGTGTCGAAATCGCCTGCGGTCTCGGGGTCGGCGGTCTCAAGGTCGGGGGTGGTTTCCGGCGTGACGGCGGCGTCCTCGGTCTCGTATTCGACCGACAAACGCTGTGCCGCGTCCCGTGCCGCCTCGAAGCTTTCGGCGACGACCAGCGCGATGGGCTGGCCGTGGTAATGCACTGCGTCGCCGGGCTGGACCGGGGCCTCCCCGGCCATGCCTTGTGCCGGGTTGCGGGTCATGCGCGGGTCGGTGATGACGTCGATCACGCCGTCGATGGCGAGGGCCGCGTCGCGGTCCATGCCGGTGACCCGGCCGCGTTTGATAGTGGCCCGCACCAGCACGCCATGCGCCACACCTTCGGGCGTGTGGTCGGCGGTGTAATCCGCTGTGCCGGAGACCTTGCGCGGGCCGTCGGGCCGGTCCATCGGTGTGCCGATCACGCCCTGTTTCGTTTCATCCAGCAGCCGGGGCTGCGGGCTGTCCATGGTGAAATGGTCTTTCATGCCTCTGCCCTCGCGATGTCTGTGCCAGCGGTATCGGCCAACCCGGTGAGCTGGCGCATCGTGGCGATGAAGGTGCGGCGCAGGAGGGTGCGCTTGTACTCGGTATCCGGGTGGGGGGCCGCATCCGGGGCGATCAGCTGTGCCGCACGCCGGAAGAGGTCGTCGGAGGCGGTCTTGCCTCTCAGCACATCCTCCACCTCCGGGATCGTCCAGGGCTGCGGGGCGACGCTGCCGAAGGCGAGGGTGACATCCTCGATGGTATCGCCCGCCATGGTGACGGCGCCTGCCACCGAGACCAGCGCGAAGGCGTAGGATGCCCGGTCGCGCACCTTGCGGTAACCCTGTCGGCTGCCCGAACGCGGGGCGGGCAGGATCACGGCGGTGATCAGGTCGCCGTCCTCAAGGATCGTCTCCCGGTCGGGGCGCTCGCCCGGTAGGCGGTAGAGATCGCGGACCGGCACGCGGCTTGTGTCGCCGCCGGCCGTGCGGATTTCCACCTCTGCATCCAGCGCGGCAAGTGCCACGGCCATGTCCGACGGATGCGCGGCAAGGCACTGGTCCGAGGTGCCGAAGAGCGCCAGCATCCGCCCGGCACCGCCTTGTGCGGCACACCCCGTCCCGGGCGCGCGTTTATTGCAGGCCTGCGAGGTGTCGTAGAAATAGGGGCAACGGGTGCGCTGCAGCAGGTTGCCGCCGGTGGTCGCCTTGTTTCGGATCTGGGCCGAGGCGCCGGCGAGGATCGCCCGCGACAGGAGCGGCCAGCCCGACCGGACGCGGCGGTCGTTGGCGAGCGCGGTGTTGGTCACCAGCGCGCCGATCCGCAGCATGTCGCCGTCAGGTTCGATGCCCGACAGGCCTTCGAGCCGGGTGATGTCCACGAGGGTCGCGGGGGTCATGACCTGTATCTTCATCAGGTCGAGCAGGTTGGTGCCGCCCGCGATGATCTGGCCTGCCGTCACATCGTCGAAAGAGGCGGCGCGGTGGTAGTCGAAGGGCCTCATTGCTTTGCCTCCGCCGCCATGGCGATGGCCTCGCGGATCAGCGGATAGGCCGAGCAGCGGCAGAGGTTGCCGGACATGCGCTCCGCGATCTCTTCGTCGGTGAAGGCCGCGCCGTCGAGCGCGTCGCTGACATAGGAGGGCGCGCCATCGGCGATCTCCTGCAGCAGGGCCGTGGCGGACATGATCTGCCCGGGCGTGCAGTAGCCGCACTGGTAGCTGTCCTTTTCGACAAAGGCCTTCTGCAGCGCCGAAAGGCGTTCCGGCGTGCCGATCCCTTCGATGGTGGTGATCTCGTCACCGTCGTGCATCGCGGTCAGGCAGAGGCAGGCATTCACCCGCGTGCCGTTGACCAGCACCGTGCAGGCGCCGCACTGACCATGGTCGCAGCCCTTCTTGGTGCCGGGCAGGCCGAGGTCGTCGCGCAGGGTGTCGAGCAGGGTACGGCGCGGGTCGTGCTCCACGTCATGGGATGTCGCGTTCACGGTGAGGGTCGTCTTCATGGAAACTCCGATGCGTCAGGGCAGGCGCGCGGCGGAACCGCGATTCCATGGTAAACGGGGCGCATCGCCCGTTGGTTCCTGCCGCTGTCCGGCGCTTGGCGTGCAATCCGGGTGAGCTGCCGCGGGGTCGTCCTGACCTTTCCGGCCCGGAGACGCCGTCTGTGCCGGTGGGTCTGGAGGCGATGGTGCGGTTTGTCGCGGGCGCGTTCGGCGCCGATGTTGAGGCAGGGATGCCGCTGGGTCCGGCAGCCAGTCCCCGTGGCAGACATGCGGTGCCGGAGAAGGGGGGAGCGATGGCGTAGACCGGCCGTTGGCCGTCATTCACAGCTTTGGATGGATGCGCCTGATACTCTTCGATAATGATGATGTCATGAAGCGCTCCATTGTCTATCTGCTCTGTCTTCTCGTCGTCGCGTGGGCACCGGCCACCGCGCAGGAGAGTGACCCGGCACCCGATCCGTCGCGCGTTCTCGCGGTCGAGAACGGGCCCTCGGATCAGGCCATTGCCGAACGTCTGCGCGCCATTCTGGGCGCGCTCGAACACGAGGGGATCACCGTGTCGGTGGAGGCCGGTGTGGTCCGGCTGGCGGGCGATGTCGCGGACCCGGTCATCGGCCGGGAGGTCGCGGCAATCGCCGAGCGTCTCGAAGGTGTCGTGGCGGTGAACAACGCGCTTGCCGCGTCGGACAACATATCCCAGCAACTCAACCCGGCCGTGGAACGCTTCCGCACACGCTTCGAACAGTTCGTCGCCCGCTTGCCCCTGTTCATCCTTGCCGCGGGTGCGTTCGCGGTGATCATCACCTTCGGCGTCTTACTGGCGCGCCTGAGGTTCTGGGACCGGATCGCGCCGAATTCCTTCATCGCGGGTATCTACCGTCAGGCCTTCCGCGTCGCCTGCGCCATCGTCGGTATCGTGGTTGCGCTGGATCTTCTGGGCGCGGCGGCTCTGCTCGGGACCATCCTTGGCGCGGCCGGGATCGTGGGGCTGGCGATCGGTTTCGCGGTCCGCGACACGGTCGAGAACTTCGTGGCCTCGATCATGTTGAGCCTGCGTCAGCCTTTCCGGCCGAACGACCTGGTCGAGATCGAGGGCGACGTGGGCCGCGTGATCCGGCTGACCTCGCGCGCGACGATCCTGCTGTCGCTGGACGGCAACCATATCCGCATTCCGAACGCCGCGGTCTTCAAGGGCAGGATCGTGAACTACACCCAGAACCCCGCGCGGCGGTTCATGTTCGATATCGGCATCGACCCTGACGCGGATCTCGAGGCGACGCGAATCCTGGCGCAGGCGGCCCTGAAGGCGCAGCCCTTCGTGCTCGACGATCCGGAAGAACTGGTCTGGATCGAGAACATCACCGAGTCCGGCGCGATCCTGCGGGTGACGGGCTGGATCGACCAGAACAAGACCGGCTTCGCGACGGCACGCGGCGACGCCATTCGCCTGGTGAAAGCGGCCATCGAGGATGCGGGGGTCGCGATCCCCGACACCACCTACCGCATTCGTCTGGAGGGGGTCGGTGCCCTCCCTGAACCCGCGGAGAAAGCGCCGTCCCGAGAGAAGCCAGCCGCCAGGCCGCCTGTCGCGCCCGGCGAAGGGTCGGATTACCAGTCCGAGGAAAAGGCGCTGATCCCCCTCGTGGCAGCCGAACGCCGGGACGCAGAGGACCTCCTGGAGCGGGACGCCCCGCGCGAATAGCGGGTGTTGTGTGAGGCCCCGCCGCCGGCATTCGTTCAGGCGTTGATCGCTGTAACGGGATTTCCCGACGCGAGTCTTATCGCGCGGGACAGCATTCACCAATGCGCCTGTCCCCATGCACCTGCCGTTGGCCACGCGAATCCATCTCGGGAAAGTGGGGTATTCCGGCAGTGCCCTTCGGTCTATGCTGCTGCAAGTTTAGCAAAACATTTTTTCCCGGAGGCCCGATGCTTCGCCTTTTGATCACTGTCATTTTCGCAACCTGCGCGTCCTTTGCCATGGCGCAGGACCGTCCCAACACAATCCTCGTCATCGATGGCTCCGGCTCGATGTGGGGCCAGATCGACGGCGTGAACAAGATCGTCATTGCCCGCGACGTCGTCGGTGACCTGCTGGACAGCTTTCCCGCCGACCAGAACCTTGGCCTGACGGTCTATGGCCACCGCGAGCGGGGCAACTGTGCGGATATCGAAACCGTGGTGGCGCCGGGGCAGGGGACATCGGCCCGGATCAGGGAGGCGGTGAACGGGATCAATCCGCGTGGCAAGACCCCCATGACCGATGCGCTTCTCGCTGCGGCAGAAGCCCTGCGTTATACGGAGGAGCGCGCGACGGTGATCCTTGTGTCCGACGGGATCGAGACCTGCAATCCCGACCCCTGCGCCGCGGCGCGCGCGATGGAGGAAGCGGGGATCGACTTCACCGCCCATGTCATCGGCTTCGACGTCACCGATCCGGAGGCCCTGGCCCAGATGCAATGTCTTGCCAGGGAGACGGGCGGGCAGTTCCTGACCGCCGGCAGCGCGGACCAGCTGGCCAGCGCCCTGAACGCCGTTGTCGAGGAACCGGTCTACGTCCCGCAAACGGTGCAGATCGCGGGCGTCCTGCAGCCGGGCGGACCCGAGATTGCCGGACCGATCCGCTGGAACATCCTGCCCGAGGCGGGGGCGAATTACGACGGGGCAGGGCCGGGCTATGCCATCGACCTCGTGGCGGGGCGCTACGATGTCGTGGGGATTCGAGAAAGCGATGGCGCAGAGGCCGGGACGGTTTTCGACGTTGCAGCCCGGGAGACGGATCAGGGCCAGCGGGTCGAGGTGGTCTTTCCCGAGCCCGCGCCCGATCCCACGATGGTGACATTCCGCGCCGTGATCGGCACGGAGAACGGCCCCGAGATCGAGACGCCGGTGATCTGGGACGTGGTGTCCGAGGACGCGGGTGCCGTGGTCGACGGCGAGTTGGCCAACCCGATGCCGGCCCCGTTGATGCCGGGCGCGCATACGGTTACAGCATACTGGGCGGCACAGGAAACCGCATCGCCGCCGCGGCAGTTCATCGTGACCTCCGACCCGCGCGAGATCGTCGTTGTCTTTGAACCGCCTGCGGTCACGGCGTCCATCGGCGCGCCGTCGTCTGCCATCGTCGGGTCGACCATCGAGGTCACCTGGAACGGTCCGGGCCAGGAGGGCGACTTCATCGGCATCGGCAAGGCCGGGGCAAGCGGTTCCGGCCGCTGGCGCAACTTCACAGAAACCGGCGCCGGGTCGCCCCTGAACCTTCTCGTGCCGCCGGAGCCCGGCGCGTATGCCATTGGCTACTTCGACGGGGCAACCAACGACATGCTGGGCAGCGTCGCCATCGACGTTCAGCCCGCCAATATCACGATCAGCGCGCCGGCCGAGGTCAGTGTCAGCGAGACCTTCGAAGTGGCGTGGACCGGCCCCGACTACGCGGACGACTTCATCGGCATCGGTCTTGTGGGCGCGGGCGGTTCCGGCCAATGGCGCAACTTCACCATGACGTCCCAGGGCAGCCCGCTGCAATTGCGCGCGCCCGCTGCACCGGGGGACTACCTGATCAAGTATTTCCTCGGGCAGGACAACTGGGCGTCCTTCGAGGTTCCGGTCACCGTCACCGAGCCGGAGATTTCCCTTTCCGCCCCGGCAGAGGTCGAGGCCAGCACCTTTTTCGAGGTCGCCTGGACAGGGCCGGACACGCCGGGCGATTTCATCGGGATCGGCAAGGTCGGCGCGGGCGGTTCCGGCCAATGGCGCAACTTTGCCGCCACTTCGGACGGAAACCCCGCGCGACTGCAGGCGCCGCCCGAGGCCGGAGACTATCTGATCAAGTACTTCCTCGATCAGGACAACACGGCACTCTTCGAGATCCCCATCACGGTCGGCCAGCCTCAGGTCAGCCTGACCGCCCCGGCCGAGGCGGATGTCAGCCAGACGATCGAAGTCGCATGGGCCGGTCCCGACACGCCGGGTGACTTCATCGGGATCGGCAAGGTCGGTGCGGGCGGCTCGGGCCAGTGGCTCAACTACGTCGCAACGGCCGACGGCAATCCCGCGCGCCTGATGACACCGTCGGAGCCGGGCGAGTACCTGATCAAGTACTTCCTCGATCAGGACAACACAGCACTCATCGAGGTCCCGATCACGCTGCGCGAACCCGAGGTGTCGCTGAGCGCCCCGGCCAGTGCGGAGGTCTCGACCATGATCGAGGTGGCCTGGACAGGTCCGGACACGCCCGGCGATTTCATCGGTGTCGGCAAGGCCGGTGCGGGCGGTTCCGGCCAGTGGCGCAACTACGCCGAGACCAGCACGGGCAATCCGGTCCGGCTCCTCGTTCCCGCCGAACCGGGCGACTACGTGATCAAGTACTTTCTCGACCAGCGGAACACACCGCTATACGAGGTGCCTTTGACGGTGACAGCGGCGGAGGTCAGCATGGAGGTGCCCGCCATCGTGACGGGCGGGACTGTCGTGGACATACCGTGGAGCGGTCCGAGCCATGCGGGCGATTTCATCGGCATGGGTCTGGCGGGCGCCGGAGGGTCGGGCCAGTGGCGGTCCTATGCGCCGACCGTCGACGGCTCGCCCGCGCGGTTGCGGATACCGACTGTCGGGGGGGACTATGCCGTTCAGTACTTCCTCGACCAGGACAACACGTCTGCGCTGGAAATCCCGGTCAAGGTCGTGACGCCCGCCGCAACGCTCGATGCCCCGGCAACGGCGGCACCAGGTTCGACGATCGAGGTCGCATGGACCGGGCCCAACTACGACGGCGACTACATCGGGCTTGGCAAGGCCGGGGCCGGGGGCTCCGGCCAGTGGCGGACATATGCGGAAACCTCGGGTGGTCCGGTGCTCAGCCTCACCCTGCCGGAGGAACCCGGCGAGTACCTGATCCAGTATTTCGTCAATTCGGATCAGACAGCCATCGCGAAACACGCGCTCGTCATCCAGTAGGGGTGGGCGGGCAGACAGCCTGCACTTTGCCGCCTTGCGGGGTCCGTGTAGCGGAGGATCGGGAACCGCCCGGCGGCGGTCCCGGTCTGAGGCAGCCATCCCTGCCGTCTTCGAAGAACGGGAGAAAGACGAGCGCGACGTTCTGGAGGTCACGGCCAGCCGAGGGGGCTAAGCACTATCTAGCTATGATACCGGGCCTCGTTTCACGCCGGATCGCAGCACGGATTTTTCGATCAACCGAAGGCCGTTAGGGGCGGGACATCTGCGGGCCGGGAACGGTCAGCTGTTTGCGGCGGCGGCCGGTTTCAGGCTGGCCAGAAGGTGGTGGAACTTTTCGCCTTGCACGGCCACATGGGCGCGCATGATCTCGGCGGCCTGCGCCCCGTCGGCGTCACACAGCGCGGCAAGAACCGCCTCATGCTCGGCCATCGACTGGCGCAGGCGCCCCCGCAGCCGAAGCTGGGTCCGGCGAAACGGTTGCAGGCGGCGCTGCAGCCGAAGCGCTTCGCCTTCCAGAAACCCGTTGCCGGACTGCGCATAGATCAGCGCATGAAAGCTCTCGTTCTCGCGGTAGTAGGCGTCGGCATCCTGCGCGGCGACGGCTTCCATGCAGCGCGCGTTGATCTCGGCCAGCTTGTCCAGCGCGGCGTCGCTGATGCGGGTCGCGGCAAGCCGGGCGCAGGCGGCCTCCAGCTCGGCCATGACCTCGAACATCTCGATGAGTTCGACCGGCCCCGGTTGGCGGACAAAGACGCCCCGGCGCGGCAACTGCTCGACCAGACCGGAGAGTGTCAGCCGGTGCAACGCCTCGCGGATCGGGGTGCGCGAGACGTCGAAACGTTCCGCCAGCATCACCTCGTCAAGGCGCGCGCCGTCGGGAAAGGTGCCGTCAAAGATCAGCCCTTCGAGTTCGTCAGCGATGCGGTCCGAGCGTTTGCGTTCCATTGGACATGATTTTGCACGGCTTTGGCGCGCACGCAATCTTGGATTTCTTGTATACAAAACATTTGACAGCGTGTGCAGGACCTGCCACCAATCGGACATAGACCGGGCCGACCCGGCAAAGGGAGGAACATCATGAAACATTTTCTGACTGCCAGCGTGGCAGCCGTTGCCCTGTGCGCATCTGCGATGACCGCCGCCGCCGCCGAGCTGCGCCTGTCGCATCAGTGGTCCACCGGCGACGTGCGCCACAAGGTGGCCCAGATCGTCGCGGACGAGGTTGCCGCTGCCGATGTGGACCTCGAGATCAAGATTTTCCCGTCCGCCTCGCTGTTCAAGGCGCGCGAGCAGTATACGCCCCTGTCGCGCGGCCAGCTCGACATGACGGTTCTGCCGCTGTCCTACGCCGGTGGCCAGCAGCCCGCTTACAACCTGACCCTGATGCCGGGGCTCGTGAAGAACCACGACCACGCCGCCCGCCTGAACGAGAGCGAGTTCATGGGCGAGATCGAGGACATCATGGCCGGCGATGACGTCATGGTGCTGGTGCACGGCTACCTCGCCGGCGGCTTTGCGGGCAAGGACAGCTGCATCACCGCGCCGGAAGACATGCAGGGCAAGCAGACCCGCGCAGCGGGCAAGGCGTTCGAGCAGATGCTGGCCGGGGCAGGGGCGTCCATCGCGTCGATGGCCTCGTCCGAGATCTACAATGCCATGCAGACCGGCGTTCTGGACGCGGCGAACACCTCGTCCTCGTCCTTCGTGTCGTACCGCATCTACGAGCAGGTGGCGTGCTACACGCCGGCGGGCGATTATGCGCTGTGGTTCATGTATCAGCCGCTGCTGATGAACAAGACGACCTACGACGGTCTGACCGACGAGCAGAAGGCCGCGCTGCAGGCGGCCTCGGAAAAGGCGCAGGCGTTCTACCTCGAAGAGGCCAAGAAGGAAGACGCCGAAAGCGCCCAGGTCTTTGCGGATGCGGGTGTGGAAATCGCGCAGATGTCCGCCGAGGATTTCGACAAGTGGCGCGCCCTGGCGCAGGAGACCTCGTACAAGGCCTTCGTCGAAGAGACGCCGGACGGCCAGAAGCTGCTGGACCTCGCGCTGTCGGTCGAGTGACCGGCGCCTGACCACAATGGGCGGCCGACGGGACCGGCCGCCCTTTTCCCATCCCGCAAGTGACGGAGGTTTGCCATGGCAGGCCAGATCGGCGGCGCGGTCGCGCGCACCGGCAACAATCCCTTTCTGCGCGGTGTCGCGGCGCTCAGCACACTTGCGGGCTGGTGTTCTGCGGCCATGATCGTCGCGGCGGTGGCCATCACCTGCCAGATGATCTGGGTGCGCTTCGTGCTGAACGGATCGACCGTGTGGCAGACCGAGGCGGTGATCTACCTGGTCATCGCGGCCACCCTGATCGGGCTGGCCTACGTGCAGCGGCTGCGCGGCCATGTGAACGTCGACCTCGTGCCGCTGGCGCTGAAGCCGGGACCGCGCCGTATCCTGGCCATGGTCGTGTCGGCCCTGTCCATCGCCATCGTGGCGATGATGCTCTGGTACGGCTGGGAATACTGGCACTTCGCCTATGAGCGCGGCTGGAAATCCGACACCGTCTGGGGCGTCCGCCTGTGGATCCCCTATTCCGCCATTCCCGTGGGTCTGGGCCTGCTGCTGCTGCAGTTGATTGCCGACCTCGTGGCGCTTCTGATCGGGGTCGATGCGCCCTTCGGCCTCGAAGACACTGAAACCATTGCCCAGCACCATACCGGAGAGACCTGAATGGACCCGCTCCTTCTGGGCGGCCTCGTCGCCGTCATCACCATCGTCGTGCTGTTTTCCGGCGTGTCCGTCGCGCTCGGGCTGCTGATCGTCTCTGCCGGGTTCCTGCTGGTCTTCGACGGGATGCGGTCACTGGAACTGATCCCGGAGATCCTGTTCGGCAAGCTCGACAACTTCGCCCTCCTGTCGATCCCGATGTTCATCATCATGGGGGCCAGTATCGCCTCTACCCGGGCGGGCGCCGACCTCTACGAGGCGCTGGAGCGCTGGCTGACCCGCGTGCCGGGCGGGCTGGTGATCTCCAACCTCGGGGCCTGCGCGCTGTTCGCCGCCATGTCCGGGTCCAGCCCCGCCACCTGTGCCGCCATCGGCAAGATGGGCATCCCCGAGATGCGCAAGCGCGGTTATCCCGACGGCGTCGCCGCAGGGTCCATCGCGGCGGGCGGCACGCTGGGCATCCTGATCCCGCCGTCGGTCACCATGATCGTCTACGGCATCGCCACGGAAACCTCGATCGGACGCCTGTTCCTTGCGGGCGTGATGCCGGGCCTGATGCTGATGTTCCTCTTCATGGCGTGGTCGCTCTATTCCACCGCCCGGTCGGGGGACCGCGCCATGCTGACCGCGCGCCGCTACAGCTGGTCCGAGCGGCTGGAGATCCTGCCCCGTGTGCTGCCGTTCCTCTTCATCATCCTCGGCGTGCTTTATGCCATGTACGGCGGCATCGCGACGCCATCGGAAACGGCGGCGGTGGGCGCACTTCTGTGCCTCGTGATCGCGGTCATCATCTACCGCCTCTGGAACCCCCGCGACCTCTGGACCGTGCTGCGCGACTCCACCCGCGAGTCGGTGATGATCCTCTTCATCATCGCGGCGGCGGGCGTGTTCAGCTACATGCTGTCCTCGCTCTTCATCACGCAGAGCATCGCCGCGTGGATCGGCGAGCTGGAGGTCAACCGCTGGGTCCTGATGGGGGCGGTCAACGTCTTCCTGCTGATCGCGGGCTTCTTCCTGCCGCCGGTCGCGGTGATCCTGATGGCCGCGCCGATCCTGCTGCCGATCATCCAGACCGCCGGTTTCGACCCGATCTGGTTCGCGGTGGTGCTGACGATCAACATGGAAATCGGCCTGATCTCGCCCCCTGTCGGCCTGAACCTGTATGTCATCAACGGCATCGCGCCGGACATCTCGCTCAGGACCATCCTCATCGGCTCGTTGCCCTTTGTGGTCTGCATGGTGCTGGCGATCTTGATCCTGTGCCTGTTCCCCGGCATCGCCACATGGCTGCCTGACCTCGTGATGGGACCCGCGATATGAGCCTGTTTGCCGATCTGCTCTCCAACGTCTTCGAGTACCGCTACCGCTTTGGCCTGGCGCGGCAGGACGGACGGCCCTTGCCCGAACTGACCGCCGCGCTGGTCGGCGCTACGGGCGAGGTGACGGGGCAGGCGGTGGCGCGGCAGATCATCGACCGCTACGCCGATTGGTCGGACGAGGAAAAGCGCGCCTTCTTCGAGCATCTCGCCCGTGACATGGACCTGGATGTGGAGGCCGCCGCCGCCGCGCTGGCGCGCTATGCCGAGAATCGCAACAAGGCGACCTACCGCACCTTTGCCGCCGCCGCAGAACCGCCGCGACAGGAGCTGATCCGCCGGCTGAACCAGGTGCGCGGGGCCACGCGGCAACTGGTGCGCATGCGGGCCGACCTGCTGCGGCTGGGGCGCGACGACGACGCGCTGATGGCGCTGGATCAGGACTTCCGGCACCTCTTTGGCTCGTGGTTCAATCGCGGTTTCCTTGTGCTGCGCCCGATCAACTGGGAAAGCCCGGCGCAGATCCTCGAGAAGATCATCGCCTACGAAGCGGTGCACGCGATCGATTCATGGGACGACCTGCGACGGCGCCTGCAACCGGCGGACCGGCGCTGCTTTGCCTTTTTCCACCCCGTCATGCCGGACGAGCCGCTGATCTTCGTCGAGGTCGCCCTGACGCGCGGCATCCCCGGATCGGTGCAGAACGTGCTGGCCGAGGAACGCGAGCCGCTGACCGCCGATCAGGCCGACACCGCCGTGTTCTATTCCATCTCGAACTGCCAGGCCGGGCTGGCGGGGATCTCCTTCGGCAATTCCCTGATCAAGCAGGTTGCCGCCGACCTCGCTGCGGAACTGCCGGGGCTCAGGACCTTTGTCACGCTGTCGCCCATTCCCGGCTTTGCCCGCTGGCTGGAGGGGCGCGACGTACCCTTTGACCGCCAAGACGACACCCAGATGCGCCAGCTGGCTGCCTGGTACCTGACGCGGGCCAAGCGGGACAATGGCCGGCCGCTGGATCCGGTGGCGGGCTTTCATCTCGGCAATGGCGCGCTGGTCCATGCGCTCCATGCCCGCGCCGACGTTTCGCCCAAGGGGCAGGCGCAATCGCATGGGGTGATGGTCAACTATCTGTATGATCTGGCCCGCGTCTCGCAGAACCACGAAAAGTTCGCCGCGACGGGTGAGATTGCCACCTCGTCGGACGTGCGTGGCCTCGCCTCCGCCGCCGATACCGTACTGAAGGAACCCGCGAAATGAACCCGCTTTACGACCGCCTTTTCGGTGTCCATGCCGGCAAGGACACGCCCTTTCTGCACCTTGCCTCGGGTGACAGTATGACCCACGCGGCGTTCCTGCGCATGGCGGCGCGCTTTGCCCATGTGCTGAGCAACGCGGGGCTGGTGCCGGGCGACCGTCTGGCGGCACAGGTGGAGAAATCCCCCGAGGCGCTGGCCCTGTACGCGGCCTGCGTGCAGGCCGGCGTCGTATTCCTGCCTCTGAACACGGCCTATACCCGCGACGAGCTGGCCTATTTCATCGAGAATTCGGGCGCGAAGCTGGTGGTGGGCGATCCGGCCAAGGCCGACGATCTGCGCCCGATGGTCGAGGGGCTGGACGCGCAGTTGATGACCTTGGCCGCCGATGGCACGGGCAGCTTCACCGAAGCCGCCGCCGACAAGCCCGACAGCTTTGACACCGCCGGGCGGGAGGAGGATGACCTTGCCGCCTTCCTCTACACGTCCGGCACGACGGGGCGGTCGAAGGGGGCGATGCTGACGCAGGCGAACCTCCTGTCCAACGCAGAGACGCTGGTCGACTGCTGGCGCTTTACTGCGGACGACGTGTTGCTGCACGCGCTGCCCATCTTCCACACGCACGGGCTTTTCGTCGCGACAAACGTGATGCTCGTGGCGGGCGGGTCGATGATCTTCCTGCCGAAGTTCGATCTGGACGTGGTGATCGCAAACCTGCCGCGCGCCACGTCGATGATGGGCGTGCCGACCTTCTACACCCGGCTTCTGAACGATGACCGGTTTACCCGCGACCTGACGCAGGGCATGCGGCTGTTTACCTCCGGCTCGGCCCCGTTGCTGGCGGAGACCCACGTTCGGTTCGAGGAGCGCACCGGCCACCGTATCCTCGAGCGCTACGGCATGACCGAAACCAACATGAACACGTCGAACCCCTATGATGGCGACCGCCGGGCCGGGACGGTCGGTCTGCCGCTGCCGGGCGTCGAGCTGAAGGTCTGCGACCCCGAAACCGGGGCAGAGCTGCCGCGTGGCGAGGTCGGCGTGATCGAGGTCCGCGGTCCCAACGTCTTCAAGGGCTACTGGCAGATGCCGGACAAGACCGCCGCCGAATTGCGCGAGGACGGGTTCTTCATCACCGGCGACCTCGGTGTGCAGGGCGAGGATGGCTATGTCACCATCGTCGGCCGCAACAAGGATCTGATCATCTCGGGCGGCTATAATATCTATCCCAAGGAAATCGAACAGGTGCTGGACGACCAGCCGGGCGTGCTGGAAACCGCCGTGATCGGCGTGCCGCACCCGGATTTCGGTGAAACCGTCGTGGCCGTCGTCGTGCCGCAAGAGGGCACCGCGCCGGATGCCGGTCAACTGGCCGCCGCCTGTACCGACAGCCTTGCCCGGTTCAAGCACCCGCGCCGCTTCGAGATCGTCGGTGCCCTGCCGCGCAACACCATGGGCAAGGTGCAGAAGAACATCCTGCGCGACACCTACAAGGGTTTGTTCAGCAATTGATTGCCGTGTTGCCGGGGCATGGAAGGATCTGACCTGCTGGCTGGCTGGGATGCAAGCGCGGAGGTTGCCCGAGACCTGTGTCGCCTGCTGCGGGTGTGGGGCAGGCCCGTCTGCATTGTCAGCGGTGACGGGGCGGCGTTCATCGGTCAGGCGACCGGAAACGAGGTCCCGTGGCCCCGCATGGGTCCTGGCAGGCCTCAACGGAACGCCCTTATCGAAACCCTCCGGGCGGAATAACCGAACGGGGAGGTATTCGACAGCCTGGGCGCAACCGGTTCCGTGGTGCCGGGTGGTCATTCCCGGCATTCGTTCTGTCACATGCGGATAAACCCCGTGTAATCCGGCTCGCCAAGGATGCCCTCGGCGAGCCGGTCGATGCGGGCGCCATATTCCCGACGGGGGCCCGGAACGAACAGCGGCGCGGTACGAGGGCTGGCGGTGGCGTGCGGTCAGGCCTGCGTCCCGTCCACGGTGAGAACCGGTGTGCCGTCGGATGTCGTGTCAGGACTGCGCCCGTCTTTGTCGAGCGTGCCGCGAATTCGGTGGCGCCAGTTCGAGAAGCTGTCGAACCGAACGGTGTCGATCGGCTGATCCAGCGCGATCTCGACCTGGCGACGCTCGGCTCTCCCCGAAACGGCGAGGATCGTTCCGCTGTAGGCCTGCCCAAGATAGTGCCCGCTCACCTTGGTGCCCACGGCGAGGGGCAGTGGGGTGCTGCGTTGTCTGAGACGGGCATGAAGCGTGTTCCAGTCGCGTGCGCCGTGCTGCCGTGCGATGAGTTCGAGAGATTGCGCATGGCTGACCACCTTGCCTTCGGCGCGCAGCGCCTGTCGGAGCGCCTTGGCCTCAGCCTTGACGGTGTCGAGGGTTGGATCGGTCATGCGGCCTCCTCCTTGGCAGATGAGGTTGGCGGGGCAGGGGCGGTCGGCCGACCCCGAAAGACGAGGGTCAGGGCCAGGAGGAACACCACGGCATCCGCGACGGGAAACGCGAACCACAGGCCGTCTATCCCGTAGAGCGCGTTCAGAGCGACGAGCAGCACCGGCGTCAGCAGCCATGGTTTGATCAGGGTCAGGGCCGCTGTCCGGAGGGGTTGACCCATTGCCTGGAAATGCAGGGCAAGGACAAGCACCGGCCCGGAGACCACGTAGAGCGCAGTCATCGGTCGCAGGACCCCGGCGACGGCCGCCACGACGTGCGGGTCCGCCGAGAACAACGCACCCATAGGTGCGCCCGCAAATGCGCCTGCCAGCGCCACGCCGAGACACCAGAGGAACGCGCTGCCCATGGCAAGCCGCAGGGCGGCACCGGCCCGATCCGGGCGGCCCGCGCCGACGTTGTTGCCGGTGATGCTCTGGGTGGTCAGCGCGATTGCCATCTGCGGCAGGAAGGCCAGCCCGAGAAGGCGCGTCACCACACCATAGGCCGCGATATAGGTGGCGCTCTCCGCGGTGGCGCTGCCGATGACGACCAGAACGGTACTGGCCACGAATGCCATGCCGACGAAGGTCAGGCTCAGCGGAAGACCGAGCGAGAGGATCTGGCCCCAGCCGGCCAGCCAGTTCGCGCGCCGGAGCGCACTCAGCGGAACAAGTTCACTGTCGCGCGCGCGCACCAGCAAGAGCAGCATGAGGCCGAGGCCCTGCGCGCCGACGGTGCCGAGTGCGGACCCCGCCACGCCGAGATCGAGGAGCACGATTGCCACGTAGTTCCCGCCGATGTTCAGCAGGGTGACCAGCACCGAAAGCCCCGCGATAAGCCCGGCCCGGCCTTCGTTCCGCAGGGCATCGGCGTGCAGTCCCAGCCCGAATTGGATGGGCGCCCCGAGGATCAGGATCAGCAGATAGTGTTCGGCCATCTCCGCCACCGCCGTGTTTCCGGCGGCGATCGCGGAGACGAGTGTCGGGCCGACCGTCAGCGCCCCCGCGATCAGCAGCGCGCCGATGGCCAGCGCCAGACCGTGGGCGCCTGCGAAGACGTCTCCGGCCTCCTTGCGCGCTCCGGCACCGAGGTGGCGGGCGAACAGGCTCGACATGCCGCCGCCCGCAAGCGTGGTCAGCGCCGTGAGCAGCATGACCACGGGAAAGGCAAGGCTGACCGCGGCCAGGGCCTCGGCGCCGACGAACCGGCCGACGAAGATCCCGTCGATCACGTTCAGAAGGCCGCCGGTCGACATGACGACCGCCATGGGAAGGGCATTCGACAGGAACAATCGCCCGACGGGGCGGGTCAGAAACCGGTTCTGGATTACATTCGGGGCGGGTCCAACGGACATCGCTCACTCCTCCGCAGAGGCATTTCGGTTCAGGAGGGAGCCTGCATTGCCCACCTGCGAAATGCTTCGAGGGTGAGATGTCGTCTTGCTCCGGGCTTCACCGTGACTTGCGTCTGCAGGCGGCAGGTGCCCGGCACCTTGCCGGCTGGATAAGGGGAAATTCCCGGAAGGGCAACACATGACTTGAGAGGGACCAAGGCCTCAGATGCCGGACGGCTGCGCGAACGGGTCCGGTTCGTTCGGTCCGGCGCGACCTCTCAGCGCCGCACGCAAGTCGACACCGCCATGCAAAAGGAAGTCGCCCTGGTATCCACCATGATCTTGCCGGAACACCGATCCGTCTACTATGGTAGCACGATGAAGGGTGACGACATCGATAACAGGCTTGGGGCTCGCATACGCGCCGAGCGGGAAAGCCGCGGCTGGTCGCTGACCGATCTGGCCGAACGGGCGAATGTTTCCCGGGCGATGATCCACAAGGTCGAGCGCGCCGACAGCTCTCCGACGGCCAATTTCCTGGGCAAGCTTTCCGGTGCGTTCGGGCTCAGCATGTCCACCCTTCTGGCCCGGGCCGAGGGCATGGGGGGCAGCCTCCTTCGAAAGGAGGATCAGCCGGTCTGGGTCGACCCGGAGACCGGGTACATTCGTCGTCAGGTCTCTCCCAGGTCCAATATGCCTCTCGACCTCGTGGAGGTTACCCTTCCGGGCGGCAAGGAGGTTCCCATGCCCGCCTCGGCCTACGCCTTCATCCGGCAGTTGATCTGGGTGCTCGATGGCGAGCTGACCTTTGTGGAAGGTGCGGTGCGCCATGAACTTCATGCGGGCGATTGCCTCCATCTGGGCCCTCCCGCGGATTGCGTCTTCAGGAACGAGGGCGCGAGGCCTTGCACCTATGCCGTGGCGGTTCTGCAGGACGGGTGAAATAGCCTGACGCTTGTGCGTTCATATTGACGAATTGTCCATTATGATGGACGGTGATCGCAATATGGTCACAAGGGAATCAACCATGCTCGTGCGCGATGCCGAAGACCGTGACCTCGAAACGGTTACGGCGATCTATAACGATGCTGTCACGCAGACGACGGCGATCTGGAACGAAACCGAGGTCGACGTGGAGAACCGCCGCGCCTGGCTCAGGGAGCGGCAGAGCCTCGGGTATCCGGTGCTGGTTGCCGTGTCGGAGGACGGCGACGTTTTGGGATATGCCTCCTTCGGGGACTGGCGCGCCTGGGACGGATATCGCCATACTGTCGAGCATTCCGTCTACGTCCGGGCGAACCAACGCGGGGCTGGGGTCGGCAGGGCGTTGATGGAGGTCCTGATCGACCGCGCCCGGGCCGCGGGCAAGCACGTCATGATCGCCGGGATCGAGGCGGGGAACACCGGCTCGATCTGCCTGCACGAAAGACTGGGCTTCGAGCAGGCGGGCCTTCTGCGGCAAGTGGGCACGAAATTCGGGCGCTGGCTCGACCTTGCCTTCCTGCAGCTGGTGCTCGACCAGCGCCGCGCTCCCGATCGCCCGGCAGGGCAATGATGCCCGGCTTCGTACTCGGCCTTCTGATCGCAGCCGGTGCGACACTGGTGGCGCAGAACCTTGTGATGACGAAAATCACCAGCGCGACCTCCTCGGTGCTGGCGGCACTCATGATGAACTCGGCGGTCGGATTGGCTTTGCTGTCGGCGCTGATGATGTGGCATGCCGGGATTGGCGGCGTCGGCGAGATCGCGAAGACGTTCAGGCCGTGGTTCCTGATACCGGGACTCTTGGGGACGTTTTTCGTCTTCGCCAGCATCAGCGGGTATCAGTATCTGGGCGCCGCGCCGACCATCGCCATTCTGGTGGCAAGCCAGTTGCTGTTCGGTCTGGCGTGGGACATATCGCGGGCCGATGATCTCTCCTTGCAAGGACTGATGACCGTGGCGGTCGGTGCCGGATTTCTGGTCTGCGGCGTCGTCATCATAGTGTGGCGCGCACCGTAAGGCTGGCTTGCGGTCCTCAGTCGTCATCTCCGCTGAACTCGGTCGCTGCGGAAGAGCGTCCACGAAACGACCCTTCATGGCAGCTTGCAGCAAGGGCCGAGAGGGCGGGGGCCGTCATGCAGACGAGCTTGATGTCACGCCCGAATGCGTGGTCCCGGACTGTCTCATTTACCGGCCTCGCTGCGCGATGACCAGCCCGGCCAGACATGCAAGCTGCACGCCAAAGAACACGGCCATGGCCGGCACGACGCCGATCCGATCCGCCAGACCGCCGGCAGCGATCACCGGGACGGAGAAACCGCAATAGGCGTAGACAAAGAGACCGGCGGTGGCGCGTGCGCGGTTCTCGGGCGCCAGCATCGAGACCTCGGAAAGCGCGGACAGGTAGGTGAAGCCGTAGCTGGACGCGCTGGTAAGACCCGTGCCCAGGAGGATCAGCGGAATCGACTGCAGGGCGGCCCCGGCCAGCAGACCCGCAAATCCCAGCGGGATCAGGCAGAGCCCGAGGCGCAGGGCGCGCGGGTTGCTCATGCGCCGTGCCAGCGGCTGGCAGAGAAAGCCCACGAAGAGCGCGAGAAAGATCACAGGCCCGGACCATGCGCCAAGCCCCTGACGGTCGAGCAAAAGCGGCACCACGGCGATGGTCATCCCCGTGGAGGCCCAGCTCAGCCCTATCGCGATGCCATAGGGCGCGCTGCCTTCGGGGAAGACCGGAAGGCGCAGCATCGACACGCGCCGCGGCACCCATGCCCGCGGCAGGGCGAGGCATGACAGCACCAGCAGGGGAACCGCGAGCAGCAGGAGCCGGAAGCTGGCGGGCACAAAGCTCGGGCCTTGGGCCATCAGGCTGAGGCCGGTAGCAAGTGCCCCGCCGCCGAAACCGAGGGAGGTGGCCGATGTCACCACGAGCGCCGCCTGCTTTGCCCGCGGCTCGCCCATCAACTCGGTCATGTAGGCGGTGCCGGATGTGGTGGCGAGCGCAGTCCCGGTGCCGAGAAGGACCCGCGCGATGACCAGTTGCACCCATCCGGGCGACACGGCCAGCAGCAGCGTCGCGCCGCCGCTCAGCAGCAGCGCGCAGACCAGCGGAGCCTTGCGCCCGATCCTGTCAGAGAGGCCGCCGAGAAAGATCAGGGTCGGCATGAGGCCCGCGACATAGGCGGCAAAGGCCAGGGTCGCCGCCGTGGCGCCAAGTCCGCTGGTTGCGACATAGGCGGGGTAGAGCGGTGCCTGCAGATTGACGGCGAAGGTCACGGCGAAGAGGCAAAGCGCAAGGATGGGAACGGAAAAGCGGGGCATGTGATCCTCAATGGCGGTACGTCCAGGCCACACTGTCGGTGGAGGGCTGGTCCCGACAGGGACAGTGCGGTACAGTTCCGCCAAACTGTATTGATCGGATGGGCAGTACACATGGATGGGCCGACGCTTTCCCGGATCGATGGCCAGACCCTCGTAGAGCAGGTCATGGACGTCCTCGGCACCCGCATCGCCGGACGCAAGGCCGCGCCCGGGAGCAGGCTGCCCTCGATCCGACATCTCGCCGATCAGCTTGGCGTCTCGCGCTCGACGGTTGTCGAGGCATATGACCGGCTGGTGGCCGAAGGCGTGGTCCAGTCGCGCCGCGGCTCCGGGTTCTACGTGGCCGCCCATCTGCCGCCCTTTTCGCTGAGCGACAGCGGCCCGGCGGTGGCGCGGGAGATCGACCCGCTGAGGATCACCCGGCAGGCGCTCGACGGCCGGCGCATCCGCGCCAACCCGGGCTGTGGCTGGCTGCCGAGCAGCTGGATGCCGGAGGAGGAGATCAGGCGGGCGCTGCGCAGCCTGGCCCGGTCGCCGGAGGCGGGGTTGACGGAGTATGGCACGCCGCTGGGCCTTCCCGAGTTGCGCAACCTGCTGGCCGTGCGGATGGCCGACAGTGGCGTGGAGGCGCATCCGGACCAGATCATGTTGACCGAGAGCGGGACCCAGGCGCTCGACCTCGTCTGCCGGCTTCTGCTTGAACCCGGCAGCAAGGTGCTGATCGACGATCCGTGCTACTTCAACTTCCTCGCGCTCTTCCGTGCCCACCGGGTCGAGGCCATAGGCGTGCCGCGTACTCCGAACGGACCCGACCTCGACGCCTTCGAAGCCGCGCTCAAGGAGCACCGGCCACGGCTCTACATCACCAATTCCGGCCCCCACAATCCGACCGGCACGGTGATCTCGCCCGTCACCTGTCACCGCATCCTTCGGCTGGCCGAGGCGCATGACCTGCTGATCGTCGAGGACGACATTTTCGCCGATTTCGAGGATCGTCCGGCTCCGCGGCTGGCCGCCTTCGACGGGCTGGAGCGGGTCATCCAGATCGGCAGCTTCTCGAAGACGCTCTCGGCCTCGATCCGTTGCGGCTACATCGCGGCGCGCCCGGCGTGGATCGACCCGCTCGTAGATCTGAAACTGGCCACGTCCTTCGGTGGGGGCGCGCTTTCGGCCCAGTTGCTGGTGCATCTGCTGAAAGAGGGCAGCTACCGGCGGCACGTGCAGGGCATGCGGACCCGGTTGGCGGCGGCGCGGAGCGCGCTGATCCCGCAACTCGCGGAGATCGGCATCATTCCCTGGCACGAACCGGAGGCCGGGGCGTTTCTCTGGTGCCGGCTCCCGGATGGCGTGGACGGTACGGCGCTGACGCGGGCCGCCTGGGAAGACGGGATCGTGCTTGCCCCGGGCAACGCGTTCAGCGTGTCACGCAGCGCCGGTGCCTGCATGAGGTTCAACGTGGCGCAAATGCTGGGAACTTCGGTCATCGACGACCTGCGGAGGCTGACGGGCGCTCAGAACGCAATGCGGTCGTGATCCGGAAAGGCGACGGCAACGAAGTCGGGGAGGCCCGGGCGGAGAAGGCGTTGCCGGGGGATCAAGGCGATGAAATTTCGTCGGAAGAGTCATGAGCGTACGTGCGATCGCGCGGCACGGGCGGCGCACGCCAACTCAGCCGTGCGCCACTCGTGGTCCATGCCTGACATCCGGGACTATGGCTGAGCCAGTCCCGTTCCGGCCCCGGCAGTCGCGCTCCGACGGGGGCTAGCCGCCGCGCTTGACGTGGACGAAGCCGCCTGTTTCGCCTTCCAGAACGCCGTGCTCGGCTGAGGTCGGTTTCTGCATCGCCTCCAGCAGAACCGGCACTTGGGTCCAGTAAGGGATGTACCATTCCTGATCCACCTCGAGGATCAGCACCCGGTCTTCGGCGGCGTTGTAGGCCCCGATCAGCGAGACATGCGGCCCATCCCAGTCGCCGGTGATCACGCCCTGATTGAAGTAGAGCAGCAGCACATCTTCCGCGGATTCTTCGTTGGCAGCCAGCATCTCGCGCAACTGGGCAAGGGTCGCGTCATCGGCTGTGGCGGGCTTGAACGTCTCCACCTTGTAATCGGTCATCTCAAGGGCCGTGAGCGTCTTGCCGGTGAACTCCGCCAACTGGTCGAAGGTCACCCCGTCGCCGCCCTCTGCCGAAAGCCCGGCCCATGTGGCATCGCCCAACTGCTCAAGCAAAGCCGGTTGGGTCAGCACGGTATCTTCAGCATTTGCCGGGAGACCGCGCAAGCCGTTGACGGCGGCGGTGACAGAGGCAATCGAACAGGCCGACGTGGTGAACTGAGGTTTCACGAAAGCGGAAAACGCCCAGTAATCCGGGGCAGGGCTCTGCCGCAGATAGTCCGTTTCGGCGGGGAGCGGCGTGGCATTGGGGCCGAGCTTGGGGGCGGCCTCGTCGGCCATGGCAGAAGAAGAACCGCAGAGGGCCGCACCGCAAAGAAGGGCTGCCCGGGTAATGGTAAAAGGGGTCATGCGTCAGATGTCCTGAGAATACAGATAAGCAAGCAGTATCACCGGCCTGAAAGCTGTCAACGCGGATTGCCTAGCGGCGTGGCGGTGGACGTTGCCGAGGACTGAACCGGTATTGGCCCGCGCCCCCTGAGCTTCGTTTGGTGAATTGCCCAGTTGTCGTTCTCTGGCAGTTCCTCGACGGGGTGACGGGTGCCGCAGCGTGTCCGCACCTGAACGGTCATTCGCAATGGAATTCCAACCCTGTCTGGATGCCGGGCGAAAGTCCGATACATCTCGGATTGCGGGTGGGGGCATCCTGATCCAATGCTGGCATCCCGACGTGCTTTGGCGGAAGGTGCCTCGGCCCGCCCACCGCAACAGGGGCAGACACCCGGCCAGAAGAGAAGGACGCCGCATGGCTGAACGTACGCCGACCGAACCGGGTCGGGACGCCGTCATCACCCACGGCATCGTCACCGACAACCCCGAAGGCCTGCTGCGCGGGACCGGTTGGCGCGCCGTCTGGAGCGTTCTGCGCGAGGCCGGTTTGCGGCTTTGGAGCGACGATGCCTTCGGGCTGGCCGGGAACGTGGCCTTCCGGGTGCTTCTGGCTGTCTTCCCGTTCCTGATCTTCACGTCGTCGCTGACCGCCTTCGTCGGCAATCAGAGCATGGCCGAAGACCTCATCTCGTTTCTCATCGCCATCGTCCCGCCCACGCTGATCGAACCGATCGTCGCGGAGGTGCGGCAGGTGATGACGGTCCAGCGCGGCGGTGTCCTGTCGGTCGGCATCCTGCTGACCGTATGGTTCGCCCTCGGCGGAGTCGATGGCGTCCGGATGGGGCTCAACCGTGCCTACGGGGTGCGCGAGACCCGGGCGTGGTACGTCCTCTATCCCTTGATGGCCCTGATGGTGGTGATCGCCAGTCTGGTGCTGGTGCTGGTCGGATATCTTCTCGTGCTGGCCCCGCGCGCCGGGTCGTGGCTGCACGTCCTGTTTCCCGGGTTCGATCCGGCCTCTGTCACGGTGCGCTTCGTGCGGTATCCGGCGGCTGCCCTCATCCTCGTCTCGTCGCTGTTTCTGGCGCATGTCTTCCTGCCCGCCCGGCGCACGCGGTTCTCGTCGATCTACCCCGGCGTGCTGTTCACGGTCGGCGCATGGATCACGCTGACCGTGGCGTTCTCGTTCTACCTCGGACATTTCGCCACGTACGCGAGCTATTACGGCGGCCTCGCGGGGATCATCGCGGCGCTCTACTTCCTGTATCTGGCGGCGCTTGTTCTGATCTTTGGCGGCGAACTCAACCGCGCAATCCGCATACGGCGCCTGTCGCGCGCCATGCGGGGCGAGGTTTAGGTATCCGCTCCTCGTGCCGGCCTGCCGGGTCTGGCCATGCCTTGATGTTGGGTGACTTTCGATGCTTCGGACCGCACACCTACATTCATGCGCGCCGCCTGCGGGCCAACCGGTCTGTCTCCGGACGGCGGCGAGCGGTTTCACCGGGCGCGCCAACTGCCGTGCCGGGCACCATGATACGGGGCTCCCGGCCATCGCTTCGGATGGGGAGCCCCGCGGGGGATGATGGTGCGCCTGAAGTCGCGCCAGGCCTCAACGCTGCGCGTCGACGACGAGGGCGGTGAGACGATAGAAGCCGTGGGCCATCTTGGTGAACGGGGTCAGCAGGAAGAAGGCCAAGACCGCGCCGAGGTGCAGGACCAGCAGGAGCGGCATGGCGCCGGTCTGACCCAGGGCGTAGAGCAGCAGGCCGCTGAGGCCCACGAAACCCAGGAGCCCGACGAAGGCGACCTCTCCCCCGAAGGCCTGCGTCGCGCCGAGCGCCCGGTCGGACCGGAGCTTCAGCCGGATCATCTCGGCGCAGCCCAGCACCAGCAGGAGACCGCCCGAGATCCCTAGCAGTTTCGGCAGGGAGAAGAGGCCGTAAGGCGCGGGCATGTCGAGCGCGTAGTGCATCACAGTGGCGACGCTGGTCGAAGCGAAGCACAGCAGGAAGCCGTACATCACCGCCTGATGCGCCATCCGGCGGGCGTGGGAAAAGCGGTCCTCGTCCTCGAAGTTGCAGCCGTCGCCGTGTCCGCCCTTGAGGTTCCTCATGTTGGCAGCCTGCTTCACAGCCTTGACCAGATGTGCAGTCCGGAACGGCCCGGCGCCGACCCGCTGCCAGTAACGGCAGAGGCTGATCGCGATGCTGACCAGCGGAAAGAGGAAGGCGGGCAGGAAGATCGCCACCATCGTGTTGTGCGACAGCACGGCATAGAAGCCTTCGCCGCCCTGCGCCGCCAGTGCGCGTGCCGCCCAGAACAGCAATGCGAAGCCGATGACGGTCGCCACGGCGATCAGCACGCCGTTCTTCTGGAATGCCCGCCCTGCCGCCTGCGGGAAGGCGAGGTCTTCCCAGCTGTCCTGCCGGACATTGGCCAGCGCCTGTGGCAGGTTGAGGTCGAACTCGTGTGGGGCGGTGTACTGGCAGGCATAGTAGCAGCCGCGGCAGTTGTGGCAGAGGTTCGCCAGTTGCGTGAGATCGCCGTCGCTGAAGGCGCGCTCGGCATGGAGCGCCGGGAACACCGAACAATAGCCTTCGCAATAGCGGCAGGCATTGCAGATCTCGGCTTGGCGGCGGGCTTCCTGGAGCAGATCAGTTTGCATGGGCGGCGGCCTCCTTGCCTGCGATGCGTCCGAAGACGGTGCCGATGGTCATGCCGAAACCGGCGAGGTAGCCCTGGCCGAGGATCGACCCGGCCATGGTTTCGCCCGCGGCCCAGAGGTTGGTGACAGGGCGGTTGCCGATGGCGCATTGCGCGTTCTCGTCGACCTTCAGCCCGAGATAGGTGAAGGTCACGCCGGTCCTGAGCGAGTAGCCGTAGAACGGCGGTTCGGTGATGGGGCGCGCCCAGTTGGTCTTGGGCGGCGTGATCCCGGTGGTCGACACGCCGTCGAGTTCGGTGGGGTGGAAGTTCGTCGTGTCGCCGCAGGCGGCGTTGAACTCTGCCACGGTCTGCGCCAGCGCGTCGGCGGGCAGCTCCATCTTCTGCGCCAGTTCCTCCAGCGTGTCCGCCTTGATCGGCGGGAAGACCGACGGCATGAACAGGTTCAGCGACTTGGCGTCGATGATGACATAGCCCACCTGATCGGGTTGCGCGGCCACCAGCCGGCCCCAGATCGCGTAACGCTTGGGCCAGACGTCCTCGCCCTCGTCGTAGAACCGCTGCGCGTCCTTGTTGACCACGATGGAGAAGGGCACGCAATCGAGCCGCGTGACGATGCCGCCGTCGAACTTGGGCGCGCGGCCGTCGATGGCCACGGCATGGCATTGTGTCGGGTCGCCCACCTGTTCGATGCCCTGATGCAGCAGGTCCGCCAGCACCACACCGCGGTTGTATGGCGTGCCCCGGATCAGGAAGTTCTTCGCCGCGGGCCCCCAGGCGCGGGCGAGCCAGTCGGTGTCTGCCTGGAACCCGCCGGAGGCCACGACGACGGATTTCGGCGTGACGCGGTGAGTTTCGCCGTTTTGCGTGTAGTCGACGAAGGCGATGCGGTTGTCGTCGAGGTCGAGGTGGGTGACCGCGGCCTCGTATCTGACCTGCACGCCGAGACGTTCGGCGGTGCGGTAGTAGGCGTTGACCAGCCCCTTGCCGCCACCGAGGAAGAAGGCATTGGTGCGCGCCAAAGACAGCGTGCCCGAGAGGGACGGCTGGAAGCGGACGCCGTGGGCCTCCATCCAGGGCAGGCAGTCCTCCGAGGTGCGGATGGCGAGGCGGGCCAGATGCTCATCGGTCTTGCCGCCGGTGACCTTCAGCAGGTCGGCGAGGTATTCCTCTTCCGTGTAGCTGTCGACCAGCGGGCCGAGCGGCCCGTGGTGCATGCAGCGGAAGTTGCGGGTGTGGCGCGAGTTGCCGCCGCGATAGGGTTTTGGCGCGGATTCGAGGATCAGCACGCGGGCGCCCGCCTCGGCCGCGGTGATGGCAGCACAAAGCGCCGCATTGCCGCCGCCGATGACGACGATGTCGGGGGTGTCCTCGGTCCGGGTCACAAGAGGTCTCCATCAAAGCCGGGGGTGCGGTCGGGCAGGGCGCGGAGGGCACGCACGCGCACCCTCTGGGCCGCCTCGATGTGGGCGCGCATGGCGGCTTCGGCCAGGGCGCCTTCGCGGGCCCTGATCGCGTCGAGCACGCCGAAATGTTCCTCCACCGCCTTGGCGGCGCGGTCCGGTTCGGTCAGCGTCGTCGGGCCAAGGATCATAAGTGCCTTTTGAAGCGTGTGGATCGACCGCGCGAGGAAGCGGTTCTTGGCGGCGTCGAGCAGCGCGGCATGGAACTGGCGGTTCAGAACGAAGGCCTCCGGCGCGTTGCCCAGCTGCGCCATCTGCTGGTTCATGTCGATCAGCTCCTCGATCTCGATATCCGAGGCAGCCCGTGCCGCCAGCCGCGCGGCGGTGCCTTCGAGCACGGCGCGCATCTCGTACAGCTCCATGACCTCCGCGTAATCCAGCGTCCGGATCGTCGCGCCCTGACGCGGAACATGGGTTACGATGCCGTCGGCTTCGAGCTGGCGGATCGCCTCGCGGACCGGGGTGCGGGACATGCCCAGCCGGTCAGCCAGCTCTGTCTCCCGCAGGCGGTCGCCGGGGTTCAGCCGGCCTTCGCGCAGCTCGGTCAGCAGGCGGGCATAGGCGGCGTTGCCCTGCGGGGTGTTGTCATCTTCAGTGGTCATCCCGGTCTCCGTCCCATTTTGCATGCGCGTGTATACGCGTGCATACAAAATGGCGTCAAGAGGTTCCGGCGTGGGGTTTGCGCAAACAGTGGCCGCATTGGCCAGGGCTTGATGGCTCCAGGCCGCGCGGCGGGTTCCTTGGGTGTAGGCGGTGGCCAAAAAGGCCGGTAGGTCCGAGGGTTTTCCTGCCGGTAGGGGGTATCGAGGGAAGTGCCAACGGTGCCGCTTGATCCCGCGCCGTTGCCCTTTCGGCGTGCGGCGTAGGCCGGATCGTGCGGCGCTCAGCCGGCGGCGGGGCCGGTGGTGGAGCGGACGACCAGCTTCGGGACGATGAGTTCGCCGGGCATGTCGTCATCCTGTCCGCCCTCTGCCGCACTGCCCGCGATCATGCGGATGATCTGGCGGGCGGCGATGCGGCCCATCTCTTCGCGGGGCTGGCGCAGGGTGGTCAGCGCGGGCAGGAAATGCGCGGCAAAGTCGATGTCGTCGAAGCCCACCACGCTGACGTCCCCCGGCACGGAGAACCCCAGCCGCACGCATTCGGAGATGAAACCCCAGGCGCATTCGTCCGACGCGCAGAAGACGCCGGTGGGTCGGCGGGGGAGGTCGGACCAGCGCCGGGCGGCCTCCGTCCCCGAGGAAAGTGTGAAATCGCCCTGCAGGACCTGCGGCTTCAACCCCAGTTCGCCGGTGGCAGAGAGGAAGCCGTCGCGCCGGGTCTGGGCGAGAATGTTGTCCTCCGGCCCGCTGACGTGCAGCAGCCTGCGGTGGCCGAGCTTCGCCAGGTGGTCGACGGCCAGCCGCGCGGCGCCGGGGTTGTCGAGCACGAGGCGCGGCGCGTCATAGGCGTCGTTCCATTCGCTGAGCTGGATCAGCGGCAGGTTCCAGCCGTTGACGACCTTGGGGTCGATGGTGCCGTCGAGCAGCACGATGCCGTCCGCGCGCCCGTCGTAGCCGAGCGAGACGAGCTTGTCCCGGCCGATGCGGCTGTCGGAGATCTGCACGGTCAGCCCGACGGAACTGGCCTCTTCCTGTATCGCCGCGAAGATCCGGCTGAAGTAGGTGTTGGCGAGGTTCGGCGCGAGGATCAGGACGGAGCGGGCGCGGCGCTGCCTCAGATCGCGGGCGGCGGAGTTGATCCGGTAGCCGGTGGCGCGGACCGCGTCCATGACCCGCTGCCGGGTTTCCTGTCCGACGGTTTCCGGGGAGGAGAGGGCGCGGCTGACGGTCGCCGTCGACACCCCGGCCAGCGATGCAACATCGACGATACGCACTCTGCCAGCCATGAGGTCCCCTTCGATACCGTCATTTGATTAATCGATTACATTTACATTTGCAATTTGCGTCGCGCTTTGATGTAATCGTTTTCATAGCCACCGGGAGGACGCCGCGAATCTTGTCGCGGCGGCGGGAGGAAACATGAAGACGATCAAGGGTCCGGCCCTTTTCCTGGCGCAGTTCGCGTCGGACGAACGCCCGTTCAACGACTGGGACAGCATCACCAGATGGGCGGCCGATTGCGGCTACGAAGGGGTGCAGGTGCCCAGCTGGGACAAGCGGCTCTTCGATCTCGCCAAGGCGGCGGAATCACGGGACTATTGCGACACCTTCAAGGGCCGCGCGGCAGAGAACGGCATCACGGTGACGGAGCTGTCGGCCCACCTGCAGGGCCAGCTTGTGGCTGTCCATCCCGCCTATGACATCGCCTTCGACGGCTTTGCCGACGGGTCCGTGCGGGGCAACCCCAAGGCGCGGCAGGCCTGGGCGGTGGAGCAGGTCAGGATGGCTTTGACGGCGTCGAAGAACCTCGGCCTGACGGCGCTGGGGGCGTTCTCCGGCGCGCTGGCCTGGCCCTATGTCTACCCTTGGCCGCAGCGTCCTGCCGGTCTGGTGGAGGCGGCCTTTGACGAGCTGGCGGCGCGCTGGCGTCCGCTGCTGGACCACGCCGAGGATTGCGGCGTCGACATCTGCTACGAAATCCACCCGGGAGAGGACCTGCACGATGGCATCAGCTTCGAGATGTTCCTGGAACGGGTGAACGGCCATGGCCGCGCGTGGATGCTGTATGATCCGTCGCATTACGTACTGCAATGCCTCGACTACGTGGCGCATCTGGACACCTACGCCGAGCGAATCGGCATGTTCCATGTCAAGGATGCGGAGTTCACGCCAACCGCCAAGCAGGGGGTCTATGGCGGGTTCCAGTCGTGGGTCGACCGCGCGGGCCGGTTCCGCAGCCTCGGCGATGGGCAGGTCGATTTCGGGGCCATCTTCTCGAAGCTGACGGCGCAGGGGTTCGACGGCTGGGCCGTGGTCGAATGGGAATGCGCGCTGAAACACCCCGAAGACGGGGCGCGCGAGGGGGCGGCCTTTGTCCGCGACCACATCATCCGCGTGACGGAGCGTGCCTTCGACGATTTCGCGGACGGCGGGGCGGATGACGCGGCCAACCGCCGGATGCTGGGACTGGAGGGCTGAGGATGGCCGAGGCGCCGATCAGGCTGGGGATGGTCGGGGGCGGTGCGGACGCCTTCATCGGGGCCGTTCACCGCATCGCCGCCCGCATCGACGGGCATTACGAACTGGTGGCCGGGGCGCTCAGCGCCACTCCGGAGAAGGCCCATGCCAGCGCGGAGGCGCTTGGCCTGCCGCGCAGCTACGGCAGTTTCGAGGGAATGGCAGAGGCCGAGGCGGGCAGGGCGGACGGCATCGAGGCGGTGGCCATCGTGACGCCGAACCACGTGCACGCCCCGGCAGCGAAGGCGTTTCTGGAACGCGGCATCCACGTGATCTGCGACAAGCCCCTGACCTCCACGCTGCCTGATGCCGAGGATCTGGCGGCGGTGGCTCGGGCGTCGGGCGCGCTCTTCGTGCTGACCCACAATTACACCGGCTACCCGGTGGTTCGGCAGGCGCGGCAGATGGTGGCAGAGGGCACGCTGGGGGCGCTTCGGCTGGTGCAGGTCGAATACGTGCAGGACTGGATGGCGGGCGAGGCCGAGGGCAAGCAGGCCGAATGGCGGATGGACCCGGCGCGCTCCGGCGGCGGCGGGTCGATCGGGGACATCGGCACCCACGCCTACAACCTCGCCTGTTTCGTGTCGGGTCTGACGGTCGACCGTCTGGCCGCCGACCTGCATGCCTTTGGAGCGGGCCGCACGCTGGACGACAACGCCCATGTCATGATGCGCTGGAAGGGCGGCGCGAAGGGGATGCTCTGGTGCAGCCAGGTCGCGCCCGGCAACGAGAACGCTCTGAAACTGCGGATCTACGGAGAGCGCGGCGGGCTGGAGTGGTGCCAGGAGGACCCGAACTACCTGTGGTACACGCCGCTGGGAGAGCCCAAGCGCCTGCTGACCCGCAACGGTGCGGGCGCTACGGAAGCCAATGCCGCCGTCAGCCGCGTGCCGGGCGGGCATCCGGAAGGCTACCTGGAGGCGTTTGCCACGATCTATTCCGAAGCGGCGCGGGCGATCCACGCCCGCCGCGCCGGACAGGCCGTGCCGGGCGACCTGCTGTATCCGACCATCGAGGACGGGCTGGACGGGATGCGCTTCATCGACGCCTGCCTGCGCTCGGCGCGGGACGACAGCGTGTGGGTGACGCCGTGAAGCTCGGGATCAACCTCCTGTGCCTCGGCGGGCATATCGACGAGAGCCACCTGCCGCTGATCGAACGGATCGCGGAGATCGGCTATGACCATGTCGAGGTGCCGGTGATGCATGGCGACCCGTCGCACTACGCCTGGCTGGGCGAGCGGCTGGCGAGGCTGGGTCTGGGCCGCGCGCAGACGTCCATCGTGCCGGATCCCGACGCGAACCCCTTGTCCGACGATCCGGCGGTGCGCCGGCGCGGGCTGGATCACCTGTCGTGGATACAGGACTGCGCGGAGGCGCTGGGGTCCGAGACGGTCGGCGGGCCGTTCCACGCGCCGATGGCGCATTTCACCGGCGAGGGCCCGACCGAGGCAGAGATTGCCCGCGGGGCCGAGGCGCACCGCGCCATGGCCGAACGCGCCGGGCGCAACGGCTACGTGCTGGCGCTGGAGCACCTGAACCGGTTCGAGACCTACTTCCTGAACACCATGGAGCAGGCGCGCGCTTACGTGGATGCGGTCGGGCACCCGGCGTTCGGCATCATGTACGACACCTTCCACGCCAATATCGAGGAGCACGATCAGGCGGGCGCGATCCGGATGCTGGGCGACGCTATGCACGTGCTGCATGTCTCTGAAAACGACCGGGGCATTCCGGGGCGCGGGCAGATCGACTTTGCCGCCGTGTTCCGCACCGCGAAGGAGACCAGCTTCGACGGCCCGGTGGTGCTGGAGGCCTTCGGCGCGGGCGTGCCGGAACTGGCCGCCGCGACGCGGGTCTGGCGCCCGCTGTTCCCGGATTTCGAGACGCTGTTCTCGGAGTCGCACGACTTCATCCGCAGGACGTGGGAGGCCGCATGACCGACCCCGTCATCGAGATGAAGGGCATCACCAAGACCTTCCCGGGCGTGAAGGCGCTGTCGGACGTCAGTTTCGACGTGCGCGCGGGCGAGGTGCAGGCGCTGGTGGGCGAGAACGGGGCGGGCAAGTCGACGCTCATCAAGATCCTGTCGGGCGTCTATCATGCGGATGCGGGCGAGGTCCGGCTAAGCGGCACGCCGGTGCATTTCGTGCACCCGGTGGAGTCGCTGCGCGCCGGGATCGCGGTGATCTACCAGGAGTTTTCGCTGCTGCCGGAGAGGACCGTGGCGCAGAACCTCTTCCTCGGGCGGGAACCGCGCGGGCGGTTCGGCCTGATCGACGAGGCGAAGATGCGCCGCGAAACCCGCAAGGTGCTCGACCTCTTTGCCACCGGCGGGCGGATCGACCCGGACCGGACGGTCGGCACACTCGACGTGGCGACGCAACAGATGGTCGAGATCGCCAAGGCCGTGTCCTACGACGCGCGGGTCATCGTCATGGACGAACCCACCGCCGCGCTGAACGAGGCGGAATGCGAGGAGCTCTTCGCTACCGTCGACCGCCTGCGGGAGCGGGGCGTGGCGGTGATCTACATCACCCACCGCATGCGCGAGATCACGCGGCTGGCCGACCGGGTCACCGTGCTGAAGGACGGGGAGGTCGCCGCGCGGTTCGATACGGTGCCCGCACCGGATGCGATCGTGCACGCCATGGTCGGCCGCGACATCGAGGATTTCTATGCCCCGCCCGCCACCGAGGCGGAGATCGGCGCGCCGGTGCTGACGGTTTCGGGCGGCTCCAACGCGGTGCTGCACGACATCGACCTGACCGTTCGCGCAGGCGAGATCGTGGGGCTGGCCGGTATCCAGGGGGCGGGTCGCGTCGCGCTGGCCCTGGCGCTCTTCGGGCAGGAGCCGTTCGAGCGGGGCGAGGTGACGCTGGCAGGCAAGAGGGTGGCGTTCCGTTCCCCGCGCGAGGCCATCGAGGCCGGTGTCGGCCTGCTGCCCGGCGACCGCAAGAGCGAGGGGCTGGTGCTGATGCAGTCGGTCCGCGACAACGCGATGCTGACGCCGCGCGCCTTCGCGCCCCTCTGGTCGAGCCACAAGCGAACCCGGCAGGCGGACCTGGACGGGATCGACGACCTGCTCGACCGGATGGAGATCCGCGCCGCTTCCTACGACCAGGACATCCGCGCACTGTCCGGCGGCAACCAGCAGAAGGCCATCGTCGCGCGCTGGCTGTCGATGCGCCCGAAACTGCTGATCTTCATCGAACCGACGCGCGGCATCGACGTGAACGCCAAGGCGGGCATCTACCACCTGATGCGCGAACTGGCGCGCGGCGGGGCGGGGATCCTGATGATCTCGTCGGACCTGCCGGAAGTGATCGGCGCCGCCGACCGCATCCTCGTCATGCAGGAGGGCCGGATCGCCGCCGAGTTCGCCCACGGACCCTCCGAGCAGGAGATCATGCACGCCGCGACCGGAGAGACCGGCGGCGGGGAGCGTGCAGCATGAGCCTTGCAAGCGACGCCCCTCCGGCCCGCACGGGTTTCCGTTTCGAACGTTGGGCGCCGCTGATCCTGCTGGTCGGCGCTTTCGTGATCTACGTGATCGTGGCGGTCGCGACGGACCAGACGCAATACCTGTCCTTCGGCAACCTGATCGCGATCCTCGGGCGGTCCATCGCGCTGGGGATCACGGCCATCGGGCAGACCTTCACCATCCTCGTCGCCTCCATCGACCTGAGCGTGGCGAGCCTGATCTCGGCGACGGCGGTGCTGGCGTCGGTGGTGATGGACGGCTCGCCTGCGATGATCCTGCCCGCCGTCTTGGCCGCGCTGCTGCTGGGCGCGCTGGTGGGGCTGCTCAACGGGCTGGTGGTCAGCCGCCTGAAGGTCAATCCGCTGATCGCGACGCTGGGCATGAGCCTGATCATCCAGGGCTGCCTGTCGGCCTTCGTGTCGAACTTCGCGGGCAGCGTCCCGCCCGCTTTCCAGATCTTCGCCTACGGCCAGATCGGCGCGGTGCCCTTCGCGCTGATCTTCCTTGCGCTGATGGCGGTGCTGGCCTGGGCGGTGCTGCGGTTCACCAAGTTCGGGTCCGACATCTACGCCGTGGGCGGCAACGAGGAGGCGGCCCGCTTCGCCGGGATCAAGACCGAACGTGTCGTCGTGGCCAGCCATATCATCTGTTCGGTCTGCGCGGCCATCGCCGGGCTCTACCTTGCCAGCCGCCTGCGGTCGGGCGCGCCGTGGATCGGTGCGGACGGGGTATATGACCTCGAGAGCATCGCGGTGGTGGTGATCGGCGGCACCGTGCTGGCGGGCGGGCGCGGCGGGGTCTGGGGGACGATGGCGGGAATGCTGATCTTCTCGCTGATCGACTCCGCCTTCAACATCGCCGGGGTGGACAGCTTCGCCAAGCAGGTGCTGCGCGGGATCATCATCGTCGCTGCCGTCGCCTTCTACGCCATCCGGTCGAAGAGGATTGCAGCATGACGGACCAGAGCGCCACTGGCCCCGGACGCAAGCGCCGTCGCAGCCTGCCGCAGATCAACCCGGTGTGGTTCCTGCTGGCGGCGCTGATCGTGGCCATCGTCTTCATGAACCCCGGCTTTGCGGAGGCCACGGGCTACATGAACTTCCTCAAGCGTGCCGCGCCGCTGGCGATCCTTGCCGCCGGGCAGGTCTATGTCATCGTCTCGGGCGGCTTCGACCTATCGGTCGGTTCGCTCATCACGCTGGTGGTCGTTGGGTCGTCGATGCTGACCGACAACGACCCGGCGGCGACCTACTGGGTCATCCCGCTGATGCTTTGCATGGGGCTGGGTGTGGGCGCGGTGAACGGCGCCATCGTCTGTTTCCTCAGGGTGCCGTCGCTGATCGCCACGCTGGGGACGATGATCACGCTGAACGGACTGGCCTTCATGTGGTCGGGCGGGGCGCCGCGCGGCTACCTGCCTGACACCTTCCGTTTCTTCGGAAGGGAGCTGATCCGCGATGTGCCGCTGGTGCGGTTCATCCCGGTGTCGGTCATCGTGCTTGTGGTCGTCGTGGGGGTGCTGGCGTGGCTCATGCATCGCACCAACCTTGGGCGGATGGTCCATGCCATCGGCGACAACCCGGTCGCTGCGCGGCTGGCCGGTGTCCCGGTCAACCGGGTGCGGATCACGGCCTTCATGCTGTCGGGCCTCTCGGCGGCCATCGCGGGGATCCTCCTCGGCGGCTTCGCGGGCGTGTCGATCGACGTGGGCTCCGGCTACGAACTGGAGGCGATCACCGCCGCCGTCCTTGGCGGCGCGCAGCTGCTGGGCGGGCGCGGCTCCGTGCCTGCCGCGCTTGGCGGGGCGCTGGCGCTGACCGCCATCTTCACGCTTCTGAACTTCCTTGGCCTGCCGCAACCCGTCCGGCAGGTGGTGCAGGGTCTGATCCTGATCGCGGCGGTGGCGCTGGCGATGCACCGGAGGAGACGCACGGGAACCTGATGGCCTGCGGGGAGCGGGCCGAACCGACTGGGAGGAAAAACAATGAGACTGCTACTGACGGCAACCGGCATCCTGGCGCTGAGCCTTGCGCCCGTGCACGCCCAGAACTTCGACGACCCCGAGGAATTCGCCAAGCAGCGCGAGCAGCTTCAGGCAACGCCGAGCGGCCCCGAGGATCAACCCTGGCTGCAGTACATCGGCGACAGCATGGTCGAGACCGCGGACCTCGGACTGGAGGCGCCGGCGACGGTCTGCTTCTCGAACGCGGGGGTCAACAACCCGTGGCGGGTCGTGGGCTTCACCAACATGAACCAGGAGCTCTTGAACCACGAATCGATCGGCGACTTCGTGCATGTGGACGCGGAAGGGTCCGACGACAAGCAGATCGCCGACATCGACGACCTGCTGGCGGGCGGCAACTGCGACGTGATGATCGTCTCGCCGAACACCACGGCGGCGCTGACGCCCGCGGTGGAACGTGCCTGCGAGGCGATGCCGGTCATCGTCTTCGACCGCGGCGTGAACACCGACTGCCCGGTGACCTTCATCCATCCCGTCGGCGGCTACGGCTTCGGCATCCAGGGGGCGGAGTTCGTGGCGAGCCAGCTCGAAGAGGGCTCTGACGTGCTGATGCTGCGCATCCTGCCGGGTGTGGACGTGCTGGAGACGCGCTATTCCGCCGGGCGCCGCATCCTTGAAGAGGCGGGCATGAACATCGTCGGCGCGGAGTTCACCGACGGTGACAATGCGAAGACCAAGTCCATCGTCGAGGACTACCTGATGCGCGGCAACATCGACGCCGTGTGGATGGATGCGGGCGCGACCGCCGTGGCGGCCATCGAGGCATTCGAGGACTCGGGCTACGAGATCCCGGTGTTCGTGGGCGAAGACCAGCAGGACTTCCTGCGCAAGTGGCAGGACGAGGGCCTGAAGGCCATCGCGCCGACCTATCCCACGTTCCAGTGGCGCACCGCGATCATCGCCGCCGCGCGCGTGATCGAGGGCGAGGCGCTGCCCGGGCCGGAATGGGTTCTGCCGCAACCGGCGATCACCGAGGAGAACCTCTCGGAATACGTCAACCCGGCGATGCCGCCGCTGCACTACGCCATGTGCGGATGCGAGAGCATGGAGAACTACCCGGAGGCCTGGGGCGGCGAATGATCCGCTGACCTGACACTTTGACAGGAGACAGGCGCCGCCCCCGCAGTTCGACGGGGCGGCGTTTTTATTGGTGGTGTGTGTGATCGCGGCTGATGAACGGATAACGCCGCTCCGACAAGGAGCGGCGTTCTTGTGTCTGACAGTCCCGCCGGGCGGCGTTTTCAGGACCAGTCGGCGCGGCGGGCGAGCGCGGCCTTGCGGATCATCGTGCTGTCGATCTCCACCGCGAGGAACTGCGCGCCGGCCTCCGCCGAATCCCGCAGCAGGCCATCGTCGAGCGACAGGATGCCACCGGGCACGCCCACCTTCTTCAGCCGGGCGAACCCGTCGAGGATCGCGGCCTTGACCTCCGGATGGGAGGGCTGACCGGGATAGCCGAAGCTGGCGGCCAAGTCGGCGGGGCCGATGAAAACGCCGTCAACGCCCTCGATGGAGGCGATCTCCTCGATCTGTTCCAGTGCGCTGCGGGTCTCCACCTGCACCAGCAGGCAGATTTCCTCGTTGGCGCGCTCCGCGTATTTTTCGACGGAGCCGTAGCGGGTGGCGCGGGTCACACCGGCCACGCCACGGATGCCCTTCGGCGGATAGGTGACGGCCGCCACGGCGGCGCGCGCCTCTTCCGGCGTCTGCACGTAAGGGATCAGCAGCGACTGGGCGCCCACGTCGAGCATCTTCTTGATCTCGACCGGGTCATTCCAGGCCGGTCGGACTACGCCGGTGACAGGGTAGGGCGCGACGGTGCGCAGGAAGGCCAGCGCCTCGGCCGGGCCGGCGGGCGAATGCTCGGTGTCCATCAGGATCCAGTCGTAGCCGCAGGTCGCCATCAGCTCTGCCACATCGGGATTCGCGAAGGTGTGCCAGAGGCCGATCTGGCGCTGACCGGCGCGCAGCGCGGCCTTGAAGGGGTTCTTGGGCAGGTCCATTCGGGAAACTCCTTGGGGATGGCACGCGGTCCGGACGGCCCGGGGCAGGCGCGACCGCGGAGGTCAGGCGCCGGGGGCCTCGGGAAGCATATTTTTTTTGATGTGGCCGACCAGTATCTCCACCGAACGGGTGATGTGAAGCTCCAGTATCTCGGCGGCTTCGTCGGCGCGGCGGGCGACGGCGGCCTGGGCGATGGCGGTATGCTCTTCGACCACGTCGCGCTGCACGGTCACCGCCTCGGAATAGATGTTGCGGTAGCGGTCGTTGAAGGCGACCAGCATGGCGTGGGTCCTGAGCAGCAGGGGCATGTCGCAACGGGCGATCAGCGCAAGATGGAAGGCGTTGTTGGCGGCCTCCCACTCGGCCCGGCTGCGGGCATCGTTGGCGTCGCGCTGGGTGTGGTTCACGCGGTATAGCGCGGCCATGACATCGGTTTCCCAGTCGAGTCCACCATTGGCAATCGACCGGCGCAACGCGTAAGGTTCGAGTTCCGCACGCAATGCGCCGACCTCGGTGTAATTGGCTATGGAGATGGGAGCGACGTGGTAACCGCGCTGGGGGGCCACTTCGACGAGGCCCTCGGAGACGAGACGGGTCACCGCCTCGCGCAGGGGGGAAAGGCCCACGTCCAGTTCCTCGCGCAGCTTGTCGAGGCTGAGGCGGCTGCCGGGGGCGAGGGTGCCGTGCAGGATGTCATGGCGCAGCCGGGCTTCGATCCGGCCGGCAATAGTTGGCTTGCCCCTGGGCCGGCTGGCCCATTCCGTTGTCGACATGCTCTCCTCCTGTCCCATAGGCTTTACATCAGCGTTCACGGATTTGGGAAGGAAAAACGATCACGGCATCTAAAATCGATTTCTGTTTACGGGATCGGTTTCGGTTGATACCACCGTTAGCGATGGATTCGGATGCGCAGGAGGCGCATACCGGTCTGGTCGAATTTGGGAGGATCTTCGATGTCGTTCAATCTGAGCCGCCGCGCCGTTCTGGCAGCGGCCACCGCACTTGCCGTAACCGCCACCGGTGCTTTCGCACAGGACAAGGTGCAGCTTCGCCTGTCGGGCGTGAACTCCGAGACCGACCAGCGCGCGATCGCGCTCACCGAAGTCTTCGGTCCGGCAGTTTCCGATTTCGCCAACTTCGAGCCGCACTGGAACGGCACGCTGTTCGGGCAGGGGACCGAGCTTGAGGCCATCGCCTCCGGCGACCTCGAGATGTCGATCACCTCGGCGCAGGAACTGGCCACGTTCTTCCCGGAATGGTCGATCTTCGCGGCAGGCTACGTCCTGCAGAGCGCCGAGCACCAGGTCGCCGTGTTCAACGACCCGCTGATGGACCCCTTCAAGCAGAAGGTCGAGGAAGAGCTGGGCGTCGTCCTGCTGGCGCCGATGTACCTTGGCCGTCGTCAGGTGAACCTGCGCCAGAGCCGCGACGAGCTTGATGTGCAGACCCCGGCTGACCTGTCCGGCGTGAACCTGCGGATGCCGGGTTCGGACGCATGGCAGTTCCTCGGCCGCGCACTGGGCGCGAACCCGACGCCGATGGCCTTCACCGAGGTCTACACCGCGCTGCAGACCGGCGCCGTGGATGGCCAGGACAACCCGCTGCCGACCGTCGTGGACGCGAAGTTCTACGAAGTCACCAAGCAGATCGCCCTGACCTCGCACCTGGTTGACTGGAACTTCATCGCGCTGTCGGCCGAGACCTTCAACAACCTGACGCCCGAGCAGCAGACCCAGATCACCGAGGCCGCCGTGGCCGCAGCCGACTCCGGCCGCGCCGCGCAGCTTGCCAAGGAAGATGAGCTGGTTTCCTTCCTGAAAGAGCAGGGGCTGGACGTCTACGAGCCCGATGTCGCCGCGTTCCGCGAGGCGGTGCAGAAGGCATACCTCGAAAGCGATATGGCCGCGAGCTGGCCGGACGGCGTTCTGGACGCTGTGAACGCACTGGGGAACTGATCCGGACTTCACGGCGCGGTGCCCGCCGCCGCGCCGGACCGGATCGACCGGAGGCACGCCGGGATATCTCCGGCGTCCTGCGTCCAGGGCGCGGCGGTCGGTAACGCCGCCGCGCCACTAATTTTCAGGGGGCACCATGCGGACCGTGACAAGGATCTTCCGTGGGCTGACGGAAGGCTTCGCTGCGCTGATGATGGCAGCGATCTTCTGCACCTTCATACTGCAGATCATCGTGCGATACGCGGTGGGCTCCGAGTGGTTCATGTCGATTACCGGCGGTTTCATCGACGCCGCCTACTTTGGCTGGACGGTGGAGTTCATCCTCGTCCTCTGGCTCTGGACGATCTTCTGGGGCAACGCCTTCGTGGTGCGTGACAGCGATCACGTGACCTTCGACATCCTCTACAACGGTGCCGGGCGCCGGGCGCGGACGATCATGGCGCTGATCGGCGCGGTGCTGCTGGTGGTGGCACTCTGGTCCTCCATCGGGCCGACCTACGACCGGATGAAGCTGCTGCGGATCAAGTCCTCGGCCACGCTCCCGGTGAAGATGCTGCCGATCTACTCGATCTACTTCCTGTTCCTCGCCGCCGTGGGGCTGCGCTACGCCTGGCGCGCCATCGACGTGCTGCGGCACGGCGCCGACCGCGAGAACCACATCCTGCCGCAGGAAGAACCGCACTTCGGGGAGGATGCGAAATGAGCCTCGAACTGACGATCATGATCGGCACGCTGTTCCTCATGGCGGGGATAGGCATGCCCATCGCCTACGCGATCCTCACGGCCTCCATGGCCTACATGGTGGCGGCGGGCTCCTCCATCGGTATCGTGGGCAAGACGCTGGTCGACGGCATCTACCAGAGCTTCCTCCTGCTCGCCGTGCCGCTCTTCATCGTGGCGGCGAACATCATGAACGCCGGGTCGATCTCGGACCGGCTGCTGAACTTCTGCATCGCCACTGTGGGCCGGTTCAAGGGCGGGCTGGGCCATGTCAACGTCATGGCCTCGCTGATCTTTTCCGGCATGTCCGGGTCTGCGGTGGCGGACGCGGCGGGCATCGGCAAGATCATCATCGACATGATGCGCAAGGACGGGCGGTTCCCGGCGGGCTATGCCGCGGCGATCACCGCGGCCTCGGCCACCATCGGACCGATCATCCCGCCGTCGATCCCCATGGTCCTCTATGCGCTGGTCTCCAACGCCTCCATCGGGGCGCTGTTCCTGGGCGGCATCCTGCCCGGCCTGATGATGGGCGGCGTGCTGATGGCGATGAACTTCTGGATCTCGCACCGCCGCGGCTTTGCCACCGAAGAGGCGATCCCGATGCGCGATCTGCCGCGGGTCACGGGCCGGGCCTTTCCGGCGCTGCTGATGCCGGCCATCCTGCTCTACGGCATCTACGGCGGCGTCACCACGCCGACCGAGGCCGCTGCCGTTGCCGCCGCCTATGCGCTGCTGCTGAGCGTGTTCTTCTACCGCTCGCTGAAGCTGAAGACGCTCTACACGATCCTCGTGGACAGCGCGCGGTCCTCGGCCGCCGTCGGCATCGTGATCGGCGGCGCGCTGATCCTGAACTACATCGTCGCGTCCGAAAACATCCCCTCGGCGCTGGCGGCCTACCTTGTCGACGTGAACGTGTCGCCGTTGATGTTCCTGCTGGCGGTCAACGTACTGATCCTCCTGCTGGGCTGCCTTCTGGACGCCACGACGATCATCCTCGTCATCGTCCCGCTGTTCATCCCGACCTGCAACCTGCTGGGCATCGACCTCGTGCACTTCGGGGTGGTGATCGTGGTGAACTGCATGATCGGTCTGATCACACCGCCTTACGGCATCCTGCTGTTCGTGATCAACGCGGTCACCGGCATCTCGCTGAGGGACATCATCGCCGAGGTGCTGCCGTTCCTCGCGGTGCTCGTTGCGGCGCTCCTTGCGATGATCTTCTTCCCGGGCATCGTGCTCTTCCTGCCGCGGCTCATGGGCTACGACGGGTGAGGGCGCGGCAGAAAGGCTGACAGGATGATTTCCGGACACACCAAGCTGATTGCCCACCTCGGCTATCCCACCACGTCCTTCAAGGCGCCGCTGATCTACAACCCGTACTTCGAGAGCCGGGGGATCGACGCGGTGGTGGTGCCGATGGGCTGCAAGGCAGAGGACTACCCGTCCTTCCTGCACCATGTCTTCCGCCTGTCCAACATCCTCGGGGCGCTTGTCACCATGCCGCACAAGGTGACGACGGTAGCCCTGCTTGACGATGTGCTCACCACGGCGCGGGTCGCCGGGTCGTGCAACGCGGTGCGGCTGAGCGCGGACGGACGCCTTCAGGGCGACATGTTCGACGGAGAGGGCTTCGTGCGCGGTGCGCTGCGCAAGGGGCAGGAGATCGCGGGCAAGCGGGTGCTGGTCGTGGGCGCCGGCGGCGTCGGCTCGGCCATTGCGGCCTCGCTGGCTAAGGCCGGGGCTTCGGAGATCGCGGTGACGGACAGTTTCGAGCCGATGATGAACGGGCTCGCCGCGCGGCTGGAAGAGAACTATTCCGACCTCAGGGTGCTGACCGGGTCCAACGATCCCAAGGGGTTCGACATCGTGGTGAACGCGACACCGCTGGGGATGAAGCCGGGCGACCCGCTGCCGATGGACGTCTCGCGCATCGCGCCGGAGACCTTCGTGGGCGAGGTGGTGATGACGCAGGAAATAACGCCGTTCCTGGCCGCCGCGCGCGAACGCGGCTGCCGGTTCCAGGTCGGCACGGACATGCTGTTCGAACAGATCCCGGCCTATCTGGAGTTCTTCGGCTTGCCCACCACGACGGCGGAGGAACTGCGCGACGTGGCCCGGATTTCCTATTGATGGCCCGCAGGCAGGATATGCAGCGCGGCGGCCGCCTGGCCGATGCGCCATGTCTTGCCGGGGGCCAGGGAACGGGGACCTTGCGATGATTGGCCTGACTTTTGATCCGTGCGGTGGCGCGGGACGGGCCGTGCCGGGACAGACCTTGCCGCAAGGCGCACCACGGGTGCAGAGTGCGGATGAGAGATCCGCCGAAGGTGACGTGCCGGTGTTCCGAATGCAGGCATGTCGTGCGGCGCACCGACCGGAACGGTCGGTCGGCAGGGGGGCGGCAACCGTCCCTGCCATGGAACCAACACAAGCGGCGGGCCCGGGCCCGCATGGGGATGACGGCTGATGAAGACCTCTATCGCGACCGTGTCGATTTCTGGAAACCTTCGGGAAAAGCTCGCGGCCATCGCCAAGGCGGGTTTCAAGGGCATCGAGATCTTCGAACAGGATTTCATTGCCGACGAAGGTTCACCGCGCGAGATCGGCAACATGATCCGGGACCACGGGCTGGAGATCACCCTGTTCCAGCCGTTCCGCGACTTCGAGGGGCTGCCGGGCGGCCTGCGCGAAAAGGCGTTCGACCGGGCCAAGCACAAGTTCGACACGATGCTGGAACTGGGCACTGACCTGGTCCTGATGTGTTCGTCCTGCCACCCGCAGGCGCTTGGCGGGATCGACCGGGCGGCGGACGACTTTGCCGAGCTGGGCGCCATCGCGGCGGATCGGGGCGTGCGCGTCGGCTACGAGGCGCTGGCCTGGGGCCGTCACGTCAACGACCACCGCGATGCATGGGAGGTGGTGCGCCGGGCGGATCATCCCAACATCGGTCTGATCCTCGACAGCTTCCACACGCTGTCGCGCAAGATCGACCCGGAGACGATCCGGCGCATTCCCGGCGACAAGATATTCTTCGTGCAGCTGGCCGACGCGCCGCTGATCGACATGGATCTGCTCTACTGGTCGCGCCACTTCCGGAACATGCCGGGCGAGGGCGACCTGCCGGTGGCCGACTTCATGCGCGCGGTGGCGGCGACGGGCTACAACGACTGGATCAGCCTCGAGATCTTCAACGACCAGTTCCGCGGCGGCAGCGCCGAGGGGCTGTCGCGCGACGGTTACCGCTCTCTGGTGGCGCTGATGGACCGGGTGGCCAAGACGGAGCCGGACATCGCCATCGGCGTGCCGAAGCTGCCGGACCCGGTGCGGGTGGAGGGCGTGGCCTTCATCGAATTCGCCACGCGCGGCAGGGAAGCCGACGCGCTGGCTCGATTGCTGGCGGCGATGGGGTTCGTGCATGTGGGCGATCACATCGCGAAGAAGCTGGCGCTCTGGCAGCAGGGCGACATCCGGGTGGTGCTGAACGCCGAGGAGACCGGGTTCGCCGACACCGCCTACACGCTCCACGGCACCTCGATCTGCGATATCGGGCTGGAGGTGGCGAGTGCGGCTGACACCGTGACCCGGGCCGAGGCGCTGGCGGCGACGCCCTTTTCGCAGCCGGTGGGCCCGGGCGAGCTGGAGATCCCCGCGATCCGCAGCGTGGGCGGGTCGGTGATGCACTTCATCGACGCGGCGAGCGGGCTGGCGGATGTCTGGGACGTGGAGTTCACCGGCACCGGCGAGACGGCCACCGGCGGGGCGGGCCTGACACGCATCGACCACGTTGCCGAGACGATGAACTACGACGAGATGCTGAGCTGGGCGCTGTTCTACACCTCGATCTTCGACATGGGCCGCGCGCCCATGGTGGACGTGATCGACCCCGACGGGCTGGTGCGCAGCCAGGCGATCCGGACGCCGGACGGTGCCATGCGGATCACCCTCAACGGCGCCGAGACGCACCGGACCCTCGCGGGGTCCTTCCTGGCGGAGAGTTTCGGCGGTGCGGTCCAGCACGTGGCCTTTTCGACCGACGACATCTTTGCCACGGCGGCGCGCATGGCCGACGCCGGGTTCCAGCCGCTGCCGATGACGGGCAACTACTACGACGACCTCGCGGCGCGGTTCACCCTGTCCGACGAACGGCTGGCGGCGATGAAGGCGCACCACATCCTCTATGACGAGGATGCCACCGGCGCGTTCTACCAGTTCTACGGCCGCCCCTTTGCGGGCGGGCTGTTCTTCGAAGTGGTGCAGCGCGAGGGCGGCTACGAGGGCTACGGCGCGCCGAACGCACCATTCCGCATCGCCGCGCAAAAGCGGATCATCGGCCCGAAAGGGATGCCGCGGCTCTGAGTTGCGGGCGATGATCCTAAGGGGCGCGCTGACGCGCGCGCCTGATATCTCGTCGGCGGCCTGCGGCCTTCTCCTCGGGGTGCCTCCGGCGGAGGTATTTTTCCCAAGATGAAGGGCTGCGCGGCGCTCCGGCGGGTCACTTTCCCCAGTTCAGCGCGATCAGGTCGAGTTCGCGGGCGAGGGACATGAGCCGGTCCCTGGTGCGCGGGGACAGCGGCTTCAACGGATGGCGGACGAAGTCGGAGCCGATCACGCCGCCCTCCATCATAACCGTCTTGGTGGCGCGCAGGCCGCACTGGCGGTTTTCGTGGTTGATGAGCGGCAGGCAGAGTTTCCAGCGTTCGAGCGCCGCGTCGTGGTTTCCGGCGAGGTATTCGGTGACGATGGGGCGGATCTTCTCGGGCTGGAGCGCGGAGGTCATCGTGCCTGTGCAGCCGGCGTCGAGGTCGGCCAGCAGTGTCACCGCCTCTTCGCCGTCGAAGGGGCCGACGATGTGGTCTCCACCGGCCTCGATGAGCTGGGCGAGCTTGTCGGCGGCGAAGGGGGTTTCCATCTTGAAGTAGGAGACGTTCTCGATCTCCTTCGCCATCTTCACCAGGAGCGGCACCGGCAGCGAGACGCCGGAGAGCGGCGCGTCCTGCACCATGATCGGGATGGAGATCGCGTCGGAGACGGCGGCGAAGTGTTCGAAGATGCCATCGGGCGAGGGGACGAGACCCACGCCGTGGTAGGGCGGCATCATCATCAGCATCGAGGCGCCGAGGGACTGCGCCTCTTTCGCGCGGGCCACGACCACGTCGGTGGAGAAATGGCTGACGGTGACGATCACCGGGACGCGGCCCGCGACGTGGTCCAGGCTGACCTTGGTCAGGGTGGCGCGTTCGGCGTCGGACAGCAGGAACTGTTCGGAATAGTTGGCGAGGATGCAGATCGCGTCAACACCCTGGTCGATCATGCAGTCGAGGACGCGGGTCATGCCCTCCGGGTCGATGCGGCCATCGGCGTGGAAGGGGGTCGGGGCGACGGGCAGGATGCCGGTAAGGGGCGTTTTCATGATCGGTCCTTCACGTTTTGCGGGTCACGGCAAAGCGCGACACCTGTCGGTAGATCTGGCCGGGCAGGAGCGCGGCCGAGGGATAATCGGGGTGGTTCGGCGCATCGGGCCAGACCTGCGGCTCGATGGCGATCCCGGCGTTGCGGGTGTAGGGCGCGCCGCCGTGGCCGGAGAACGGTGCGGTGTCGATGGTGGCCCCGGTGTAGACCTGCAGGCCGGCCTCCGTGGTCGAGAGGTCGAGGCGCAGGCGGTCGGTTTCGAGCGTCAGGACCGGGCGCATGTCGGTGCGCGCATCCGAGAGGCAGAAGTTGTGGTCGAGCGCCGGATCGGGCGTGGCCGCGGACCGGTAGTCGTAGATGGTTCCTGCGATCGGGGCAGGTGCGCCGCAGGGGATCATCGCCGCGTCCACGGGCAGGTAACGTTCGGCGAGGATGGTCATCCGGTGATGGCCGACATCCGCTGTTCCGTCGAGCGCCCAGTAGCCGTGGAAGGCCGGGTTGAAGACGGTTTCGCGGTCGCTTTGCCCGGTGATCTCGACGATGAGCGCGCCCGCGTCGTCCAGCGCGTAGCGGACGGTCACGTCGATGTTGCCGGGAAAACCGCCAAGCCCGTCCGGGTGGTGCAGGGAGAGGGTGACTTCGGTGGCGGTGGCCTGCGTGACGGTCCAGTTGCGCTGGCCGAATCCCTGGCCGCCGCCGTGCAGCGTGGTGATGCCATTCTCGTTGCGGTCGAGGGTGCAGGGGGTGCCCGCGACGGTCATGCGACCATTGGCGATGCGGTTCGCCACCGGGCCGACGATGGCGCCGTAGTACAGCATCGGGCCGAGGTAGGCGTCGAGGTCGTCGGACCCGAGAACCAGCGCGTGACCCACGCCTTCCAGCCGGAAGTCGGTCAGGCTGGCGCCCCAGCTCATGATGCGGGCCTTGGCACCGCCGTTGGCGATGGTCACACGATGCAATGGCGTGCCGTCGGGTGTCGTCTCCATGCCGCTCACCAGTCGAACGCCGGTGCGGCGACGCGGCGGCCCAGCAGGAAGGCGTCGGCCACGTGGCGCAGCGGTGACAGGTCCATGTCGATGCCACCCTTGCCGACCAGTTCCGCCATCTGCGCGTAGAGCCGGGGGTATTCGCCGCTGAGGCCGGGCAGGGCGTCATGGCTCTGGCCGTCGATCGTCAGCGTGCCGCCGCCGTTCTCCAGCAGCATGTGGCCCGCGTCGGTCTCGGCCTCGATGGTCCATGTGGGCGTGCCCGGTTCCAGCCAGTCGAGATCCATGGTCACCTGGGCACCCGCCGGATGGTGGAAGGTGCACTGCGCGGCGATGGGGGTGTCGCGGTTTTCCGGAAAGTGCAGTTCGGCGCCAGTCAGGTGAACGGGGACGGGCAGGATCTCCGTCAGGATCGACAGCGCGTTGATGCCGGGATCGAAGACGCCGAGGCCGCCGGCCTCGAACACCCAGTCCTGCCCGGGATGCCATTGCCGCACGTCCTCGCGCCAGCGGACGGCCAGCTTGCGCAGCCGCTTGTCGCGGAGCCAGTCCTTCGCCGCCGCCACCTTGTCCGCCTGCCGGGAGTGCCACGTGGCATAAAGCGAGACACGGTGCTTGCGGGCGAGCGCCTCAAGCGCGTGGCATTCCGAGAGCGTGGCGCCCGGGGGTTTTTCCAGCATGACGTGGCGCCCGGCGAGGATCGCCTTCTCCGCGTAGTCGAAGCGCGGGACAGGCGGCAGGCAGAGGGAGACGACGCGGATCTCGGGCCGCTCCTCCAGCATCCGGTCGAAGTCGGAGTAGGCGGGAACGCCCTCGACCGTGCCGTGGCGCGATACGGTCGCCGCCAGTTCCCAGTCCGGGTTGTCCGAGATGGCGGGGACGTGCTGGTCCACCGCAATCTTCCCGATGCCGACGAGTGCGATCTCCATCAATGCGAGTCCTTTCCGACCGGCGCACCGCGGCAGCCCTTGAGAAAGTCGAGATCGGCGCCCGTGTCCGCGCCCTGCACGTGTTGCTGGTGGAGCCAGGCATAGCCGCTGTCGGGTCGTTCGTGGATCGGCGTCCACTCGGCCAGGCGGGCGGCGAGGTCCTCGTCGCTGACCTCCAGGTGGATACGGCGGGCGGGCACGTCGACCTCGATCATGTCGCCGGTGCGGACCACGGCCAGCGGACCCCCGGCGGCGGCTTCGGGCGAGGTGTGCAGGATCACTGTGCCGTAGGCGGTGCCGGACATGCGCGCGTCCGATATGCGGATCATGTCCTTGATGCCCTTCTTCAGCACCTTGGGGGGAAGGCCCATGTTGCCGACCTCGGCCATGCCGGGATAGCCCTTGGGCCCGCAGTTCTTCAGGACCATGATGCAGGTCTCGTCGATGTCGAGCGCGTCGTCGTTGATCTGCGCCTTGTAGTCGTCGATGTCCTCGAAGACCACGGCGCGGCCCCGGTGCTGCAACAGGTGCGGCGAGGCGGCGGAGGGTTTCAGGACGGCGCCCTTCGGCGCGAGGTTGCCCTTCAGCACGGCGATGCCGCCCTGCGCCGTCAGCGGCTTGTCGGCGGGCAGGATCACGTCCTCGTTCCAGTTCTTCGCGTCCCTGACCTCTTCCCAGATGGTCGAGCCGGAGACGGTCAGCGCGTCCTTGTGCAGCTTGTCGGCCTCGCCCAGCCGTTTCAGGACGACCGGCAGGCCGCCTGCATAGAAGAACTCCTCCATCAGGTACTTGCCGGAGGGTTGCAGGTTCAGGATCGTCGCAACGTCGCGCCCGCAGCGGTCCCAGTCGTCCAGCGTGATGTCGACGCCGGTACGGCCCGCGATGGCGAGCAGGTGAACGACGGTATTGGTCGAGCCGCCGACCGCGCCGTTGCAGCGGATCGCGTTCTCGAAAGCCTCGCGGGTCAGGATGTCGGACGGCTTCAGGTCGTCCTTGACCATCTGCACGATCCGCCGGCCCGAAAGCTGCGCCATCACGCGGCGGCGGGAATCCACGGCAGGGATCGCAGCGTTGCCGGAGAGCGCCATGCCGAGCGCCTCCGCCATCGACGCCATGGAGGACGCCGTGCCCATGGTGTTGCAGGTGCCGGAGGAGCGGGTCACCGCGGCCTCGGCATCGAGGAATTCCTGCTGGGTCATCTCTCCGGCCTTCACGGCCTCGGAGAACCGCCAGAGGTGGGTTCCCGCGCCGACCCGTTCACCCTGGAACCAGCCGTTCAGCATCGGCCCGCCGGTCACGACGATGGAGGGCAGGTCGCAGGAGGCGGCGGCCATCAAGAGCGATGGCGTGGTCTTGTCGCAACCGACCATCAGTACGCAGCCGTCGATGGGCTGACCCCTGATCTGCTCTTCGATCGACAGGGCGGCGAGGTTCCGGAACATCATCGCGGTGGGGCGGAAGGTGTTCTCGGACGCGGAGAAAACCGGCACCTCGACCGGGAAGCCGCCGGCCTCCCAGATGCCCGCCTTCACCTTTTCGGCCAGTTCGCGCAGGTGGCCGTTGCAGGGCGTCAGGTCGGACCAGGTGTTCAGCACGCCGATAATTGGACGGCCGTCAAAGAGGTCTTCGGGGTAGCCCTGGTTCTTCAGCCAGCCGCGGTGGTAGATCACGTCCTTGGTGGTCCCGCCGTACCATTCCTGGGACCGCAGCCTGCGCGGCCATTCCGCCGGTTTGAAACTCATAACTCAGCCCTGCCTGGATTTGTTGTAGACGTCGAAGATGACGGCGGCGAGCAGCACGAGACCCTTGATCATCTGCTGGTAATCGATGCCGATGCCCATGATCGACATGCCGTTGTTGAGGACACCCATCAGGAAGGCGCCCACGACCGCACCGACGATCTTGCCCACGCCGCCCGACATGGAGGCGCCGCCGATGAAGACCGCCGCGATCACGTCGAGTTCCAGCGCGAAACCGGCCTTCGGCGTCGCGGTGTTGAGGCGGGCGGCGAACACCAGCCCTGCGGCGGCGGCGAGGATGCCCATGTTGAGGAAGGCGAGGAAGGTCAGCCGTTCGGTCTTGATCCCCGAAAGCTTCGCCGCTTTCTGGTTGCCGCCGAGCGCGTAGATACGGCGCCCGATGACGGTGCGTTCCGTGAGGAAGGCGTAGATGATCGTCAGTACGCCCATGGTGATCAGCACGTTGGGCAAACCGCGGAAGGTGGACAGCTTGTACATGATGAAGACCAGCGCGGCGCTGATGATGACCGTGCGCGCCACGAAGAAGCTGCGCGGTTCGTCCTCGACTCCGTAGGCCTTGTTGCGGGCGCGCTTGCGCATCCCCGACCAGACCACGAATGCGGCGGCGGCAACGCCGGTCAGCAGCGCCAGCACGTTCACCTTGCGGGCGTCGAAGAGGGGGGCCAGCGTCTCGCCGATGCCGGCTGGGAAGAGGTCGGGCACGAAGCCGTTGGCGATGGTCTGGAATTCCCGCGGGAAGGGGCCGACCGACTGCCCTTCGAGCAGCCAGAGCGACAGCCCGCGGAACACCAGCATGCCGGCCAGCGTCACGATGAAGGAGGGGATCTTCCAGTAGGCGACCCAGTAGCCCTGCGCCGCGCCGATCAGCCCGCCGACGGCAAGGCACACGACGATGGTCAGCAGCCAGTTGACCTCCCAGTTGACGATCATCACCGCGGCCAGCGCGCCGATGAAGCCCATGACCGAGCCCACCGAGAGGTCGATGTTGCCCGACACGATGACCACCAGCATGCCGAGTGCCATGATGATGATATAACTGTTCTGCAGCAGCAGGTTGGTGATGTTCACCGGTTTCAGCAGCACGCCGTCGGTGACGACCTGGAAGAACACCATGATCGCGATAAGCGCGAACAGCAGCCCGTATTCGCGCAGGTGGCCGGCGAGGTATTCGCCGACGCCCTTGCGCTCGTCCGCGTCCTGAGATTCTGCAAGAGCCATGCCCTGTCTCCCTATTCCGTCACGATGAGCGACATGATGCGCTCCTGGCTGGCCTCGGCGGCGTCAAGCTCGCCCACCAGTTCGCCTTCGTTCATCACGTAGATCCGGTCACACATGCCCAGAAGTTCGGGCATCTCGGACGAGATCATGAGGACCCCTTTGCCCTGTGCGCTCAGATCGTTGATGATTCCGTAGATTTCGAATTTCGCGCCGACGTCGATGCCGCGCGTGGGCTCGTCGAGGATCAGCACCTCCGGCCCCGCGAAAAGCCATTTCGACAGCACCACCTTCTGCTGGTTTCCGCCCGAGAGGTTCATCACCTTCTGGAAGACGGAGGGCGTGCGGATGTTCATCGCGCGGCGGTACTTCTCGGAGACCTGCGTCTCCTCGTTCTCGTTGAGTATGCCGCCGGAGGACACGCCCGGCAGGTTCGCCAGTGTCACGTTGCGGCTGATCGGTTCCTCGAGGATCAGGCCAAGGCTCTTGCGGTCCTCGGTCACGTAGGCGAGGCCTGCGTCGATGGCGCGGTCGATCTTCGAGACGTCGACCTCCTTGCCCTTGATCCGCACCGTGCCGGTGATGTTCTGCCCGTAGCTGCGGCCGAATATGCTCATGGCAAGTTCGGTGCGGCCCGAGCCCATGAGCCCGGCGATGCCCACGACTTCGCCCGCGCGCACGTTGAACTGCGCGTTGTGGATCACCTGGCGGTCGGCGTGTTCGGCGTGCCAGACGTTCCAGTCGGACACTTCCAGCAGCATGTCGCCCGCGCGGCGGGTGCGTTCAGGATAGCGGTGCGCCATGTCGCGGCCCACCATGTCGCGCACGATGGCGGCCTCGGTGATCGGCTGGGCCTTGGCGTCCATGGTCGACACGGTCGAGCCGTCGCGGATCACGGTCACGCTGTCGGCGACGCGGCGGACCTCGTTCAGCTTGTGGCTGATGATGATCGACGTGACGCCCTGCGCCTTGAGTTCCAGCATCAGGTCCAGAAGTGCCTGGCTGTCGGATTCCGACAAGGCCGCGGTCGGCTCGTCGAGGATCAGGAGGCGGACCTCCTTGGACAACGCCTTGGCGATCTCGACCAGCTGCTGCTTGCCGACGCCCAGCTTGTCCACCATCGTGGTGGGGGCCTCGCGCAGGCCGACCTTCTTCAGCAGCTCGCCGGTCTTGCGGTTCGTCGCGTTCCAGTCGATCACGCCATTCTTCGCGCGCTCGTTGCCGAGAAAGACGTTCTCGGCGATCGACAACAGAGGGACCAGGGCCAGCTCCTGGTGGATGATGATGATGCCCCTGGACTCGCTGTCCGAGATGTCGCGGAACTGGGCCAGCTCACCGTCGTAGTGGATCTCGCCCTCGTAAGAACCGGCGGGGTAGACGCCCGAGAGCACCTTCATGAGGGTCGACTTGCCGGCGCCGTTTTCGCCGACGAGCGCGTGGATCTCGCCTTTCCGGACCGTCAGCGTGACCTCGTCGAGGGCCTTCACGCCGGGAAAGGTCTTGGTGATCCCGCGCATTTCGAGAAGTGCGGACATGGCTGCCTTCCAATGCGCCGCAGGCGGACGGTGGTGCGCCCGGGCGTGCGGCCTGCATGAGGGAAAAGGTGGCCTGCCCGCACGAAGCGTCCGGACAGGCCCGGGGGAGCGATCTTACTTGATCTGGTCCATGGTGTAGTAGCCGGTATCGATCAGGCGCTCTTCCCAGTTCTCCTTGGTCACCGGGAGCGGCTCAAGCAGGTAGGAGGGAACGACCTTCACGCCGTTGTCGTAGGTCGAGGTGTCGTTGATCTCCGGCTCGCCGCCGGCGAGCAGCGCGTCGACCATGCCCACGGTCACACCGGCCAGCGAGCGGGTGTCCTTGAAGATGGTGGAGTACTGTTCGTCCGCGAGGATCGACTTGACGGAGGGGACCTCTGCGTCCTGGCCGGTCACGATCGGCATCTTCATGTCGCCGGAACCGTAGCCCACGCCCTTGAGCGAGGACAGGATGCCGATGGAGAGACCGTCGTAGGGCGACAGCACGCCATGGACCTGCTTGTCGGTGTAGTTGGCGGACAGCAGGTTATCCATGCGGGCCTGAGCGACCGCGCCGTCCCAGCGCAGCGTGCCGACCGTGTCCATGCCCATCTGGCCCGACACGATCTCGACCGAGCCGTCGTCGATCATCGGCTGCAGGACGGACATCGCGCCATCGTAGAAGAAGTAGGCGTTGTTATCGTCCGGGGAGCCGCCGAAGAGTTCCACGTTCCACGGCTGCACGTCCGGGAAACGCTCTTTCAGGCCATCGACCAGCGTGGTTGCCTGCTGCACGCCGACCTTGAAGTTGTCGAAGGTGGCGTAATAGTCGACGTTCTCGCTGTCGCGGATCAGGCGGTCGTAGGCAATGACCTTGATGCCGGAGGCGGCGGCGTTTTCCAGAGCGTTCGACAGGGTGGTGCCGTCGATGGCGGCGATCACCAGAACGTCGACGCCCTTGGTGATCATGTTCTCGATCTGCGCCAGCTGGTTCGGGATGTCATCCTCGGCGTACTGCAGGTCGGTTTCGTAGCCTGCTTCCTCGAACTGCTGAACCATGGATTCGCCGTCGGAAATCCAGCGCGCGGAGGATTTCGTGGGCATGGCGATGCCGACGGTGCCGTCGGCCAGTGCGGCGGATGCGAGCAGCGCAATGGCGCTGGCCGAAGCCAGGATTGTCTTGAATTTCATGATGTTCCTCCACTGTGTGCGCCTGCATCTTTGTTTTGGCGCCGGGTCTGTTGAGTGCCCAGGGCAGAGCTAACAGGGCGCGTGCATAACGTTCAATTCCCATTTATGCTAATCTGCATAACAATACTGGTATGAGGTCGGAATGGACGTCCTGCATCGTCTGAAACCGTCGCAGCTGACCCTGATCCTGCGCATCGCGGAGACTGGCCAGCTACAGCGCGCGGCGCAGATGGCGGGCTTGTCGCAACCGGCGGCGTCGCGGATGCTCAACGAGATCGAGCAGCGGGCGGGCGGGGCGCTTTTCGACCGTTATCCCAAGGGGATGCTTGCCACCCCCCTGGGCGAGATCGTGTCCCGCCGCGCGCAGGTCATCCTCGAGGAATACGACGCGCTGGAACGCGAGGCACGGCGCATCACCACGGGCGAGATGGGGCAGGTGCGTGTCGGTGCGGTCACCGGTCCGGCAGTCGGCCTGATCGTGCCCGCGGTGCGCCGGGTTAAGGCCGCGGCCCCCGACATAGAGATGACAATCGAGGTGGGCCCGTCGACCGAACTGGTGCGCGGGCTGGTGGAAGGACGCTTCGACTTCGTGATCTCGCGCTTGCCGGCAGAGCACGACAGCCGCGATTTCCGCCTTTATCCGGCGCGGAGCGAGATCGTGTCGCTCTTGGTCCGGCCCGCTCATCCTCTGGCCGGGCGGACGGAGGTCACGCTGGAGGAACTGCAGGGATACGAATGGGTCGTGCAGGAGATCGGGTCGCCCATCCGGCAGGCGGTGGAGCGCGCCTTCCATGAACAGGGGCTTGGCGGGCCGCAGCGGATCACCAACTCCTCGTCGCTGCTGGTGGTGCTGTCGCTGCTCGAAGGCACCGACACCATCGCGCCGCAGGCGATGGAGGTGGCACAGATGCTGACAGTGGGGCAGACGGCGCTGGGGATCACGTCACTGAACCTCGCCGAACCGATCTCCGTGCCGCCGTGCTTCATCATCCGCAACCGGTTCCGCCCGCTGCCCGCCGCCTCGGAGCGGGTTCTGCAGGCGGTTCTGGAGCTGCTGTGAGGGCGGGACCCGCGACCTTCGTCTGTGCCGTTCTTAGATTATAAGAATCGCCTGAAACGGGGCGTCTCGTGCAGGCTGAAGCCACTGGACCAAGTCAGGACAAGGAGACACCGACATGGCATGGAACAAGCCGAAGATCCGCGAAATCGAGTGCGGTATGGAAATCAACATGTACGGCCCGGACGGCGAAGAAGAGCGCGAAGTTCTGTTCTGATCGCTTTGCGCGGAGGCTGTCGATGGCGTTTCGCGCACTCATCCTAGGCGCTGCGGCGGGCGGTGGCCTGCCGCAGTGGAATTGCGGGTGCGAGAACTGCACCCTTGCACGGGCAGGCGAAATCCCGCGTCAGACGCAATCGTCGCTGGCGGTGACCGGCAACGGCACCGACTGGGCGATCCTCAACGCTTCGCCTGACATCCGGCAGCAGATGGCCGACGCGGCCCCGCTGCATCCGACCGGCCTGCGCAGCCTGCCTCTGCATTCGGTGCTGGTGACGAATGGCGACATCGACCATGTGGCGGGGCTTCTGACCCTGCGCGAGATGCAGCCTTTCACTCTGTTCGCGACGCAGACGATCCAGGCGGTGCTGAAGGACAATCCGATCTTCGATGCGCTGCACCGCGACGTGGTGAGCCGCGAACCGATCGCGCTGGAGACGCCGTTCGAGCTGGCCCCCGGGCTGATGGCGGAACTCTTCCCGGTGCCGGGCAAGGTGCCGCTCTACCTCGAAGGGGAGACGGTCGAGACCGGCGAGATCGGAGAGAACACGGTGGGTGTCGCCCTGACCGGCGGCGACCGGCGGGTCTACTACATCCCCGGCTGCGCCATGCTGAACGACGACCTGCGCGCACATCTGGCGGGCGCCGACCTCGTGTTCTTCGACGGCACGCTCTGGCGCGACGACGAGATGGTCCGCGCGGGACTTGGCGCCAAGACCGGCAAGCGCATGGGTCACATGTCGATGTCGGGCGAGGACGGCTCCATCGCGGCGTTCCGGGACCTCGACGTGGGCCGCAAGGTCTTCGTCCACATGAACAACACCAACCCGGTCCTGCGACCGGACTCGGCGGAGCGCGCCGAGGCACAATCCGGTGGCTGGACCATCGGCCAGGACGGCATGGAGATCGCGTTATGACCAGAGCCCCGCAATCGCGTGAAGCGTTCGAAGCCCGGCTGCGCCAGATCGGGGCAGAGCGCTATCACGACCTGCATCCGTTTCACGACCGTCTGCACGGCGGCCAGTGCACCATGGAAGAGGTGCAGGCATGGGTCATCAACCGCTACTACTACCAGCACTCGATCCCGATGAAGGACGCGGCCTTCATGTCCCGGGTGGAGGATCCCGACCTGCGGCGCGCCTGGCGGTCGCGGATGGAGGACCACGACGGCACCGCCGAGAACGAGGGCGGCATACGGCGGTGGCTGCGGCTGGCGGAAGCGGTGGGACTGGACCCCGACTACGTCGCCACGACAGAGGGCGTTTTGCCCGCAACGAAATTCGCGGTGGACGCTTACGTCCGTTTCGTCCGCGAAAAGACCCTGCTCGAAGCGGTGGCGGCATCACTCACGGAACTCTTCGCCCCCAAGATCCACGCCAACCGGATCGAGGGACTGCTGAAGAACTACGCCTTCGCCGACGACTCCTCGCTGTCCTATTTCCGCAACCGGTTGAAGGAGGCGCCGAAGGACGTGGCATTCGGGCTCGCTTGGGTGCTGGACCATGCGGACACCGCCGAAAAGCAGGACAAGGCTGCCAAGGCCCTGATCTTCAAGACGGATGTGCTCTGGTCCCAGCTCGACGCGCTGTGGGGCGCTTATGTGGAGCCGCGGCGCATTCCGCCCGGCGCGTGGCAGCCCGGCACCGGCCAGCTGCTGCGGCAGGCGTCATGATCGGGGCGGGCGACATCCCCGTCCTGCCGCGCGGCGTGCGGCTGCACTTCGACAAGGTGCGCGACAGCTGGGTGCTTCTGGCGCCTGAGCGGGCGATCATGCTCGACATGGTGGGCCACGCGGTGCTGTCGGAGGTCGACGGCAGCCGCACCTTCGAGCAGATCACCCGCACGCTGGCCGAAAAATACGCCGCCCCCGCGGAGGAAATCGCCAGGGACAGCGCGGGCTTCCTCGGGGCGCTGCGTGATCGCCGCTTCCTCGAAGTGGCCTGAAGGAGCAGGCATGAAGATCGCACCCCCCATCGCCATGCTGGCCGAGCTGACGCACCGCTGCCCGCTGTCCTGCCCGTACTGCTCCAACCCCGTGGAACTGGCGCGGCAGGAGGCGGAACTGGACACCGCCACCTGGGCCCGCGTCTTCCGCGAGGCGGCGGAGATGGGCGTCCTGCAACTGCATCTCTCGGGCGGGGAACCGGCCTCCCGCCGCGATCTGGTCGAGCTGGTGGCGGCGGCACGGGACGCGGGGCTCTACACCAATCTCATCACCTCCGGCATCGGGTTGACGGAAAAACGGCTGCGGGCGCTGGACGAGGCCGGGCTGGATCACGTCCAGCTGTCCCTGCAGGGCACGACCGCGCAGATGGCCGACGCGGTGGGCGGCTATCGCGGCGGCTTCGACCGCAAGATGCAGGTGGCGGCGTGGATTGGCAAGATCGGCTTCCCGCTGACCCTGAACGCCGTCCTGCACCGTCACAACCTCCACCAGTTGCCCCGCGCGCTCGAAATGGCCGTCGAGATGGGCGCCCGGCGGATCGAAGTCGCGACCGTGCAGTTCCACGGCTGGGCGCTGAAGAACCGCACCGAGCTGATGCCGACCAGGGCGCAGGCGCGCGAGGCGACGCGCATCGTGGCCGAGGCCCGCGCGGCGCTGAAGGGCACGCTGGTCATCGACTATGTCCCGGCGGACTACCACGAGGACTACCCCAAGCGATGCATGGGCGGCTGGGGATCGTCGGGGCTGAACGTGGCGCCGGACGGCCAGGTGCTGCCCTGCCATGCGGCGCAGATCATCCCGGGTCTCAGGTTCGATTCCGTGCGTGACAGGCCGCTGCCGGAGATCTGGTACGGCGGGCAGGCCTTCAATGCCTATCGCGGCACCGACTGGATGCAGGAACCCTGCCGATCATGCGAGCGCAAGACCAGGGACCACGGCGGTTGCCGCTGCCAGGCCATGGGTCTGCTGGGCGATCCGAACGCCACCGACCCGGTCTGCGTGAAGTCCCCGCATCACGCTTGGCTGAAGGCGCAGACGGAGGCAGAGCTGGCCAATGTGGACGCGGGCATGGACGCGGCCAGGCTGACGTACCGCGCGTTTCCGGCGAAGGAGCCGGTGGGCTGAGAGACGACGGGGCAGGGCGCCCGGACCGAAGGCATGGCAAAGGCCGGGATGTTGCGGAACGTCCCGGCCTTTTCCTGTCGTGTCGATGTGCCCGCGCGGCGGGGCCCGGCGGACCGGGCCCCTACGCCGGTCTCAGAACTGCAGTCTGACCTGTGCGGTCAAGCCCCATGAGTCGAGATTGTCTGAGAAGCGTGTGTCTGCGCGGAGGGATGCGTCGACCTGGCGTGCCGGGAGGGCGGAGCCTGCGTCGAGGATTGCGGTGTAGTTGAAGCCGA
>NZ_JBRBWD010000027.1:0-36043 GCF_052825245.1 Sagittula sp.
ACCAGTCGCGGCATTACTCGCAGTATCTCGCCCTGCAGCTGAAGGCGCGGATGGAGGGCCTTCCAACGCCGGTCTACGGCAAGCAGGAGGTGCATCACCTGTCCTGACGCCTGTGCAGGCGGGGGTTTCGCTGCCTGCGGCCGCGATCCGCCGGGGGGCAAGCCCCCCGGACCCCCGTCGCATGAAAACCGGCACGGCGGCCTCCGGCATCCCGGAGCGCCGCCTGCCCCCTTAAGGCGGTGCCTTCCCCGGCCCCCGTCCGCCCAAGACGGACCCGGGAACAACCCCGCCGCCCGAACCCGGAATTTCCGCCCCACCCTCCGGGCCCCCCTGCCCCGGACCGGCGCGGAAACGCGGGTGGCCTGCGCGCATGTCACTCCCTGCCGTGTCCCCGGCCGCCCGCACCCCCTGCCCAGCAACGGCCCGCCCAGCAACGGCATGACACACCTGCGGAAATAGCTCGCCCCCGGTCCGATGGGGGTTGAGCGGCGCGCTGACGGGCTTATAACCGCACCGCGCAATCGCAAGGACCAAGCCACATGCCCTATTACAGATCCCGCCGCACCACCCACGGCCGCAACATGGCCGGCGCCCGCGGTCTCTGGCGCGCGACCGGCATGAAGGACAGCGACTTCGGCAAGCCGATCATCGCCGTCGTCAACTCCTTCACCCAGTTCGTGCCCGGCCACGTGCACCTGAAGGACCTGGGCCAGATGGTCGCGCGCGAGATCGAATCCGCCGGCGGCGTCGCCAAGGAATTCAACACCATCGCCGTGGACGACGGCATCGCCATGGGCCACGACGGGATGCTCTACTCCCTGCCCTCGCGCGAGATCATCGCCGACTCGGTGGAATACATGGTCAACGCCCATTGCGCCGACGCCATGGTCTGCATCTCCAACTGCGACAAGATCACCCCCGGCATGCTGATGGCCGCGATGCGCCTCAACATCCCGGTGATCTTCGTTTCCGGCGGCCCGATGGAAGCCGGCAAGGTCACGATCAACGACCTCGAAAAGGCCGTGGACCTCGTGGATGCCATGGTCGCCGCCGCCGACGACCAGTATTCCGACGCCGAGGTGGACGCCTTCGAACAGAACGCCTGCCCGACCTGCGGGTCCTGCTCGGGCATGTTCACGGCGAACTCGATGAACTGCCTGGCCGAGGCGCTCGGCCTCGCGCTGCCGGGCAACGGCTCGATGCTGGCCACCCACGCCGACCGCAAGGCGCTGTTCCTCGAAGCCGGACGCAAGATCGTCGACATCACCAGGCGCCACTACGAAGGCGAAGAGAAGGGCCTCCTCCCGCGCGAGATCGCGACCTTCGAAGCCTTCGAGAACGCCATGTCGCTCGACATCGCCATGGGCGGCTCGACCAATACCGTCCTGCACCTGCTGGCCATCGCGCACGAGGGCGAGGTCGATTTCACCATGTCCGACATGGACCGCCTCAGCCGCAAGGTGCCCTGCCTGTCGAAGGTCGCCCCGGCCAAGGGCGACGTCCACATGGAGGACGTGCACCGCGCGGGCGGCATCATGGGCATCCTCGGCGAACTCAACCGCGGCGGGCTGATCCACGGCGAGGTGAAGACCGTCCACTCCGGCACCATGGCAGAGGCCATCGCCAAGTGGGACATCATGACGGCCAACGACGAAGACGTGGACAGGTTCTTCCGCGCGGCCCCCGGCGGCGTGCGCACCACGCAGGCCTTCTCGACCGAGAACCGCTACAAGGAGCTTGACCGCGACCGGACCCATGGCGTGATCCGCAACATGGAAAACGCCTTCTCCAAGGACGGCGGCCTCGCCGTGCTGTTCGGCAACATCGCGCTCGACGGCTGCATCGTGAAGACCGCCGGCGTCGACGACTCGATCCTGAAGTTCTCCGGCCCCGCCAAGGTCTTCGAAAGCCAGGACGACGCGGTGAAGGGCATCCTGACCGGCAAGGTGACCGAGGGCGAGGTCGTCGTGATCCGCTACGAGGGTCCGCGCGGCGGCCCGGGCATGCAGGAAATGCTCTACCCCACCTCCTACCTGAAATCGAAGGGGCTGGGCGCCAAATGCGCGCTGCTGACCGACGGGCGCTTCTCCGGCGGGACCTCCGGCCTCTCCATCGGGCACGTCAGCCCCGAGGCGGAGGAAGGCGGCACCATCGGCCTGGTGGAGACGGGCGACCTGATCGAGATCGACATCCCGAACCGCACCATCAACCTCGCCGTGGACGACGCCACGCTGGAGGCACGCCGCACCGCCAAGGGCCCGCTGCCCTGGGGTCCGGCCGAACCGCGCCCGCGCGCGGTGACGAAGGCGCTGAAGGCCTACGCCATGCTCGCCTCTTCCGCGGCCAAGGGAGCGGTGCGGATCATCCCGTAAACCCTTCGCACCACAGCGAAAAGAAAAACGCCCGGGCCAGACCAGCCCGGGCGTTTCCCGTTTCCGCAGGGGGAACCTTCAGGCCTCGATGGCGACCTTGCCGATGGGGTTCGAGCAGCAGGCAAGGATATAGCCATCCTCGATATCCTCGTCGGTGATGCCGCCGTTGTGCACCATGTGCACCTGCCCCTCGGTCTTCTTGACCTTGCAGGTGCCGCAGACGCCGAAGGTGCAGCCCGACGGGATCGCGAGGCCGGCCTGCCGTGCGACGGACAGAAGCGTCTCCGTCTCCGAGCATTCGACCGTCTTGCCGGACAGGGCGAAGGTGACTTCGGCCTTGGCCTCTTCGTCCAGCGTCACGCCCTCGTCGTATTCGCCGGTCTCGCCAACCGGGGCGGAGAAGCTTTCCTGATGGTAGCGGTCCATGTCGTAGCCGAGGCCTTGAAGCGCCTCGCGCACGGCGGTCATGAACGGCTCCGGCCCGCAGCAGAACACCTCGCGGTCAAGGTAATCCGGCGCGGCGAGGCCCAGCAGAAGCTGGTTGAACGGCCCGCGATAGCCGGTCCACGGGCGGTACGGGTCCGCCTTGTCCACCACCCATGCCAGTTCGATCCCCGGCAGGCGGGAGGCCATCATCTCCATCCGCTGGCGGAAGATGATCTCGGACGGCAGCCGGGCGCAGTTGATGAACACGATGTCCGGCTCGCGGCCCGCGTCGTACATGTAGGTCGTCATCGAGATCATCGGCGTGATGCCCGATCCCGCCGAGATGAACAGGTACTTTTCCGCCGGGTGGTTCATGAACGAGAACTGCCCGCCCGGCCCGATCGCCTTCAGCCGCACGCCGGGACGCAGGTGATCCAGCATCCAGCGCGTGCCCAGCGACCCGTCCTGCGCCTTGACCGTGACGGTCAGCGAGGTCGGGCGCGAGGGCGAAGACGAGATCGTGTAGGTCCGATGCAGCGGTCCACCGGGCACCGGCAGCTCGAGCGTGACGAACTGGCCCGGCTTGAACCGGAACAGCGCGCCCGACGGCGCCTGGAAGGTGAAGGTGACGGTGTTCGGCGCTTCCGGCAGGAACGACACGCACTCCAGCGGCTCGTCGTCCGACCAGAAGGCCAGCGTCGGGGTCATCGCGGTCATCGGCTTATTCCGCCGCCACGGATTGCGGACCCATCGCGCGCAGCATGGTCTTCACGTACCAGTCCACGAACTGTTCCACCCCGTCTTCCATGATCGGGCTGTAGGGGCCGGGGACATAGGCCGGAGAGTTGATGCCAAGCTGGTTGTCCTCGACGATGCGGCGGTCCTCGTCGTTGGTGGCGACCCAGACCTCGGTCAGGCGGTTCAGGTCGTAATCGACACCTTCCACCGCGTCCTTGTCCACCAGCCATGTGGTGGTGACTTCGGTCTCCTGCGGGCCGATGGGGGTGACGCGGAAGGTCAGCGAGATGTCGGGCAGGAAGTGGTTCCATGTCGACGGGTAGTGAAACTTCAGCAGCGTGCCCGCATCCGGCACCGTCACACGGCCCAGCGGCCGCTTCGACGCCGGTTTCAGGTCCATCGTGTAGGACAGCGCCTTCTCTTCCAGCGGCATCCGCGCAAGGCGGTACTGCCCGGCAAAGCCCGCCATGGCGAACTTCGACGGCGCGCCCGCGGCCTCGCACTTGTCGAAATGCGCCTGCAGCCGCGCCGGGACGGAGCCGTCGGCCGACACACCCGCCACCGCCGGATCCAGCGGGAAGGACCGCGACAGCGCCGGGTGGGTGCCCGCGCAGTGATAGCACTCGCGGTTGTTCTCCCAGACGAGCTTCCAGTTGCCCTTCTCGACGATGGTCGACTGGTAAGCCACCTTCGCGCGGTTCAGGTCGTGCACCTCGAGGTAGGGCCGCGCAAGGTCGGCAAAGGCGTCGAAGTCCGGCGCCTCGTCGGCGAGGCAGATGTAAATCAGCCCGGCCAGTTCCCGGACGTGGATGGTCTTGAGGTTGTACTTCGACGGGTCGAAGTCGGCGCCCATGTCGCGCGCCCAGATCAGCCGCCCGTCCAGGTCGTAGGTCCACTGGTGGTAGGGGCAGGTCAGCTTCGCGACCGTGCCTTCCGCCTTCTGGCAGATCACCGACCCGCGGTGACGGCACGAGTTGTGGAAGCCGCGGATCACCCCGTCGGCACCCTTCACGAGGATGACGTTGTAGGCCCCGATGCGGATGCGGGCATAGGCGCCGGTCTTCACCAGCTGCGCCACGGGAATCGCGAACAGCCACTCGCGGTACCAGATCGTCTCCAGGTCGCGCTGGTAGATCTCCGGGTCGGTGTAGAAGGGCCGTTCCAGCGAATGGCCGGGAACGCGGCGGGCCAGCAGGTCGGAAAGGGAATCGGTCATGGAGCAGCCTCCGAAGGCGCAGGATGGGGTTAGTTCCTTTGAGGCATTGCGCCGCAATTACCCGCCTTTCAATAACAATAATTCTCAACTAAGGTTATCTGAATTCACCTGTCCCCTTTCCGACATCCACGCCTCCGAAAGCGACCGATGACCCGCCCCTACGACCTTCCCTCGCTCACGTCGCTGGTCTGTTTCGAGGCAGCCGCCCGGAATCTCAGCTTCAAGAAAACCGCGGCCGAGCTGAACGTGACCCCCGCCGCCGTCTCTCACCAGATCAAGGCCCTCGAATCCGAGCTCGGCACTGCGCTCTTCCGCCGCCAGCACCGCGGCGTCGACCTGACCGAAAGCGGCGCCTACCTCTTCGTCGCGCTCCAGCGCGGGTTCGAGGGGATCTCCGACGCGATCGCCGCCGTCCGCACCGCCGAAAGCACCGAGGATGTCACCATTCAGGCCACCACTGCCGTCAGCGCCTTCTGGCTGACCCCGCAGATCACCGCCTTCTGGCAGGACCAGCCCGACATCGTGGTCAGCCAGATCGTCAGCGACGGTGCCTCCAACGCGCAGACCGACCTCTCGATCCACTACGCCGCCCTGCCCGGCGACGGCGCGGGCCACATCCTCTTTCACGACGACATCGTGGCGGTCGGCTCCCCCCGCTTTGCCGCGACCCATGGCGCCGGCACGCTCGACGCGCTGCGCCGCGTGCCGCTGATCCACGTGGTGAGCGAGGACAACGACTGGACCACCTGGGCGGAATGGTTCGCCCACTTCGGCCACGACGCCCCCTCGGGCCGCCGCATCGCGGTCAACAACCACATGATCGCGCTCCAGATGGCGCGCGACGGCGCGGGCGCGGTGCTCGGCTGGACGGGCCTCATCGGGCCGCTGCTCGACAACGGGGACCTGACCCTCCTCATGCCGGAACGCATGCCCTCCCCCCATGTCTTCCACCTGCGCACCCATCCGCGCGCCTCCGCGCAGGCCCGGATCTTCCGCGACTGGCTGGTCGCCGCGCAGCGCGCGCCTTGATTTGGCCACCGAAAGCGCCTATCTGTCCAGTTAGCTGGACAGGAGACCCGCCATGCTTTCGCTTCAGGACGCCAAGAACCGCTTCAGCGCGGTGGTGGAGGCCGCGCTTGCCGGTCATCCGCAGGCCGTGTCGCGCCGGGGCAAACCCGCCGTGGTCGTCGTCTCCGCCGAGGAATATGCAAGGCTGGTGCACGCCGCACAGGCCAGCCGCGGCCGCTTTGCCGATCACCTGATGGCCATGCCCGACCCCGGCGACACCCCCCTGCCCCGCGCCAGCGCCGTGCCGCGCGACGTCGAGCTGTGATCCACATCCTCGACACCAACATCATCTCTGCCGCGCGCCGGGCCGAACGCGCGCCGGACCTCTCCCGCTGGCTGACCGCACAGGACGAGGCCACGCTGTTCCTCAGCGTCGTCACCATAGGAGAGATCGAGCGCGGCATCGCCCTGCAGGAGCCGAAGAACCCGCCCTTCGCCCGCGACCTGCGGCACTGGATGGACGGCATCCTGCGGCTGTTCTCCGACCGGCTGCTCGACTTCACCGCCGAGGACGCCCGCCGCTGGGGCCGCCTGTCGGCCAGACTGGGCCATCCCGGCGCCGACCTGATGATCGCCGCACAGGCGTTGAACCGCGACGCCACCGTCGTCACCCGCAATACGGCCGATTTCGCGCCCACCGGCGCGCGGCTGCTGGACCCGCTAAGCCTCTAGCTCCGCATCCAGACCCAGACCCGCCCGGAACCGCGCCATTTCGCGGTCCGAAGGCGCCTGCCCGCAGTAGGTCTTCACATAGGCCGGAACGCGGGTCAGCCGCTCTTCCAGCGTCTCGCGCACCTGCATCGAGATATAGCCGATCTGCACGAGGTAGACGGTCCGCGCCCGCACGTCGGCCTCTGCCGCGTCGAAGCCGAACCGCTGGAACATGGCGCGGATCGCCTCAAGCCGTGTCGCGTCGGCCTCTGCCACGCGCGCCGTCACCGCGTCGGACTTGTGCGCCCACCCCCTGACCGCCATGTCGAACCGCGGCTGGAACCGGGTTTCGTCCAGGAACACGCTCAGAAGGTTCAGAACCGCCTCGGAAATCGTCTCTGCATAGGCGGAACTCGCCTCTGTCAGGGCATGGGTGTTGGTCTCTTCCCAGAGCGCCAGCAATGCCTCCAGCAGCGCGGCGCGGTCCTTGAAGAACCAGTAGAAGCTGGTCCGCGACAGCCCGAGTGCGGCCCCCAGCGGCTGCACCTTCACCGCGTCAACGCCGCTGTCGAGGAACGCAGCCTTGGCCGCCTCCAGCCAGACCTCGCGCGATCCGCGCCACCCCTTCTGATCCGCACCCTCATCCATGGCGCGAAACTAGCCCCCTGCCCCGCCTGCCGCAACACGAAATGGACAGCGATGACGACAAACTTGACACAAGTGCACATTTTGTGGAATCGCTGCGTCAGAGAGGGAGACCGCCCATGTCCAACGATCCGCTTTTCCAGCCCTACCAGCTCAAGCATCTGACCCTGAAAAACCGCCTGATGATCACCAGCCATGAACCGGCCTACCCCGAGGACGGCATGCCCAAGGATCGTTACCGGGCCTATCACGTGGAACGCGCCCGGGCCGGTGTCGCCCTGACGATGACCGCCGGTTCCGCCTCTGTCGCCCGCGACAGCCCGCCGGTCTTCAACAACATCCTGGCCTGGAAGGACGAGGTCGTCGGCTGGATGAAGAAGCTGACCGACGAATGCCACGACCACGGCTGCGCGGTGATGATCCAGCTTACCCACCTTGGCCGCCGCACCCGCTGGGACAAGGCCGACTGGCTGCCGGTCGTCTCCCCTGGGCACGAGCGCGAACCCTCCCACAAGGCCTTCCCCAAGAAGACCGAGGACTGGGACATCGCCCGTATCGTCCGGGACTACGCCGATGCCGCCGAACGGATGCAGGCGGCCGGCCTCGACGGGATCGAGCTTCAGGCCTACGGCCACCTGATGGACCAGTTCTGGTCGCCGCTGACCAACGACCTCGACGGGCCCTACGGCGGCAGCCTCGACAACCGGCTGCGCTTCACCTTCGACATCCTGTCCGAAATCCGCAAACGCTGCGGCCCCGACTTCATCGTCGGGGTGCGCTACACCGGGGACGAGGACCTGCCCGGTGGCCTGACGAAGGAGGACGGGCTCGAGATCTCGCGCCGCCTGAAGGACTGCGGCATGGTCGACTTCCTGAACGTGATCAAGGGCCACATCGACACCGACGCGGGCCTGACGGACGTGATCCCGGTGCAGGGCATGCGCAGCGCGCCGCACCTCGATTTCGCCGGAGAGGTTCGCCGCGAAACCGGCGTGCCGGTCTTCCACGCGGCCAAGATCCAGGACGTCGCCACCGCCCGCCACGCCATCGCCAGCGGCAAGCTGGACATGGTCGGCATGACCCGCGCCCACATGGCCGACCCGCATATCGTGGCCAAGATCCTGCGCGGCGAAGAGGACCGAATCCGTCCCTGTGTCGGCGCGAACTACTGCCTCGACCGCATCTACCAGGGCGGCATGGCCCTGTGCCTGCACAACCCCGCCACGGGCCGCGAGCTGGAACAGCCGCAGGAGGTCCCGCAGGCCGACACCCGCCGCCGCGTGGTGGTGATCGGTGCCGGCCCGGCCGGGCTGGAGGCGGCCCGAGTCGCCGCCGCCCGCGGGCATGAGGTCATCGTGCACGAGGCCGCCAACGACCCCGGCGGGCAGGTCCGCCTGACGGCCCAGACCCCCCGCCGCGCCGAGATGATCCAGCTCATCCAGTGGCGCTTTTCCGAATGCGAACGGATGGGCGTAACCTTCCGCTTCAACAGCTTCGCCGACGCAGAGACGGTGCAGGCGGACCGGCCCGACGTGGTGATCGTCGCCACCGGCGGCCTGCCCCACACGGAGGTCCTGGCGGAAGGCAACGCGCTTGCCGTCTCGGCCTGGGACATCCTCTCGGGCGATGCGACCCCCGGCGAGAACGTCCTGATCTACGACGACGCCGGGGACTACGCCGCCCTTCAGGCCGCCGAGAAGATCGCCGCCACGGGCGCCCGGGTCGAGATCATGACGCGCGACCGCAACATCTCTCCGGAGGTGATGGCCATGTCCCTGACCCCGTCGCTGCGCGAGCTCCAGAAGCGCGACGTCACCTTCACCGTGACCTGGAAGCTGGACGCGGTGCGGCGGGACGGCAACCGGCTGATCGCGCAGATCGGCAGCGATTACGGCGGCGTCACGCGGGAGCGGCAGGTGGATCAGGTCGTGGTGAACCATGGCACGCGGCCTCTGGACGACCTCTATTTCGACCTGCGGGACGGCTCCTCCAACCTGGGTGAAGTGGATTACGAGGCGCTTGTCGCGGGCGATCCGCAGACCGTGGTCCGCAACCCCGAGGGCACCTACCAGCTCTTCCGGATCGGGGATGCGGTGGCCTCCCGCAACACCCACGCGGCGATCTATGACGCGCTGCGGCTGGTGAAGGTGGTCTGAGAAAAAAGAGGGGAGGTTTCGCGGCGAAACCTCCCCCTTGTCCAATCAGCCCGCGTCGTCGAGGTCGTCGAAGGCGCCGGGCGAGAGCTCTTCCCAGAAGGCCAGGATCGCCTCGGCGTTCAGGGCGGACATCCAGCCGTGCCGCTCGAAATCGTCCCTCAGCGCGCCGTCCAGACGGGCCATGAACAGGCGTCTGTCGGCGTCCCTCTGGGTGGGTTTGCGGGCGGCGGCGAGTTCCTGGATACGGGCAAGGCGGCGGCCGCGCGAGGTGGCAGGTTTCGCGGCGAAACCTCCTCCACCCGGGCCCGGGGGTTTCGCGGCGAAACCTCCCCCCGTTTCGTAGTCGTTTTTCAGGGCGGCGGTCAGATAGCCCACAGGGTTCTTCACACCGCCCTGCCCGGCCACGTAATCGAGCTTTGCCTTAACCGCATCTTCACCATGTTCGGCCATCCACTGCCGCGCCAGCCGGTCGGAGACGCCAAGCGCGCGCAGGCGGGGATAGACCTCGGACTTGCGCAGCCCCTCGCCGTCGTCGAGGTCGAGGATCGAAAGTTGCGGGTTCTCGGCGATGCGGAAGCGGATGTCGGTCACCTGCCGGCCCATCTTCTTCACCTCGGGCGTCACCACGATGTTCGAGGTCTTGTTCACTTCGGCCACCGCCGGTTTGATGATCTTGGCGTTGAGGTGCTTGTAGACCTCGTAATAGGGGCTGTCGGCCACGCCCATCAGGCGGCGGAACAGGTCGAGCGACCACCAGCCGGTCGAGCCGGTGCGCACGAACCGATAGCAGTTCTCGTACAGCGCCAGAGCATGACCGGAGGTGAAGCGCCGCTGGATGTTGAGGTTGATGAGGGCAAAGACCTTCGGGTCGTGCAGCTTTTCGGCGAGGGCAGGGGAGTAGGCGTATTCGCAGACCCCGCCCGACAGCTTGGCGTAGCTGAGCAGCGCCGAAACCCCCCATTCCTGCTGGCCCTTCTCGTCCAGCATGTCCCATTCGGCCACGGTTTCCGCCAGGCCGCGGAGCGAAGCCTTCAGCGTCTCCATGTCGTTCGAATTGTAGCCGATCATCAGGCAGAGCGTGCGCGCGTCGATCTGGTGGCGGTTCTGCGAGGTCAGCGTGTCGTAGGCGTTCAGCAGCAGCACGTTGGACAGCTTGCGCTGCAACAGGGTCAGTTTGCCGGAGACGTGGATCGCCGCAACGTGCTTCTTCACCGAGCCGCGCCGGAGCGGGCCGTTCAACTGTTCGCGGGGAATCTCGTCCATGTCGCCCTCTGACCGCCGGGATGCGGCGTGCTGCCCTTGCCTTGTCCGGGATCGCGACGGTTTCGCGGCGAACCGCGAGTCGGCCCCGGTTGGCGGTCATTGTCCGGGAAAAGGTATCCGCTGACAAGTGGCGCGCTGGCACCTATGAGGCGGGCCGAGGCCTGTCCCGTAAACGGGTTCCCTTGCGAACCGGTGCCCGTGAAAGGTATCCGTCTACGGGAGAGCCGGGCACCAACCGGAGTCGCTTTGCGAATCATCTGCGGGCATACAGGCTCTGTTACGGCGGAAAACCGATGCAAACCGCGGGTTATCCACAGACGTACCGCGAATCGGAGCCCTTGATCCCGGAAACAGGTACCTCAAACACCGCAGACGGATGCCTCTGAACCCGAAGGCGGGCACCTTTCAACGGGTATCTGGCTGACATGTAACGGAAAATCCTGACGTAAAGATTCTAAAAATCCAGAAAGACTCTCAAACACCGTTCGTGTCCGGTTCATTTTCTGGTTTGATAGAGACGGTTTCGCCGCGAAGATGATTCACTCGCGCCCGATCATGTGCCATAGTTTCCATGATATCGCGGCAAACAGCGAACATGATGAGGCGACATGGCACAGAAACCGACGGCAAAGCCGGACCTGCCCCCCTATTTCAACATCGACCCGGAAGCGGCCGCAAGCAAGCTGTCGAAGCCCATCGACACCGCGCGGTTCGCCAAGGCAGCGGCCTTTGCCATGCGGGGGCGGGACGATCTGGCCAAGCGCGGCTATGCGCCGGACGGGGCGAAGCGGCTGAGGAAGTTCTCGACCTGGGAGGTGTGCAAGTACCTGATCCCGGTGAACCCCGCGCACCTGCGGCGCGTGCTGCGCCAGAACCCGGAGCTGCCGCAGGGCGAAGGGGAGGGGGGGTCGAAGTGGTTCACGCTGGAAGAGATCCTGACCCTGCGCGACCACTTTGCCGAGGAGGGCGCCAAGGACAAGGAATACCGCGCGTGGCGGCCGGAGGGGCTGCCCGCCAAGGTCGTGGCGGTGGCGAACTTCAAAGGCGGGGTCGGCAAGACCTCGACCTGCGCGCATCTTGCCATGTCGGCGGCGCTGGACGGCTACAAGGTGCTGGTCATCGACCTGGATTCCCAAGGGTCGATGACCTCGATCATGGGCGGCAAGGTGGAGGACGAATGGCAGACCGTCTTTCCCATGCTGGCGCGGGATTACGCGCTGAAGCTGCTGGAGGAGAATCGGGTGAGGGAGGCCGCGGGGCAGACTCCTTACCAATTGGATGAGACACTGACCGCCGCGTTAGAGGTTTCGCCGCGAAACCTCGTGCAGAAAACCCACTGGCCCAACATCGACCTGATCGGCGCGCAGCTGAACCTCTACTGGGCGGAGTTCCAGGTGCCGGTGTGGCGGATGCAGATGCGCCAGTGGGCGCTGTGGGACGCGCTGATGAACGCGCTGGAGGAAGGCGGGATGCTGGACGACTACGACATCGTGCTGCTCGATACGCCCCCGGCGCTGGGGTACCTGACGATCAACGCGCTGTCTGCGGCGGACATCCTGCTGGTGCCGCTGGGGGCGTCGTTCCTGGAGTTCGACTCGACCGGGCGCTTCTTCGACATGATCTATTCGACGTTTGCGTCGATCGAGGAAGGCGAGAACCGGGCCCGGCGGTCCGGCGGTCTGCCGGAGATGCGCTTTGAATGGGATGCGGTGCGGGCCCTGGTGACGCGCTTCGACGCGGGCCAGCAGACGGATCTGGCGAACGTGATCCAGGCCTATTTCGGCGACTTCATGACGACCTACCGGCAGGAGGTGACGGCCATGGTGGGGCAGGCGGGGGAGATGGTTTCGGGCATCTACGAGACGGATTACCGCGACTTCAACCGCGACACCTACGTGCGCGGGCGGGAGACCTTCGACCGGACCTGGGCGGAGGTGAAGGAGGTCATCCTCGGCACATGGTGGCGGGACATGCAGATGGCTGAGGCGGAGACAGGGACGGTGCAGGAGGTCGCTGAGTAATGGCGAAGCGGAGAAAGCTGGAAGCGCCCACGGCAGAGGCCCTGCAGGCGCTGGAGGAGGAGGTCAGCCGGGACGTGGCGCGCGGGCCGATGTCGGCGCCCATCGCGCAGGTCGCGGCAGAGGCGGCGGGCATGCACGACACCCGCAGCTCGGCCGAGCGGGAGGCGGCGGCGAAGGACCGTTCCGACGCGGAGAAGTTGCGGGCGGCAGAGGCTTCGGGCCGGGTGATGCTGGAGATCCCGCTGGACCAGATCGACCGCGGCGCGCTGGTGCGCGACCGGGTGGTGATCGACCGGGAGGCGCTGGACGAGCTGAAGCATTCGATCCTGCGCAGCGGCCTGCGCCTGCCCATCGAGGTGTTCCGGATGGAGGGGGGCGAGAAGCCATATGGCCTCTTGTCCGGCTACCGGCGCCTTCTGGCGATGGAGGAGCTTCACGGCTACCTCGAACATGAGAAATACGCCTCCATCAAGGCGGTGGTGCGCGATCCGGAGACGATGGGCGGTACCTTTGCGGCGATGATCGAGGAGAACGAGATCCGCGCCTCGCTCAGCCATTTCGAGCGTGGGCGCATCGCGGTGATCGCGGCGCAGCAGGGGGTCTTCGTGAACACGGAGGAGGCGGTCAACGCGCTTTTCCCGCAGGCGTCGAAGGCCAAGCGGTCGAAGATCCGGTCCTTCGCGCTGATCTTCGAGGAACTGGGCGACATGCTGGAGTTCCCCGACCTCATCAAGGAGAAGGACGGGCTGCGGATGGCGGCGGCGCTGCGCGAGGGGGGCGAGAACCTTTTGCGGCAGGCCCTGAGCGAAAGCCGCACGACAAGCGCCGAAGAGGAGGCGCAGGTGCTGGAAGAGGCGCTGAAGCAGGTCGAGACCAGGGCCGATCCGAAACGCGGCGGGCGTCCGAAGAAGGTGGCTTCGCCGCGAAACCTGTCGTCGGGCGTGCGCCTTCAGGCCGGCAACGACGACGACGGATGGTATATCCGCATCAAGGGGCGCCACGTGGACCGCGAACTGGTGGAGGTCGCCATGGCGGAGCTCGAACGTCTGCTGGACGGTCCCGGCCGGTAAGCCGGGACCGTGGTCGCCGCAGGTGTCAGTTCTTCTTCGCGACGTGGGTCGCGATGGCATCCATCAGCGGCGGGGAGAGACAGTCGTAAGGGGTCAGGCCGATCTCGCGCAGGCGGCCGCGGATCTCGTCCATGCGGGCCGGATCGACACCGGATTCGATGATCGACGAGACGAAGGCCGCAAAGGTCGGTGCCGCCCAGCCGGTCTGGGGCGAGAGCTCCGTGTGCACGAAGTCGAGGCCGTAGAACGGGTGGCCGTCGTTCTCGATCCGCCCGTACATGTGGGTGCCGCAGCCGGTGCAGGCGTGGCGCTGGATCGCGGCAGAGCGGTCGACGATCTCGAGCTTGTCCTCGTTTTCGGTGACCTTCACCTTGTCGCGTCCGACCACGGCGATCTGGCTGAAGATGGCGCCGGAGGGTTTCCAGCACTTCGTGCAGCCGCAGACGTGGTTGTGCGCCGTCTGGGCCGAAACCTGCACCACCACGGGGTTCGTGGTGCATTTGCACTTCAACGTGCCGCCCGAGAAACCTGCGGTTTCGCGCGGTATGCCGTTATCAACCTGTGGATGAATCTTTACATGGGTGTACTTCGGCGCAGAGCTTGACGCGCTGTCGCCGCTTTTGAAAAAGATGTCGAGAATTCCCAAATCCAATTCCTCCCTGTTGCAGCGCACTTTTCGCCGTGCGCTTCCGCCAAGGCTGCGCCCGACGCGGGATTCGGACAATGCACCACTTGGTCTTAAGTGCGGGCACGCAGCAGGGCGGAGGCAAAGGCCCTGAGATCGACGGCCCTTGCCTGGCGCCCGAAATGCGCCCGGTCGAAGCCGTCGAGCAGGTGAGAGCCCGTCACGCCGTCGCGGCGCAGGATCGCCCGTGCGGCGCTTCGGGTGGCTGCAGCATCGCCCGCGCGGGCGGCCCGGCGCAGCGCCCGCACCTGCGGGTCCAGCAGCGGCAGGCGGCGCAGCAGCGCGGCCCGGTCGGCGCGCTGGCCCTTCAGGATCCACGCAAGCCCCGCGCCAAGCGCCACGAGCGCCGCCAGCACCATCGGCCAGCCGGGCAGGGGGGCGGGGTTCTCCGGCGGAGGAGGGGGCGGCAGCGCGGCCTCGTCGTAGGCGACCCGCTGGGCCGAGATCACCACCTCGCGCATCTCGCGGTTGACGGTGTCGAAGTAGCTGAAGCTGATCGGCTCCACGATGGTGGAGCGGTCGTTGGTGGGCCGGATCGTCCAGCGCCAGAAGGTGTAGGTCACCGGGCCTTCGGGCGACAGCTCGATCAGCCGCTTTTCGGGGTGCGGAAAGATCATGGCGGAGGGCGAGGTCAGTTCCGGCATGGGCGGCACCATTTCCGGCGTCACGCCCACTGCTTCGACCCGAACAATGCGCAAAACGCCCTCTCCGGCCGTCAGCTGGTCGGGCGCGTTGGACCAGTTGTCGGCGACCTGGACGCGCCGCGCCGGGAACCACCAGCCGCCGTCGGGCAGGGCAGGGGCGGGGGCGACCTCGATCGTGACGGGCTCGGACGTGATGGCGTGTTCGAACCAGTTGTCGTTTTCGTCCGTCAGGGTCAGGTTGTGGGTGAAGGCGCCGATGGTCAGCGTGCCCGCGCGTTCAGGGTAAAGCGCCATGCGCCGTTCCAGCACTTTCACCTTCTGGCCGCGAATGCGTTCCTCGCGCCATGTGTCGGGGCCGAGCTGCGTCCAGTTGAAGCCGGGCAGGTCGGGCTGTTCCAGCTTCTCGCGGGTGATGTGGCGCTGGTAGACGCCGCGGATGAGGATCATCACCATCTCGCGCGCGTAGGGGGTTTCGGCCTGTTCCAGCACCTTGACCGTCAGTTGCAGGTCTTCGGGGTCGACCTCGCGGGTCTGGGCGTGCAGGGTCAGCGGCCAGAGCATGAGCAGAACCAGCAGGTGTCTCATTGCGGATCCTCCGGTTCCGGCGGGGCGAGGCCCAGCTTCTCGCGGCGCTTGCGTTCGTGGGCGATGCGCGCCTTCAGGTAGTCGCCCGGCACGTCGGTGAGCTGCGACAGCCAGCGTTCGTCGGCCAGCATGAAGCGGTCGTCGAAGATCCGGCGGACCTTTTCCTGTTCGGAGGACTGGAGCTGCACGGTGCCCAGCATGGTGCTGGTGTTGTTGACCTCGTCCCCGGTGCCGGCGGCGCGGGCGTTGCCGCGGGCGACGAAGCTCTCGGTGGTCTCGCCCTGACGGCGCTTGCCGAAGAGCGACAGCGCCTCCGGGTCGATGCCGAGACCGGCGTAATAGGCGGCGATCAGGTCGAAGTTGGCGCGGGCGTCGGCGTCGCCGCCGTGGATCACAAGGTCATAGGTTTCGAGCGCCTCGGAGTACTGGCCAAGCCGGGCCTGCGCGGTGCCGAGGTTGTAGGTCGCGCCCGCCCTCGCAAAGGCATCGGCCGCATCCTCCATCCGCCCGGCGCGGTAGAGCGCGACGCCCTGCCAGTCGGGCCGGTCGAAGGTGAGCGCGGCAAGGCCGGGCAGGCCGGCGGCCATGAACACCCGCCCGAAGGCGGCGCTGCCGTGCCCCAGCGCGAGGGCGATCACGGTCAGGAGGACGGTGAGCGTGGCCAGCAGCCTCATGTCGCGCGTCTCCGGAACATGTGGAGGAGCGGGAGGAGCGCGAGAAGCAGAAGGTAACGCCCGAAGTCGCGCTGGAAGAGCAGGGGGAAGTCCTGTGCTTCCAGCCGGGTGCGGGCGTCCTCCGACAGGAAGCGGGCGAAGGCGTCGGTCTGGTCGAGGGTGAAGGTGCGGCCGTTGCCGATGCGCGAAAGCGTCTCTGTTTCCGCCGAAGGGGCGTTCAGGGAGACGACCGAGAGGCGCGCGCCGCGGGCGGCGATGGCCTGCGCCTCGGCCAGCGTTCCGGGCCCGAGGCTGGCGCCGTCGGTGAACAGCACCACGTCGCCCGCCAGCACCTGCCCGTCCTCCAGCATCTGGGTGGCCAGCGCCAGTCCGCGCTCGGGGCGGGAGCCCTTGTCGGGGACGGTGCCCGCGTCGATGACGGACACGGTCTGGCCCAGTTGCCGCAGGTCGCGGGTGAGGTCGCTGGCGACATAGGCGTCCCCGGCATAGACAACGAGCCCGCCGGGCCGTGTGCCAAGCGCCGAGATGCCGAAGCGGCCCATGGTCTGAAGCTGCGGCCAGCGGTCGGAGCCGGTGACGCTGGGCGAGGCGTCGATGACGAAGACGGCGCCGTCGAGATTGCGGAAGGAAACGGCATCGCGCCGCTCCTGCGCGGGGCCGGAGAGGGCGAGGATGCCGAAAGCGGCGGCGATGAGCGCGGCGGTCAGGCCGGTGCCGCCCCGGCTGTGGCTGACCCGCCCGAGCGCCGCAAGCGCCTGCAGGAGCGCCGGGTTGGCCGCCCGTTCCCAGCCGCCGAGCTGCCCGCGGCGGCGGTAGAGCCACCAGCCGAGCGCCGCCAGAAGCGGCAGCAGAAGCAGCCATTCGGGGCGTAACAGGGTCACATGAGGCGTCATCCGCGCGCCTCCCGCCAGCCCAGCCAGAGGCAGAGGATCACCGCCAACGACGCGGGCCAGATCCAGTGTTCGCGGAAGACCTCGGCGGCAAGGCCGTCGCTGTCCGTGGCCTCCAGCCGGTCGAGCGCCTCGGACACGGCGATCAGGTCTTCGGTGGTGCGGACGCGGAAGGTCTCGCCGCCCGACACCCTGGAGATCGCGGCGAGGGTTTCGGCATCGACCACGCCGCGTTCGCCTTCCTCCGCCTCGTCGACGGACTTCGGCCCCATGGCGATGGTGTGGACGCGGACGCCCATCTGCGCCGCCAGTTGCGCCACGCCGCGCGGGTTGGTTGCGCCCGCGTTGTTCGCCCCGTCCGAGAGCAGGATCACCACGCGGGTTTCGGCATCGGACGCGGCCATACGCTTGAGGGCAAGGCCGAGCGCGTCGGAGATGTTGGTGGCGCGGCCCGAGATGCCGATGGTCGCCTCCTCGATCCGGCGGGCGACGGCTTCGGTGTCGAAGGTGAAGGGCGCGGCGTAATAGGCCTCTGACCCGAAGACGATCAGCGCGACGCGGTCGCCCGCGCGGCGGCGGGCGAATTCGGCGCCGACGGTGGTGACGGCCTCCAGCCGGGTGATGGGCTGGCCGTCGAGGTAGAAGTCGTCGCGCACCATGGAGCCGGAAAGGTCGAGCGCGATGGCGAGGTCGCGGCCAGACACGCGCAGCGCCGGGACGGGTTCGAGCGTGCGCGGCCCGCTGAGGGCCACGACGAAGAGCGCCCAGGCCGTCCATGGCAGAAGCCGTTGCGCGCGTTCCAGCGTGGCCGATCCGCTGCGCCCGCCCGCCGTCAGGAGCGCCGCGCCGATGCGGTCGGGCACGGCCAAGGCCGCGCCCCGGGCCTGCGCCGGGGGCAGGAGCCGCGCGGCCAGCCAGGGCAGCGGCAGGAGCAGGAGCGCGAGGGGGGTGGCCAGTTCAAACATGGCGCGCCACCTCGTCCTGAAGCTCTGCCAGGTCGAGCGGTTCGGGGCGGTACAGAGACTGTTTCAGCGCCTCGAACCGGTCGGGGGCGTGGGTCTTCAGCAGGGTCAGAAGCGCGACGCGGCGGGCGTCGTCGGGCAGCGTGGCGATGCGGGCGAGGTCGGATTGCGGGTCGGGCGGCCGCGCGCGGACGGTGGCCAGCCGCATCCCCGCGCCCAGCACCAGCGCGCCGAGGCAGGCGAGCGCCAGCGTCGCGGCAAGTTCGGCGGCGAAACCTCCCGGTGCCTCCGACGGCAGGCGGATGTCGTGGAGGCTGGCCTGCAGCGTCTCCTCTGTGATCGCCTCTCCGGTCATGGGGCGCGGTCCGGCGGGAAGGCGGCGGCGAGACGGCGGGCCATGTCCTCGACGCTTTGGCCGGCATCGACCCTGAGCGCGCGGAAGCCTTCGATGTCGAGCAGGTCGGGTGCTTCGGCCCCGGTGCCGTCCAGCGCGATGCGTATGTGGCGGCCATCGGAGAGGCGCACGGGGTAATCGCCGCGGGGCAGGCGGGTGCCGTCGGCATCGGTGATCGCCATGAGCCGGGGCACGCGGTCGCGGTCGAGGCGCGAGAGTACCTCGCCGAAGCCGTCGCCCGGCGTGTCGAAGCCCGACGCGATGATCAGTTCGGCGCCGCGCGGCGCGATGCGTTCGGCGCGCGACAGCGGCCCGGCCAGCGGCGGGCCGGCGGTGTCGCCGTCCATCGCGCCCTGCAGAGCGGCGCGGTGGGCGCGGACCATGCCGCCGATCACGTCGAGCATCCCGCGTGCGCGCCCCCTTGGCGGCACGATGACCGGCGGGCCGGAGGTGATCGCCAGAAGGCCGGTGCGCCCGCCGTCCTCCACTGCCTGCCAGCCGATCAGGGCCAGCGCCTCGGCCGCGGCGACGGAGCGGAAGGCGCGGGTGATCCCCCAGAGCATGGAGGGCCGGAAGTCCGCCACGAGGATGGTGATGCGGTCGCGTTCCTCCTGGAACTGGCGGACGTGCAGCTCGCCGGTGCGGGCGGTGGTGCCGCGGTCGAGGTGGCGGATATCGTCGCCCGCCACGTACTGGCGGACGTCTGCGACCTCCTGCCCGTGGCCCTTGCGGCGGGTGGCGAAACCGCCGGGCAGGTTGGCGAGCGCGGGCTCTCCCCTTGCCTTCAGCGTCACCTGCCGGAGCGCGATCAGCCCGTCCGGGGAAAGCGTCACCCCGGGCGTGTCGGGCAGGGGGCTCGCGGCGGCGCTCACAATGCTTCGACCTCCGCGAGGATGGCGGCGACCACGTCCCGGGGTTTGCGGCCCTCGGCCACGGCGCGCCATGTCAGGACCATGCGGTGCGCCAGCGCGTCGGGGGCCAATGCCTCCACATCCTCGGGCAGGGCGTAGTCGCGGCCGCGCAGGTAGGCACGCGCCTTGGCGGCGGAGGCCAGCGCGAGCGACCCGCGCGGCGAGACGGCGTGTTCCACGTCCGCGGCCTGCGGGCCTTCGCGCGTCGCCATGACCAGACGGACGATGTAGTCGCGCAGCTCGGGCGAGAGGTGCACGGCCATGGCGGTCTTCTGCGCCTCCTGCAGCTCGGCGAGCGGCACGGCCTGCACGGTCTTTGCGGGTTCGTGCTGTTCGGCTTCGACGAGGTCGAGGATCTGCCGTTCGGTTTCGGCACCGGGCAGCGACAGGACGATGTGCAGCAGGAAGCGGTCCAGTTGTGCTTCGGGCAGGGGGAAGGTGCCGTCGTGCTCGATGGGGTTCTGGGTGGCGACGACGAGGAAGGGGGAGGGCAGGGGCCAGGTGTCGGAGCCCGCCGTGACCTGCCGTTCGGCCATCGCCTCGAGCAGCGCGGACTGCACCTTGGGCGGCGCGCGGTTGATCTCGTCCACCAGTACGAGGTTGTGGAAGACCGGGCCTTTCACGAACTCGAAGCTGCCGGTCTGCGGGCGGAAGACCGGGGTGCCGGTGAGGTCGGAGGGCATGAGGTCCGGCGTGCACTGGATGCGGGCAAAGCTGCCCTCCGTCGCCTGCGCGAGCCATTTGACGGCGCGGGTCTTGGCAAGGCCGGGGGGGCCTTCGACCAGCACGTGACCTCCGCTGAGGAGCGCGACGAGCAGCCGCTCCACCAGCGCCTCGTGTCCGACCAGCCCCTGGCCCAGGTGGTCCCGGAGGCTGCGCATGGCCCCGGCCGGGCCTGCGGTTTTCACGTCCATGTATCCTCCCTGACCCGCGCTGTGGCGGTTTTGGGAGGAGTCTAGCGAAACCGGCGCGGGGCGCCGATTCAGTCTAAGGTCGCAATGGACAGGGCCGGGTCACTTCTTGCGCATCGCCGCCATGAGCGCGTCGCCCAGTGCGCCGGTGCCGCCCGAGGCCGGTTTGCCGCCGCCCTGCGGGCCCTTGCCGCGCGGCGGCTGGCCCTTGGGACCGCCGGGGCCTTTCGGACCCTTGGGGCCGCCGGGGCCGGGCCGTCCGCCGGGTTTCGCGGCGCCGTCGCGGCGGGGCTGGTCATCGCGCCCGCCGCCGTCCTTGCGCATCGTCAGGCCGATGCGCTTGCGGGGGATGTCGACCTCCGTCACGCGGACCTTCACCACGTCTCCGGCCTTTACCACCTCGTGCGGGTCCTTGACGAAGCGGTCGGCCAGCTGGCTGACGTGGACGAGGCCGTCCTGATGCACGCCGATGTCGACGAAGGCGCCGAAGGCCGCGACGTTGGTGACGGTGCCTTCCAGCATCATGCCGGGTTTGAGGTCCTTGATCTCCTCCACCCCGTCGGTGAAGGTCGCGGTCTTGAAGCTGGGTCGCGGGTCGCGGCCGGGCTTTTCCAGTTCGGAAAGGATGTCGCGCACGGTCGGCAGGCCGAAGCGGTCGTCGACGAACTGTTCGGCGCGGACGCCTTTCAGCGCCTCGGGGCTGCCCATTATCGCGCGGATGTCGCGCCCGCAGGCCTGCACGATGCGGCGGGCGACGTCGTAGGCTTCGGGGTGGACGGAGGAGGCGTCGAGCGGCTCCTTCCCGTCGCGGATGCGCAGGAAGCCCGCGCATTGCTCGAAAGCCTTGGGTCCGAGGCCGGTGACCTTCAGCAGCGCCTTGCGGGACTCGAAGGCGCCGTTGGCGTCGCGGTGGGTCACGATGGCCTGCGCGAGGCTGGGGCCAAGACCCGCGACGTGGCTCAGGAGCGGGGCGGAGGCCATGTTGAGATCGACGCCAACGGCGTTCACCGCGTCCTCGACCACAGCTTCGAGCGCCTGGCTCAGGCGGCGCTGGTCGACGTCGTGCTGGTACTGGCCGACACCGATGCTTTCGGGGGTGATCTTCACCAGTTCGGCCAGCGGGTCCTGCAGGCGGCGGGCGATGGAGACAGCGCCGCGCAGCGACACGTCGAGATCGGGAAACTCGCGGCTGGCCAGTTCGGAGGCGGAGTAGACCGAGGCGCCGGCCTCGGACACGACGACCTTGGTGGGTTTCGGGCCCTCGATCATCTTCAGCGTGTCGGCGACCATGCGTTCGGTTTCGCGGCTGGCAGTGCCGTTGCCGATGGCGATCAGGGCGACGCCGTGCCGCTTTACCATCTCGACGATCTTCGCCTGCGCGCCGCGCAGGTCCATCTTCGGCTGGAAGGGGTAGAGTGTCGCGGTCTCCAGCAGCTTGCCGGTGGCGTCCACCACGGCGGCCTTCACCCCGGTGCGGATGCCGGGGTCGAGGCCCAGCGTCGCCTTGTTCCCGGCGGGCGCGGCCAGCAGCAGGTCCTTCAGGTTGCGGGCGAAGACGGCGATGGCCTCTTCATGCGCGCGGCGGCGGAGTTCGGAAAGCAGGTCGACGTACATCGACAGCGACAGTTTTACCCGCCAGGTCCAGCCCGCCGCATCGCGCAGCCACTTGTCGCCCGCGCCGTCGCCGGGGATGCCGATGGCCGAGGCCACCATGTTGACCGCGCGCTCGGTGCCGGTTTCCGGGTCCGGGGCGATCTCGATGGTGACGATCTCTTCCTTGGCGGCGCGCAGGATGGCGAGCGCGCGGTGCGAGGGGATGGTCGCCCAGTTCTCGACGTGGTCGAAGTAGTCGGAGAACTTGGCGCCGGCCTCTTCCTTGCCGGGCTGCACGCGGGCGGAGATGCGGGCCTCGCGCATCATGAAATCGCGCAGGCCGCCGAGGAGGGCGGCGTTTTCGGTCAGCTCTTCGGCGAGGATGTCGCGGGCGCCTTCCAGCGCGGCCTTTACCGTCTCGACGTTGTCGCCGGTGTAGGCTTCGGCCAGTTTCTGCGGATCGGCGGTGCGGTTGTCCTGGATCGCGCGCAGGAGCGGTTCGAGCCCGTTTTCGCGGGCGATCATCGCCTTGGTGCGGCGCTTGGGCTTGTACGGCAGGTAGATGTCTTCGAGCGCGGCCTTGGTGTCGGCCTGCGCGATGGCGCGGCCGAGGTCGTCGGTCAGCTTGCCCTGATCCCTGATCGACCCGAGGATGGTGGCGCGGCGGGCCTCCATCTCGCGCAGGTAAGAGAGCCGGTCGGCCAGTGTGCGGAGTTGCGTGTCGTCCAGCCCGCCGGTGACTTCCTTGCGGTAGCGCGCCACGAAGGGCACGGTGGCCCCGCCGTCCAGAAGGGACACGGCGGCCGAGACCTGCTCCTCGCGGGCGGCGATCTCGGTTGCGATGGTGCGGTTGATGCGCGTGGCGGTCTGGTCCAAAGGATGCCTCCTGTCCTGCCGGTTCGGGCCGGGTCGCGGCCCGGAGACCCCGTTTAGTGCCTTGCGGGGGGGTGCGCCAAGAGGTGAAATTCCGGCGGGCGAAGAGTTGCGATCCCGGCTTTCGTTCCCCTGCGACCAAAGAAGTTGACGCGCGGGCTTGCTCGACATCTCAAATGCAACACATAACTTGGATCAGTGAACCACGCTCCAAGGAACCACTGGACGGAATGAGTAGCGACATTCTGCCTGCGAAGTTGCAGGCCTATATCGAGAAGTCAGGGGTCGCACTGTCCCTTTCGACGCAGGATGGCGACGTGCCGCTTGCGCTGGTCAACAGCGGGTTCACCAAGCTGACGGGCTACGAGCCGGATGAGGTGGAAGGGCGCAACTGCCGCTTCCTGCAGGGCGAGGAGACCTCGGCCGAGCAGGTGCAGGCGCTTCACGATTTCGTGCACGATCCGAGCCAGGACATCGGCCGCTTTCCGGTGATGAACTATCGCAAGGACGGGTCGCTGTTCCGCAACCTCGTCCTGATGTCCCGGCTGCGCAACAGCGCCGGGGACACGCGGTTCATCCTCGCGTCGCAGTTCGACATGACCAATGCCGACCAGCGCCGCCAGCTTGTGGCACACGATGCGCGCCTGCGGCGCAACCTGAGCGACATCGAGGCCATGGGGCAGGAATTCGGGCTGGCGATGCAGGGCTCTGCCCAGGCCATCGCGGATTCCATCGCGCTCATGGCAAGGCTGTCTCTCGATGAATGAGGGGCTGCCGGTGGGCGAGGACGGAGAGGCGCAGAAGGCATCGAAGGACGCGGAGGCGCTGTTTGTCGTAGGCGTCGGCGCGTCGGCCGGCGGGCTGGAGGCGCTGCGCGACATGCTGAGCACCGCCGGTCAGGACTGCCAGCTTGCCTTCGTGGTGGTGCAGCATCTCGACCCCAACCACGAAAGCCTGCTGGCCGAGCTTCTGGGCCGCCACACGACGCTGGAGGTGCGCCAGACCGAGGACGGCGAACAGGTGCGCCCGGGCTGCGTGCACATCATTCCGCCGGGCCATGGGCTGTCGATCGACAAGGGTGTGCTGAAGCTGACGGATTTCGCGCAGCCGCGCGGCCTTCGGCGGCCCATCGACGACTTCTTCGAAAGCCTGGCGCTGGACATGGGCCGCAATGCCGCCTGCGTGATCCTGTCGGGCACCGGCGCCGATGGCAGCGCCGGTCTGCGGGCGATCAAGGAACACGGCGGTCTGTGCGTCGTGCAGGACCCCGAGACGGCGAAGTACGACGGCATGCCGACCTCGGCGCGGTCCACGGGGCTGGTGGATTTCGTGCTGCGCCCGAACGAGATCACCGAGACCATCCAGCAGTTCTTTGCCAAGGCCGCCTTCAACGGGGCGGAGGATGCGCTGGCCCGGACCGTCGAGGAGACGCTGGACGACATCTGCACCGTGGTGCGCACGACCGCCGGGCACGACTTTTCCGGCTACAAGAAGTCGACCCTGACGCGGCGGGTGCAGCGGCGCATACAGGTGCTCGACCTCGACGACGCGAACGCCTACCTGCGCTACATCCGGTCCACCCCGGAGGAATGCGAGATCCTGTTCCGCGAGCTGCTGATCAACGTGACCCGCTTTTTCCGCGACCCGGCGCATTTCGACATGCTGCGGCAGAAGGTGGTGAAACCGCTGGTGCGCAATTCCCGCAAGGAAGAGATCCGCGTCTGGGTGCCCGGCTGCTCCAGCGGCGAGGAGGCCTATTCCATCGCCATGCTCTTTGCCGAGGAAGTGCGCGAACAGCGGCGGACCATCGACATCCAGGTCTTCGCCACCGACATCGACGAGCGGATGCTGGGGATCGCGCGCAACGGGCTGTATCCCAACGCCGCCATGGCCGACATCCCCGAGGAGATGCGCGAGCTTTACACCATCGCGCGGGACGGCAAGTTCCAGGTCACCTCGCGCATCCGCGAGATGATCCGCTTTTCGGTGCACAGCGTCGTGCGTGACCCGCCGTTTTCCGGCATCGACCTGCTGTCCTGCCGCAACCTGCTGATCTACTTCGGCGACAAGCTGCAGGCGGCGGTCATGCCGATCTTCCACTACGCACTGCGGCCGGGCGCCGCGTTGTTCCTCGGCCCGTCGGAATCGCTGGGCCGTCACGACCACCTGTTCAACCCGCTGGACGCGCAGGCCCGCATCTTCGAGCGCAACGATGCGCGCCCGGAGTATCCGCTCCACCTGCGCAACCAGCCGCGGCAAAGCGAGCGGGGCAGGCGGCAGCCGGAGGACGACACCGACAGGCGGGCGACACGCGTCGACTGGTCGGACGATTCGGTGCACGATCGCATCCTCGACGTTTACGGCCCGGCGACGCTGCAGGTGTCCCGGCAGGGCGAGGTGCTGAATTCCACCGGGCGGCTGGGGCGCTACCTCGAAATGCAGCCGGGGCACCAGTCGGCACAGTTCGCGGCGTCGATCGCGCTGCCCGGCGTGCGCGAGGCAATCTCGGCCATCGTGCGGCAGGTGGCGCAATCCGGCAAGCGCACGATCAGCCGCGACCTGACCGCCAATTCGGAGTTCGGAAAGCAGCGTTTCGACCTGATCGGCGATCCGCTGAGCGACGGCACCATCCTTCTGGTCTTCCGCGAGCGTGACCGTTTCGATCCGGCGCACGAGTACGAGATCGAGGACGTGGACGCCGCCGACAGCCACGTGCAGAGCCTCGAGAACGAGCTGCGCTCCACCCGGGCGCGGCTGCACACCACGGTCGAGGAACTGGAAACCGCGAACGAGGAGCTGAAGAGCTCCAACGAAGAAATGATGTCGATGAACGAGGAGCTCCAGTCGACCAACGAGGAGCTGGCCACCGTCAACGACGAACTGAAGGACAAGGTCGACGCCCTGTCGGTCGCCAACGCGGACCTGTCGAACTTCTTTTCCTCCACCGCGCTGCCGTTGGTGATGCTCGATGCCGACGGCTGCATCCGCAACTTCACCGACGCCATCCAGTCGGTCTATCCGCTGCGGCATGGCGACCGCGGGCGGCCGCTGTCGGAGATGACCAGCCGCATCGGCGAGGATGCGAAGGTGCTGTCGGCCATCCGTCACGTCATGGAGACGGGCGAAGAGCAGACCCTGACTGTGGCGGATGCGGACGAACACCGGACCTGGTCGCTGGTGGTGACGCCCTATCGCAAACGCGAGGACCGGATCGACGGCGTGACGCTGGTGTTCTCCGAGCTGACGGAGGCGCTGCGGCTGGAGGACGACCTGAAGACCGAGGGCGAACGCCTGCGCATGGCGCTGGACGTGGCCGGGCTGGGGGTCTGGGAACTCTCGCGCACCGGCGACACGATCCGCTTCGACACGATCGGCGCGCAGCTTCTGGGGGTCGAGGCGGAGGAAATGGAGGTTGCGGCCTTCCTTGCGCATCTGCCGGAGGACAGCTGGAACGAAGCGCAGGAGGCGCTGGAGAACAGCGACACGAAGCTGCCGTTCTCGCTGACCTTCACCCTGCCGTCGGCCGAGGGCGGGCACGCGCGGTCGGTGCAGCTTGTCGGACGACGCCTGCACCGCAGCCAGGGCCTGCGGACGCTGGGCGTGATCTTCGACATCACCGAGGAGGAAGAGGCGCGGCAGGTGCGCGAGGTCATGCTGCACGAGATGAACCACAGGGTGAAGAACCTGTTCTCGATCATCTCGGGCATGGTGCGCATCGCCGGGCATTCGGCGGAGACCGTTCCGGATCTCGTCGAGGGCGTGACGGCGCGCATCGGGGCGCTGGCCCGGTCCCACAACCTGACGCACCGCGCTCCGGCGGGCACCCGGCTGACGCTGACCGACGCGGTCGAGGGCGCGGTGGAGCCCTACGCCGGTCATGCCTCGGTGACGGTCGATGGGCCTGCAGTGCCCCTGACGCCCGAAACGCTGACCACCTTGTCGCTGATGTTCCACGAACTGGCGACCAACACGGCTAAGTACGGGGTGCTTGGCGCCGTGGACGGCAGCCTCAACGTTTCGTGGTCTTTGGAACACGGTAGCGAAGTCGTGCTCGACTGGACGGAACGATACGACGTTCCGGCGGTTAAGCCGTCGAAGGAAAAGAAAGGGTTTGGTTCCACGCTCATGCAGATGTCCGCCGCACAACTGGACGGACGCATCGAAGTGGAGCAGACCGAATGGATGCGCAGGACACGCCTTAACTATGAAAACAAGAAATGACATAGCAGAAGAGCAGCGCGGGGTCGTGTTGTTGTGCGAGGACGAAGCGATCGTCGCCATGGACATCCAGATGATGATCGAGGATGGCGGCTTCGAGGTGTGCGGCCCCTTTGCCCGCGTGTCCGTTGCGCTGGACGCCCTCGAGGATGTTGTGCCGGTGGCCGCCGTTCTGGACGTGCGTCTGCGGGACGGCGACGTGTTTCCGGTGGCCGAACGGCTGGACCGGGCGGGCGTGCCGCTGATCTTCCATTCCGGCCACCTGATCGAGGACGAGGTCGTCGCGCGTTTTCCCGGCGCGATGCACTGTCCCAAGCCCACCGACGCGCGCACCCTGATGAAGGCGCTGACCCTCGCCGCCTCCGAAGCCGCAAGCGAGCAGGCGACAGGCTGACGCCACGCGCGTCCGGGGCGTGTGCAGGGCGCCCGTCCGACCGACCATGATCGCAGTTGTATCGTGAGCGCACCTCCCATACCTTCTAGGTCTGAGGGAGGGGTGCCATGGAACTGCGTCGTCTCAGATATTTTCTGGCGGTGGCCGAGGAACTGCACTTCGGCCGCGCCGCCTCGCGGCTGGAAATCGCCCAGCCGCCGCTGTCCCGCCAGATCGCCGCGCTGGAGGCGGAGATCGGTGCCCAGCTTTTCGACCGCTCGCGCAGTCAGATCCGCAAGACACAGGCGGGCGAGGTGCTGGAACGCCACGCCCGCGCGCTGGTCGACCGGCTGGAGGCTGCCTACAAGGAAACCCGGCAGGTCGGCGAAGGCGGTGTCGGGCGGCTGCGCGTGGCCTTCGTCGGATCGGCCTCGCACGGGGTGCTGCCCAATCTTATAAAGTCCTATCGGTCGTTCTATCCCAAGGTGGAGCTGGCGCTGTCGGCAATGAACAATGCCGAACTGCATTCCGCGCTTGTGCAGCGCGAGATCGACGTGGCCGTCGCCCGGCCCAGCCTGAAGGACGACGAACTGCGGCGCGAACCGCTGGCGCAGGAAGACCTGATCCTGGCCATCCCCGACAACAGCGAGCTGGCGGAGCGCAAGAAGATCGTCTTTTCGGAGCTCGGCAGCCAGACCTTCGTGCTGTATCCGCGCAGGCCGCGGCCCAGCTATGCGGATTTCGTGCTGAGCATCTGCCGCAAGGAAGGGTTCGAGCCCGCGGCGCTGGAACTGGCGCAGGATTACCAGACGGCGATCAGCCTCGTGTCGGTGGGGGTGGGCATCTCGGTCGTGCCGGAGAGCGTGTCGCGGACCTCGCGCCCCGGCGTGTTCTTCCGCAGCTACGAGGGTTACAACCCCGGGACCGCGCTGACCATCCACGCCCGGCGCGACAACCAGTCGGCGCAGGTGGCGCAGTTCTTCGACGTGGCGCGGAAGTTCCGGCGCGGGCACTGAGGGGGCGGCTGTGGCCGTGGGTGCCGGGTTCCGCGTGTCATCGGAGATTTGGACGGGGGAGGGGGCGCTGCCCCCGCTCCTGCGGAGCCCCCCGAGGTATTTGCCGCCAAGATGAAGGGGTGGGGCCCGTTTGTGACGGGTCAGGACTTGCGGGTGGCGGCGTCGAGCGCGTCGGTGTCCACCGTGATGCCGAGGCCGGGACCCTTGGGCGTTTCGATGTGGAAGTCGCGGTAGAGGATGCCGCTCTTGGTCAGGTCGCGTTGCAGGATCGAGGGGCCGAAGTGTTCACAGCCCCATTCCAGCGTGGGCAGGGTGGCGAAGACGGCCAGGTGGGCCGCGGCGCCGATGCCGGATTCGAGCAGGCAGCCGCCGTAGAGTTCGAGGCCGAAGGCGCTGGCGACGGCGGCGGCGCGCTTCATCTCCTGCAGGCCGCCGGATTTCACCAGCTTGAGCGAGTAGACCGAACCGGTGGCGGCTACGGCGTTCTGCACGAGGTCCTGCGTGGAGAAGGCGGCCTCGTCGGTCATGATCGGGATCGGGCTGCGCTGCGCCATGCGGGCGGTGGCGTGCAACAGGCCGGGTTTCAGCGGCTGTTCGATCAGGGCGATGCCCATCTCGGCCAGCTCCGGGGCGTAGCGGATGAAGGTGGCCTCCGACCAGCCCTGGTTGATGTCGACGACCATTTCCGTGCCCGCGGGCATGGCCGACATGATGCGGCGCAGGCGGATCATGTCCTCGCGCGGTTCGTGGAAGCCCAGCTTGATCTTGAAACGGCGGTGCAGGCGGGCGGCGAGCTTGGCCTGCGCCTCCTCGATCTCCTGCTCGGCGTCGCCCGAGGCGAGGGCCCAGAGCACCTCGATCCGGTCGCGGACCGTGCCGCCGAGGAAGGTTGTGGCGGGCAGGTCGAGCGACTTGCCGGCGGCATCGTAGAGCGCCCCCTCGACCGCGGCGCGGGCGGAGGTGTTGCGGCTGACCGCTTTCCTCATCTTCAGCGCGTTCAGTTCGAAGTCGAGCGCGGAGCCGTCCAGCAGCGCCGGCGTGATATAGGTGTCGATGTTGGCCTTGATCGCCTCCACGCTTTCCTCGGACCAGCGGGGGCCGCCGAGGGTGCTGGCCTCGCCGTAGCCCGTGGTGCCGTCGGCCAGCGTCGCCTCCACGATGACGAAGGACTGGTGGGTCAGCTCGGTGTTCGACAGCTTGTGGCGCCGGGTGGTGACGCAATCGACGATGCGCGTCCTGATCGCCTTGATGGCGGTGCCGCGGGCGGTCGCGCCGCCAAGTTCTACAACCGCTGCCGTGCGGGATGCGCTCATGTCCGGGGTCCTGTCGTAGGGGAATTGGGTCTGGTGGGGGTCCGCGCGGCGGTTGTCCGCCGCGCGGGGCAAGCCGTCACTCGGCGGCCATGGCCAGCTTCTGGTCGGCCAACACGAAGTCGAACTGCACGTGGAGGTCGGTGCCGTGGTCTGCGTCGGCCTTGCGGAACTCGCCGATCAGGTTCTCCTTCACGGCGAAGACCGAGTCGTTGTCGAGGTAGTCGGAGGAGGCGTCGTAGATCTGCGACACCAGCGGGCGGTAGCCCTCCTTGTTGACGACGACGTGGATGTGGCCCGGGCGCATGGTGTGGTGGCCCATGTAGGCGATCATCTCGCCCGCGGTCCAGTCGGACGGGATCGGGTAGGGCACCGGGCGCAGGGCGCGGTAGGCGTAATAGCCGTTCTCGTCGGTCTCGAACCGGCCGCGCAGGTTGTATTCCGGCTGCTCCGGGTCGTGGTTTTCATAAAGGCCGTTGGGTGCGTCTTCCCAGACGTCGATGATCGCGCCGGCGATCGGGGTGCCGGAGGCGTCCTTCACGTAGCCCTCGACGAAGACCGATTCCTCGTCATCGAAGTGCTTCTGCACGATGGAGGCGCCGTGCGGCAGGATCGGGGCGTTCTCGCGGAAGAAGGGGCCGAGCACGGTACCGGTGGTCTCGCCGTTGGGGGTCGGGTTCGACAGCATGTCGCACAGCACCTCGACGCCGAGGATGTCGCCCAGCAGGATGAACTCCTGCCGCTTGTCGGAGCACACGGCCCCGGCCCGGGCGAGGAAATCGCAGGCCTGCATGAATTCGCCATGCGTCAGGTTCACGTCCTTGCAGAAGCCGTGCAGGTGCTTGACCAGCGCGGTCATGATCTCCTTCTGGCGGGCGGGAATGTCGCTGCTGGCGCCGATGGCGTCGACGACGACGTCGGTGACGTTCTCTACGGTCACGTTGCGCATTGGGGTCCTCCTCCTTTTGCGTCTTGTCGGGGCGGCTGGGGTGCCGGTGGTGTCTGGTGGGGCGACTGTGCACCCTTGCCGGGCATCGGGGAAGCCGGGGGCCGGGTATCGGGCGATATCGAAAAGGTCTTGGCCGTGTCGCCTTGGAGGGTATCGCGTCATACCTTTCGGCCCGCTGTGCGGCGCGCCATGCTGCGCGCGACTGGAACAGGGCCTGACAGGGGAGGACCCATGCACGACACGCTGGCACGGATCAGGGCAGAGCTTGAGCGCAGCCCGCATCTTCATCGCCTGGGCGCGCTGTTTTCGGAAACCGTGCTGCTGAAGGTGGACAGGCAGGAATTCTACCTGGTGTTCGAGAAGGGGCGCATCGACCGCATTGTCGAAGGGCCGTCGAAGAAGACGCCGTACCGTTTCGGCCTGATGACAGATGCCGACGCGTTGCGTGCCTTCTGGACCGCGCGGCCCGCGCCCGGCTTCCACGACATCTTTGCCATGGTGAAGATCGGCCGGGCGGAGATCGTCGGCGACATGCTGTGCCTCGTGAAGAACCTGCGGTTCTTCAAGGAGGTCCTGGCCCTTGGACGTGAAGGAGTGAACGCATGATCGAGCCGATTTGCGGACGGTACGTGACGGTCGAGGTCGCGGGGCGGCGCCAGCGCATCTACTTCGAGGAAGCGGGGCAGGGGCAGCCGGTGCTGTGCCTGCACACCGCCGGGTCGGACACCCGCCAGTGGCGGCACATCCTGAACGATGCGGAGATCACCGCGTTGCACCGGGTCATCGCCTTCGACATGCCGTGGCACGGGAAGTCGCTGCCGCCGGAGGGTTTCCAGACCGAGGAATACCTGCTGACGACGGAGGTCTACATGCAGACCGTCCTTGCCGTCTCGGCGGCGCTGGGGCTGGACAGGCCGGTGCTGGCGGGCGTGTCGATGGGCGGGCGGATCGCGCTGCAACTGGCGGTGCATCATCCGGAGGCGTTCCGGGCCTTCCTGGCCATCGAGGCGTCGGATTTCCAGCCGGCGTGGTACGACATCGACTGGTTCCACCGGCCCGACGCGCATGGCGGAGAGATGGGGGCGGCGCTGGTGTCGACCAACATCTCGCCCTACGCGCCGCTGGCGGAGCGCTGGAACACCCTTTGGATGTTCATGCAGTCAGGGCCGGGCGTGTTCCGGGGCGATCTCTCGTTCTACACGCAGGACGACAGTCTCGTGGGGCAGCTGCACAGGATCGATACGACCCGGACGCCTGTGCATTTCATCGTGGGTGCCTATGACTTCACCTGCACGCCGGAGGATGCCAAGCGCACCGCCGACCAGATCCCGGGGGCGACGCTTTCGGTGATGGAGGAGGTCGGGCATTTCCCGATGAGCGAGCATCCCGACGGCTTCCGCCCGTTCTTTGTCGACGGGCTGGCGCGGGTGACGGGTGCACAGGCGGCTGCGGCGGAGTAGGGCGGCGCTTGCCTGACATGGGATGGAAGGGAGCGGCCCGTTTGGGGGCCGCTTTTGCTTTCGGATTTTGGCAGTGAGGCGTGGGGCCTGCATGGATTTCGTGTCCGGTGGCGCCGCGCCAGGCATTATCGGCGCCATTTCGTGCAAGAAATGGCGCGCCGTCCTGTTCGCTGAAGGCGCGCGAGGCAGGCCTCAGTCGGCCAGGCCGCCGAACTTGCCGCCATGGAAAAGGAGCGGGCGGGCCCCCGACGCGCGTTCGAGGCGGGTCACCTGTCCGATAAAGACCACGTGATCCCCGGCTTCCACGTCCTGCGCCACGTCGCAGACAAAGACCGACGCGGCGCCGGGCACCACGGGCAGGCCGTCCAGCTCCTCGAAGGGGTCGGCGTGGTCGGGGTCGAAACGCCCGGCGAAGTGCATGGCCAGCTTCTCCATCTCGTCGGAGAGGATGCTGACCGCATAACGGCCGGAGGCGCGCACCTTGTCCAGGAGCTTGGACTTGTGGTCCAGCGAGATCGCGATCATCGGCGGGTCCAGCGACACCGACATGAAGGCGTTGGCGGTCATGCCGTGGTCGCCTTCCTCGGTCCGGGTGGAAATCACCGTCACGCCGGTGGCGAAGGCGCCGCAGGCATCGCGCAGGGCGCGGGGGTCGATATGTTCGAAGCGCGCGTTCATGGCGTCGTCTCCTGGAATCTCAGGTCCTGTGTCAGCATCCGCCCGGTCAGGCAGGCGGCGCTCTCGAAGGGGCCTTGCAGGGCGCGGGCCTCTGCCAGTCTCCCGTCTGCACGTAGGGCGCGAATGCGTGTGGACGATACGGTTTCGCCCGCCGCGCAGATCACGGGTTGCGCGATGTTGACGTTGAAATGGCGCGACAAGAGGGCGGTGTCGCCGGATTGCCGGTGCCCGAACCGGAAGTCCGCGCCAACGTGGATCACCTGCGGGTTCACCCGGGCGAGGTCGCGCAGGAAGGTGTCGGCGCTTCGGGCGGCATAGAGACGGTCGAAGCGGGCGACCACGATCAAATCCGGGCCAAGCCGGGCGATGCGGGCCAGCTTCTCGTCCAGCGGGCAAAGCTGTGCGGCGCGGCCAAAGACCACCTTGGGCGGCGGGTCGAAGGTCCAGACGACGGAGGCGACATGTGCCCTCCGCGCCTGATCCACCGCGCCGCGGATCAGCGCCTGGTGGCCGCGATGCACGCCGTCGAAGGCGCCGATGGCCATGACGGAGGCGGGCAGGGACGCCTGCCAGTCCGTCACGATGCGTGTCTGTTCTGCCTGAAAATCCATGGTGGCCTCTTGCCTGTCAGACGCGGCCCGCCAAGCCCGGCGGACCGCATCCGGGAGGATTTACTGGAAGCCGCCCCTGAGGCGGTTCACGTCCCACGGGTTGATCATGTCGGCCACGTTCCAGCCGTCGAGGCCGTATTCCGACATGTACTCTTCCACGAGGTTCTGCATCATCTCCATCTCGCCGGTCGCCTGCGCGGTCAGCATGGTCTCGATGCGGATGTTTTCGTAGTTGCCGGCGTAGTTGCTTTCGTAAAGTTCATGCCGCCCGCCGAATTCGGAGCCCATCGCGTCCCAGAGCAGCTTCAGCAGCTTCACCCGGTCCACGGCGACCATGCCGTTCGACCCGCGCACGAAGCGGTCGATGTAGGGGCGGATCTCCTCTGACCCGAAGTCCATCGCCGAGGAGGGCAGGTAGATCAGGCCGGAGGCCACGTGCCGCTCGATCAGCTCCTTGATGCGGCTGTAGGCCATGGGCGCGAAGACCCGGTAGGCGAGGCCGTAGTTGATGTTGGGCAGGACGTAGCCGTTGGTGCCTTCCCACGCGACGGGCGATTTCACCATCGCGTCCGAGAGGCCCCAGAACAGGTTGCGCCAGGCGATGACCTCGCCCACCGCCGTCTGCGGGCCGCGGAAGACGCCGGAGCCCGTCGCCTCCAGTGCCTTGGAGAAAAGACCGGAAATGAAATCCATCTTGACCGCCAGCCGCGTCACGCCATGCAGGGTGAAGCGCGGGACAAAGCCCGAGGCCGGGAAGAAGGCGTTGATCTTCTCCACGTCGCCGTAGATGAAGATGTTCTCCCACGGGACCAGCACCTTGTCGAAGACGAGGATGGAGTCGTTCTCGTCCAGGCGGCTGGACAACGGGTAGTCGAAGGGTGTGCCCATCACCGCCGCGTTCAGTTCGTAGGAGGCGCGCGAGATCAGTTTCACCCCCTCGGCGCCCATGGGCGCGGTGAAGATCAGGGCGAACCTCTTCTCCTTGATGGGAATGCCGTAGTGGGCAATGAAGTTGTAATGCGTCAGCGCCGAGCCGGTAGCGACGACCTTGGCCCCCGACACGATCAGGCCCGCATCGGTCTCCTTCTCCACTTGCATGTAGACGTCGCCGGTTTCCTCGATGGGCAGGTGACGGTCGATCGGCGGATTGACGATGGCGTGGTTCCAGTAGTCCAGCCGTTCCTGCGTCCGGGCGTACCACATCTTCGCGTTATCGGCGTATTCGCCGTAGAAACTGCTGTTCGCGCCGAGCGTGCCGAGGAAGGCTGCCTTGTAGTCCGGTGCGCGGCCCATCCAGCCGTTCGCCACGCGCTGCGTCTCGGCGATGGCGTCGCGGCCGGCGATCAGGTCCTCTGCCGATTTCGGCCCCAGGAAGAACGGGTGCGTCCAGCCGCCCGACCCGGTGTCGGTGGGCCGTCCAAGCGTGTCCTTCTGGGCGTTCAGCTTGTCGTACCAACGCGCCACCATGCGCGAGGAGTTGCGGAACGCGGGATGCTTCGTGACGTCCTTGACCCGCTCGCCATGGACATAGACACAGCGTCCGTCCTGAAGGCTTTCGAGGAATTCGGCGCCGGTGTAGGGTGCGGTGCCCTGTGTGGTGTGATCTTTCATCTTGTCCTCCCTTGGACCCGTCCGGAAATCGCTGATCGGGTTGGAGGGTATGAAAGGTCAAATCCGGCATTGCCTAAAGGTATCGGACCATACCGTGAGTTTATCCGTTATTACCGGATAGTGTGAATGAGTAATCAGTTGAGAAGGAGTGAACATGGGGACTATCCGGAAAGTCGGGAATATCATGCGGCTGTTCTCCGAAAAGGAGCCTGAGCTGGGTCTGTCGGACATCGCGCGTCGGATGAACCTGTCGACGAGCGGAACGCACGACCTGATGGACGGTCTGCGCAAGATCGGGATGGTGCAGCGCGTCGCGCGGGGGCGGTACAGGCTGGGGCCGATGATCGCCTCTCTCTACCGCGTGCTGATCGACACCTCCGCCCTGGTCGACACCGCCCGCCCGACGCTGGAGCGGCTGGTGGCTGACTACGGGGAGACGGTGCACCTGACGGTTCTGGACCGCTCGCGGCTGGTGGTGGCGGATGCCATCGAGGGCGGCAAGGCGCTGCGGGTGGCGCGCAGCATCCTCGACGACCTCGATGCGCACGAGACGCCGGTGGGTATGCTGCACCTGTCAGTCGCCGGGCGCACGCGGCAGGAGGCCTATTTCGCCGACCACGCGAACGGGCGTACGCCGCTGCTGCCGCCGGAACGGCGCGAGACGGACCTCGCCGCCATGGCGCGCGACGGCTTTGCCGCGGGTCCGGTCGCGACGGAGCGGGACGTGATCTGCACGGCGGCGCTCTTGCGTAACCACACGGAAATCCCCTTTGCGGCCGTCAGCCTCTGCATTCCCAAGGCGCGATACGACGAGCAGCCAAGGGCGTTCCGCACGATCTGCCAGACAGCGGCGGCCCGGATCAGCGCCGACCTCGGGTCATGCGCCGGGTGATCTGGATTACATAAGACGGATTATCCGCGCGGCGCCTGTACGCGCAAAGTTAAAGTGTCCCACATCTGCAAAGTAGAAGTGTCACACTCTGCCCCGATGAGAACAGGCAGAGGTTGCGGGCATGGGATGGGTTTTGATGAGCGAGCGCGAGCTGAACCGCGTCGAGGTACTGAGCCA